>SLSJ01000134.1 GCA_007130525.1 Ectothiorhodospiraceae bacterium | reverse complement strand
GTAGAAAGGCGGTGAGAGATGCGGGCTAGACTTCCAGCTCCAGTTGCTCTGCAACGCCGTCCTCCGCCGGCCCAAGCGCGGAAACGGTCACCCCCAACAACCGCACCGGTCTTGCCGGCGCATCGGTCCGCGCCAACAGCACGTCCAGGTGATACAGCATGTCCACGGCGTCGATCCAGGGTTGTTCACGGCTGCGACTGCGGGTCACCTGGACGAAGTCCGCATACTTCACCTTAAGGGTGAGCGTGCGGGCCTCCAGGTTCCTGGATGCGAGCAGGCCTGCGACTTTCGTCGCAAGCGTCTCCAGAGCATCAAGCATGTCCTGGCGGACACGCAGATCGGCGGCAAAGGTCGTTTCCGCTCCGATGGACTTTCGGACACGACATGCGCGAACGGGCCGTTCGTCGATACCGCGGGCGATGGCATGGTAGAAAGCGGCGCGACTGCCGAAGGCCTGCTGCAGTTCTTCCAGTTTCCATGCCTTCAGATCGGCGCCCGTCAGGATGCCAAGCGCGTGCATTCGCCGCTCGGTAGCCGCACCGACGCCGTGAAACCTGCCGACGGCAAGCGCCGCAACATATCCCGGCCCGTCCTCCGGCCTGATCACTGTCAGGCCGTCAGGCTTGTCCAGATCGGAGGCCTGCTTTGCCAGGAACTTGTTGTAGGAAACGCCCGCGGAGGCGGTCAGGCCGGTTTCCTTGCGGATACGACGCCTGATATCCCTGGCGATTAGGGTGGCAGAGCCCCGGAAACCGGCAACATCGCTGACATCCAGATATGCCTCGTCAAGCGACAGCGGCTCCACCTGCGCCGTGTAGTGCCGGAACAGCGACTGAACCTGACGGGACACCCGACGGTAGACATCGAACCGCGGACGCAGAAACACCGCGTCCGGACACAGCCGGGCGGCCCGCGCCGCCGGCATCGCGGAGTGAATTCCGAAACGCCGCGCTTCGTAGCTGCAGGTGGCGACCACGCCACGCCCTTGGGGCGAGCCGCCCACGATCACCGGACGCCCGCGCAGGGATGGGTCGTCGCGTTGCTCAATCGCGGCGTAGAACGCATCCATGTCCACATGGATGATCTTGCGGACAGTCGTGGCGGCTTCGTCTGCCATGGATAACCGTTGCCTTTGCCATCCGCGACAAGGAGACACTAATCACCCGCGCCCCGTCGATGGCACAATGGGACCATGCGCACCGGACCGACTGAAGCACAAAACGATGCCCTGGAGAAGATCCGGGAGATAGTGGGTGACAACGGCTGGATCACCGGCAAGGACCAGGCGCCGTTTCTGCGGGAGTGGCGCGGCCACTTTCACGGAATCGCGGCCGCCGTAGTCTGCCCCGCGGACACCGAAGAGGTGTCCGCCGTGACGCGCATCTGCAATCAGGCAACAATCGGCGTGGTTCCGCAAGGCGGCAACACCGGGCTCTGCGGGGGCGCCGCACCCGACGACTCCGGCACACAGGTGCTGCTCGGTCTTCGGCGGATGAACCGGATCCGCAACCTTGACGCCGCCAACTATACGTTGACGGCGGAAGCAGGCTGCGTGCTGAAGAACCTTCAGCACGCAGCCGCTTCCGCCGACCGCCTGTTCCCGCTGAGCCTCGCTGCGGAAGGCAGTTGCATGATCGGCGGCAATCTGGCCACCAACGCGGGCGGCACAAACGTCCTGCGCTATGGCAACACCCGCGACCTGACACTGGGTCTGGAAGTGGTGCTGGCCGACGGTCGAATCTGGCACGGTCTGAGCGGGCTGCGCAAGGATAACAGCGGCTATGATCTCAAGAACCTGTTCATCGGCTCCGAGGGCACGCTCGGCGTCATCACCGCCGCAACACTGAAGCTCCATCCCAAACCCCGCCAGGCGGCCACCGCCCTCGCAGCCCTGCCCACGGCGGAAGCCGCGATCGACTTACTGGGTCACCTTCGGGACAGCACCGGGGATGCCCTGACGGGTTGCGAACTGATGAGCGGGGTCAGCCTGAGCATGGCGGTGGATCACATCGACTCCTGCGCCGACCCTTTCCATCGGGAACATCCCTGGTACCTTCTGGTGGAGGCGTCCTCGGCCCAGTCCGGTGCGCATCTGCGGGACGCGCTGGAAAGCTCGCTGGAAGAAGCCCTTCATATCGGACTGGTGCGTGACGCGGTAATTGCGGAATCACTGCAGCAAGCGAATGCGTTGTGGCGGATTCGCGAGAGCATCCCGGCGGGACAGGCCCGCCACGGCGCGAGCATCAAGCATGACATCTCTGTCCCCGTCTCGCGTATATCCGAGTTTCTCGCCCGCGCCACGCCTCGGCTGGAAAAGGAAATCCCCGGGATCCGGATCTGCCCCTTCGGTCATGTCGGAGACGGCAACCTGCACTACAACCTGAGCCAACCGGCGGGCATGGCGGCCGACACCTTCATGGAACTCATGCCCAAGTGCAACCGCATCGTGCACGACCTGGTGCATGAACTCGGCGGCTCCATCGCCGCTGAGCACGGCATCGGCCAACTCAAGGTGAATGAAATGCTGCGCTATCGCGACCCGGTGGAATCAGAGCTGATGCGCGACATCAAGCGGACCCTGGATCCAAAGGGCATCATGAATCCGGGGAAGGTGATAGCTCCGCCGTAGACGGAGCCGTTGCTTTCCGGGGAGCGCACTCCGGGGAAGTTCCGACCAACGGCGCAGGACGATGCGATACCACCTCGTATACTGAGGACTATGAAAGACTACGAGCCACCGAGAACAGGCAGCCGCCTCGGCCCCATCATGCTGATCGGCATGTGGGTGGTCGTACTGGGACTGATGGCGCTCTTTTTCCACGGCTGGATGGAGCGCCAGGGCAGTCCGAACCAGCGCGTCCAGGGCGTGATCACCGACGATGGTGTCCGTGAGGTGGTGCTGTCACGAAATCGCTACGGCCACTATACGGCCACGGGCACCATAAACGGGGTGCCCGTGGAGTTCATGCTGGACACCGGCGCCAGTGACATCTCGATACCCGCCTCTGTCGCGGACGGTCTCGGCCTGGAACGTGGTCGCGCCGTCCAGTACCGCACCGCAAACGGCATCATCACCGGGTATTCCACGCGTCTGCATCATGTTGGCCTGGGCACCGTTGAGCAGACCAACGTGCGGGCGTCCATTAATCCGTTCATGACCGGTGACGAGGTGCTGCTGGGCATGAGCTTTCTTGGTGAACTGGAATTCACGCAGCGGGACGGCGAACTGACGCTGCGACAGCAGCCCTGACCGTGATGCGGAGGCCGCAGGAGCTTGATGATGGCTTGGAAGGCCGGAAATGGATTCGATTTCGACGACTGGGTGAGACTGGCAAGGAAGAACCCGGAAGCCTTCGAGGCGAGGCGCCGACGAGCGATCGAGGCCGTCATCCGGGATGCTCCGGAGCCCAGACGACACAGGTTACGCGGACTGCAGTGGCGAATCGACCACACCCGCCACCGGGCCGGGGATCCGCTGACCGCATGCGCACAGATCTCACGCATGATGTGGGAACGCTTGCTTGGCGAACACGGACTGCTGGAGACCCTCGCCTCCCTGGATACGCGCCGGCTCAGTAGCAATGAACTGTCGTCACGGTATTCGACAGCGGCACGGGTGATCCCGTTTCCGAACCGGAAGGGTTAGCCCGCATCGCGGGAATAGACCGGCATCTCCCCGGCAGCCTGTCGCCCTTGTCAGCGCCGGCGCGTCTCTGTATTATCCCCGCCTCTGTTCACGGGCTCGACCAAAGCCGTTAACGCGACCGCAGTCGCGACATTTCAGGGTAGCGTGACCATGAAAAAGGGCATCCATCCCGAATACCGCGAAGTGGTGTTTCAGGACATCTCTTCCGATTTTTCCTTCCTGACGCGGTCCACGATCAGTTCCAAGGAGACGATCACCTGGGAGGACGGCAAGGAGTATCCACTGGTCAAAGTGGAGGTCTCCAGCGCCAGCCATCCCTTCTATACGGGCAAGCAGCGCGTGCTGAGTACCGGCGGCCGGGTGGATCGCTTCAAGCAGAAATACGGACGCCTGTCGAAGAGTGCCGGCAAGTAAGCGTCCGCGTCGGCAGCTTCGTTAGCCGGATCGCGGAAACCCGCGCCCACCCCCGGGGCGCGGGTTTCTTATTGCCTGACGGGCGCATTCCCTCCTCGGCAAATGGCCGGCCATTGTCTACCCTTCATTTTGTGCGCCGCATCGTACACAATGCGGGTCCGGGCTAGCCCGCATATCTCACCGCCGTTCGTCGCGAGGGCGTCGAAATGCCGCTGTGACAGGAGGCACGGACCGGAAGACGGCGAAGGCGTAGCTGACACTACGTCGAGCCGGCTGCAGGGAGTACGCCCCTTTACGGCGAGCAGATCGGCGTGCGCAGTAGAAGGGCGGTGAGATATGCGGGCGAGAGCGGACCGACGTGGAAGACTTGCGCGGATCAGGGCAGATCGAAGGCGGTGCCGGCCTTAAGGGCGGAGTTTCTTGGAAATTCGGGGAAGTTAGCTGCATTTGGGGCTGCTTTGCGCAATACGCCTTTGTTGCTAGTATCAAAGCGGTTCAGACAGCATTCTTCGACCGCACCCGCACGAAACGGATCCGACGCCCCTTCCGGCATCGAGCATCCGAAGCCCGCGCATAGGACATCGCGCCGAATTTCATGGCCGGGAAACAGGCCAGCATCACGGCGCAATGGCGCAGGGACCCCAGGAATCGAGACAGTACTGGATGCCGGAGCCGCACTGCAGCAACCGGCCTGGATACTTCAGGAGACGACCCATGTCCAAAGATACGGTCACTGTGACGGATAACGCATCCGGCAAGAGCGTGGAGCTTCCCATTCGCACAGGCACTCATGGCCCGGCAACCATTGATATCCAGAGCGTTTACAAGGAACTCGGCTACTTCACCTACGACCCGGGGTTCACATCGACAGCCAGCTGCCGCAGCGACATCACCTTCATTGATGGCGACCAGGGCATATTGCTTTATCGCGGCTACCCGATCGAACAGCTCGCCGAGAAAAGCTCGTTCCTCGAGGTGTCGTATCTGCTCATGTACGGTGATCTGCCGACACCGAAGGAACTGGACGCGTTCACAACCAACATCACCAACCACACCATGGTGAACGAGAGTCTCAAGGACTTCTTCGACGGCTTTCACTACAATGCACACCCCATGGCCATGCTTACAGCCGTGGTCAGCTCACTGTCGGCCTTTTACCACGACAGTATCGATATCAACGATCCGGACAGCCGAGAACTTTGCGCCCACCGCATCATTGCCAAGATGCCAACCATTGCCGGCGCCGCGTTCAAGCACCTCGTCGGTGAGCCGTTCGTCTATCCGCAGAACAGGCTCAGCTACCCCGCCAACCTGTTGAACATGCTCTTTTCGCGACCATCCGAGAAGTATGAGATCAACCCGGTGGCCGAGAAGGCACTGGATCAGTTGCTCATCCTGCACGCGGACCATGAACAGAACGCCAGCACCTCGACGGTACGGCTGGCCGGCAGCACCGGCACCAATCCCTTCGCGGCGATTGCCTCCGGCTGCGCTGCGCTCTGGGGACCCGCCCATGGCGGCGCCAACGAGGCGGTTCTACGCATGCTTGAAGAGATCGGTGACGTCAGCAACGTGCCCCAGTACATTGCCAAGGCCAAGGACAAGGACGATCCGTTCCGGCTCATGGGCTTTGGCCACCGCGTCTACAAGAACTACGATCCACGGGCCACGATCATCCGCGAAACCTGTCACGAGGTGCTGGATGCCTTGAACATGGCGAACGACCCGCAGCTGGAACTGGCCGTGCGCTTGGAGGAGATCGCGCTTCAGGACGACTACTTCGTGGAACGCAAGCTCTACCCCAACGTGGATTTCTATTCGGGGCTCATCTACAAGGCGTTGGGAATACCCACCCAGTTCTTCACGGTGCTGTTCGCCTTGGGCCGGACCCCGGGGTGGATTTCACAGTGGATGGAACTGGTGGAGGATAACGAGCAGCGTATCGGGCGGCCGCGACAGCTCTATACCGGTGCCGCGAAGCGCGATTACATACCTCTGGATCAGCGCTGAGGGAAAAGCCCACACATCTCGCCCGGGCTTTTGGTTCCGTATTCAGCGTTATAGAAACACTGAAGTATCCACGCGGTCGCGCTCGAGGCGGTTCTTGGTTCGTGGCCATAAGCAAGTCGCCGCGGGTAGTGATTCCACCTGTGGTGGCTTGCGGCACCGCCACGGGCGAAAAGTGTTCGAGCCCTCAAAAGGGGCCAGCCTCGCGGAAAACGCGATACCCACGCGGCCGTGTGAATACTTCAGGGTATCCCTAAAATGGGCCGCGCCTCGCAATCGCAGGACGTGGCATCATCGACAAACACGTCGGGTGTTGAGCGTCCTGCTCATCCGAACGACCTCATTGGGTCATCCTCTTCCATCAGCAGACGCTTTACCGCATCCCTGTTGGCACGTTCCATGGGCTGTCCGTCAACCTGGCTTCTCGGCGCCTGGCGCAGGCCTTCGCAACGAAATACGGTGACATCCACTGGAACGTTGCCCGCCATGAACCGATAGACCGGGTAAAACTCCCAGTCATCCCGGTTAAAGCGCAGCCTGCGCTCTCCCGACTCAAACGGGATACCCCTGTCCATCAGAAACACCGCCACCTCTTCCGGCGTGTCTGCGAACAGATGCAGATTGACATCGGACCAGTCGCTGGCCGTGCCGTCCAGCACCGAACCCACCAGGCGAGGCCGGAAGCGCGTGAAGAAATCCATGGCCTCCATTGCCGCCTCGCGCAGACGGCGCAAGTGATGCGCGTGGCTGTCTCCGAGAAACAACCTCTGATACTGCGCAAGCGCCTCCTGAATTTCGCGGTTACGCGGCATGTTCTCGGTACCCGGCGCGCCGAGCCGTTCGGCCGCCTTGCGCTTGGCGACCAGGTAGTCGCGGACGCCTTCCTCGGCCATGATTCTGGCCGCTTCGACGGTAAGTCGCTGCCGCATGCGCTGATCGCGCGGTGCCCCCTGCTTGGCCATGATGCTCCACCTACGTGGGAAGGTTCCAGCTCGTTGCCTGCCGCTCGAATGAACCGGCGTACTCCTAGCCCGCATATCTCACCGCCCTTCAACTACGCACGCCGATCTGCTCGCCGTGTCGGGGCGTACTCCCTGCAGCCGGCTCGACGTAGTGTCCGCCACGCCTTCGCCGGCTTCCGGTCCGTGCCCCCCGTCACAGCCGCATCTCGACGCCCTCGCGACGAACGGAGGTGAGATATGCGGGCTAGAACAACGGCTCATCAGACCCCCGCCGGGATCCGTCTGACCCGCGGGCGCCGCCTGAGGATGAACCGGAACGATCCCGTTGACGCTCGCGGGCCGGAACGGCATCCTCCTGGAAAATCTCGAAAATGGCGCGCGGATTGTCCGCGCTGGTCAGCAATCCGGATTCCGGATCGATCCTGGCGGTAATCAGACCGGACGGCCGGGGCGAAGCTCGCTCCGGCACACCCTCCAGCGCGCTTCCCATGAAATCCATCCACATTGGCAGGGCGGCCCGGGACCCTGTTTCACCCCTGCCGAGCGAGCGCGCCTGATCGAAGCCGACCCAGGCCGTGGTCACCAGGCTGCGATTGTAACCCGCAAACCATGCGTCATGGAGATCGTTGGTCGTTCCGGTCTTTCCGGACAGGTCCTGACGGCCAAGGGCTCGGGCCTGGCGGGCGGTGCCTGTGCGGATGACATCCTGCATCATGCTCGTCATCTGATACGCATTCTCGGCCGAAATAACCCGTTCCGCCGGCCGGAACTGGGCGGCGAAAACACCATCCGCGTAGTCTCCGGTTCGGGGCTCGAATCCCATACTGGCGGCAATATCGTCACAATCCTGACAGGCCAGCGCCGGAACCATGCGGTAGACGATTTCACCCGCGCCATCCTCGATGTGACTGACCAGGTGCGGCTGCACGCGATAGCCGCCGTTGGCGAATACGGCGTAGGCGCCGGTGAGTTCCAGCGGCGTCACCGCGCCGCTGCCAAGGGCAAGGGACAGATCCGCAGGCAATCGCCCTGGCGGAAATCCGAAGCGGTCCATGAAATTCACCACGTAACGCGCACCGATGTCGCGCATCACCCTGATCGACACCAGGTTGCGCGACTGGGCCAGCGCCTCCCGCAGGCGCGTCGGACCATAAAAGCGACCGGTGTAGTTCTCAGGGCGCCAGACGGTTTCCAGGGCGTCGTCCTCGAATACCACCGGAGCATCATTGACGATGGATGCCGGTGTGAACCCGCGCTCCAGCGCCGCGGAGTAGATGAACGGCTTGAACGCGGAACCCGGCTGTCGAAGCGCCTGAGCGGCACGATTGAACTGACTGCGGCCAAAATCGAAGCCGCCGGCAAGGGCGACCACGGCTCCGGAGTCCGGGGCCAGGCTGATCACGGAGCCCTCCACGTCCGGCAGCTGTGCCAGCACGTAACGGGGCTCGTCGCCGTTTCTCTGACGTACGTGGACAATGTCGCCCCGACTCAGCACGTCCGAGACTTTCTCCACCTGTGGGCCGACTGCCGACTGGCTGATCCAGCGCCGCGCCCATTTCATGTCGTCAAGCCCTATAACGGTCAGGTCACCGTTGCGCAGGTAAACCCGCGCCTCCCCGGCCTCGTCGTCCACCTCGGTGACCAGCGCGGGGCGCAAATCGGCCACTCGACGATGCCCGGCCAACAGGCCATCCCAGGATTCTTCCGACGCATGCTCGTCGAGATCATGTTGGGCAAGGGGACCACGATAGCCGTGGCGACGGTCGTAGCTCAGCAGATTCTCCCGCAGCGCTTCATTGGCCTTGCGCTGCAGACGGCTGTCCACGGTGGTGTATACGCGGTATCCATCATCATACGCGGCGTCACCGTAGCGCTCATAGGCATGCGCCCGGGCCATCTCGGCGACAAAGGGGGCATGCAGACCGGGTCGCACCGTGCGCAGCGAGGCTGTCTCCGGCGTCGTGCCCGCCTCGGCGAGCTCTTCCGCGGTGATGTGCCCGGTTTCGAACATGCGCCGCAACACGTAGGCGCGCCGCTGCAGTGAGCGCTGCGGATTGGAAACCGGGTTTGCGGTGGACGGCGACTTCGGCAGGCCGGCGATGGTAGCGGTCTCGGCCAGGCTCAGCTCTTCCGGTGACTTGCCGTAATAGATACGGGAGGCCGCCCCTACTCCGTAGGCACGCTGTCCCAGATAGATCTTGTTCAGGTACAGTTCGAGGATCTGCTCCTTGCTCAGTTCCCGCTCGATCTTGAACGAGAGCAGAATCTCGTTGAGCTTCCGCAGGTAAGTCTGCTCGCGACTTAAGAAAAAATTCCGTGCCACCTGCATTGTGATGGTGCTGCCGCCGGGGCCGATTTCCCGATGCCGCACCAGATGCAGCACTGCACGCGCCAACCCCTGGTAATCAACACCGGGATGCTGGAAGAAGCGCTCGTCTTCCGCGGCGATAAAGGCGTGCTTCATCGGTTCAGGTATTTCATCGTATCGTAGGGGCTCGCGTCGATATTCGCCGAACTCCGCCATCAGTTCTCCATCCGCGGAATAGACCCTGAGCGGCTGCTGGAAGCGCACATCGCGCAGCGCCTCAACCGATGGCAGGCCGGGCTCCAGATAGAGATAGAGACCGGCCGCGCTGAGCAGGCCCAGAAAGGACAGCGACATGAATGCCGCCAGCGAATAGACGAACAGGCGAAAAATGCGGGACATAGGTGTTTTTCTGTCTACGGTGTCTCGGTTTCGGCAAGTATAAAGAGTTATTCCTTAGGGCACGAGAGCCGGTCTGTGGAATGTTTCCCAATTTGCACCCGCTCCTCTATAGTTAACCCTGTTATTGAATGTAACGGTACAGTTATCCGGGCTAAGACCCTTAAACGAAAAGGAAAAACCCGTGGGACTGTTCGGGAAGAAGCGCACACCCCTTCTAGGCATCGACATCAGCTCTACGGCCGTGAAACTGCTGGAACTCAAGGGTCAGGACGGACGTTACCGCGTTGAAAGCTACGCCGTCGAACCACTTCCGGCAAACGCGGTGGTGGAGAAGAACATCGCCAACCTGGAGGCAGTCGGCGAAACCATCAAGTCCGCCGTGAAGCGCTCGCAGACCAAGTTGCGAAACGCGGCCCTGGCCGTCCCAGGCTCGTCTGCGATCAGCAAGACCATCGTAATGCCGGCCGACCTGGGCGACGAGGAAATGGAAGCCCAGATCCAGCTTCAGGCCGACCAGTACGTGCCCTACCCCCTGGAGGAAGTCAACCTGGATTTCCAGGTGCTCGGCGCCTCCGAGGATAATCCCGGCACGGTCGATGTGTTGCTGGTCGCCTCGCGCGCCGAGAACGTGGAAGTCCGCGTCGATGCCTGCCAGGCGGCCGGGTTGACGGCGAAGGTGGTTGATGTCGAAAGCTATGCCACGGAGAACGCATTCCCTCTCCTCGCCTCGGCCCTTCCCGGCGGGGGACGGGGCCAGACCGTGGCCGTAGTCGATGTCGGTGCCACCATGACCATGCTCACGGTGCTGGAAGACCACCGGATCGTGTACACCAGAGAACAGGTATTCGGTGGTCGGCAACTGACCGAAGAGATAATGCGGCGCTATGGCCTGTCGTTCGAAGAGGCCGGCCGCGCCAAGCGCCAGGGGGGGCTGCCGGACAGTTATGAGGACGAAGTCCTGGAACCCTTCCAGGAGGCCATGGCACAGCAGATAACCAGGAGCCTGCAGTTCTTTTTCGGCGCGAGCCAGCACAACAGCGTCGACGCCATCATTCTCGCCGGCGGCTGTGCGGCCATCGCGGGCATGGATGAACTGGTGCAGGAACGCGCGGGGGCGCCGACCCACGTCGGCAACCCGTTTGCAAGCATGGCCGTCTCCTCCCGCATCAGTGCCCAACGTCTGAATCAGGACGCGCCGGCAATGCTGGTGGCCTGCGGGCTTGCCATGAGGAGCTATGAATGAGCACGCGCATCAATCTGCTGCCCTGGCGCGAGGAACTCAAGAAGGCGCGCCAGAAACGGTTCTTCACCGTGCTCGGCACCACGGCCGCGCTCGGGGCGGCCGTGTGGTTCGCCGGCCATACCTACCTGAGCGGGCAGATCGACTACCACGAACGACGCAATGAAATGCTGCGCACCGAGATTCGTCAGCTTGATCGGCAAATCGCGCGCATCCGTGAACTGGAGAGCACGCGTGATCAGCTTAACGCTCGCATGGAGGTGATCCAGGAGCTGCAGCGCGGGCGCCCCCAGATCGTGCATCTGTTCGAGGAAATGGTCACCACACTTCCCGAGGGCCTCTATCTGGAGTCGCTCCGTCAGCAGGGGGATCGACTGATTTTGACCGGGGTGGGCGAGTCCAATGCACGGGTGTCCACCTATATGGAGCGCCTGGATGGGTCCGGTTGGCTGACAGATCCCAGCCTGGACGTCATCGAGGTTCGCGACCGCGACGGTATCCGGGTAAGCAACTTCACCCTTCGGGTTCGCCAAACATCGCCCATGCCCGCTGACGCCGACGAGGAGGATGCAGGATGAAGGTGCAAGGCGTCGAACTCAGCGAACTGGACCTGAACAATATCGGCCGTTGGCCGTGGGCCATCAAGGCCGTGGTGATCGTGGTGATATTCCTGCTGGTGGTCGGCGCCGGCTGGCACTTCGACTGGCAGCAGCAGCAGCAGCGCCTTGAAAGCGTGGCCGCACAGGAACAGTCACTGCGATCCGAGTTCGAGACAAAGCAGCGGCGTGCGGCCAACCTCGAAGCCTACGAACAGTTGCTGGCGGAAATGGAGGAGTCCCTGGAGGCGCGGCTACGGGAGCTGCCAAGTCGGGTGGAAGTACCCGCGCTGCTTGTGGACATTTCCCAGGCAGGGCTGGGCGCCGGACTCGAATTCGACCTGTTCCGGCCGGGAAGCTCATCACGTCGCGAGTTCTACGCAGAATTGCCGATTCGTATCGAAGTCCGCGGTGACTACCACCAGATCGGTCGATTCATCAGCGATGTGGCCAACCTGCCGCGCATCGTGACCCTGCACGACATCAACGTGACCACGGCCAACGGCGGCTCCGGCCTGTTGTCCATGAGCGCGACTGCAAGAACTTACTGGTACCTGGACGACGAGGAGGCACCGAGATGATCCGGTTGTCTGTCGCTGCCCTGCGCATACGACCGCTGGGAAGACTGTCCCTGCTGGTGGTGGCCACACTGCTGGTCGGCGGATGCTCCCAGGACGTATCCGATCTCCATAACTACATCAGCGAAACCAGGGCGCGGCCCGCACCGCCACTGGATCCGTTCGAGGAACCGAAACAGCCACCCAGTCACCGTTACCCTGCCGACCTGGACCGGGACCCCTTTCACCGGCTGAGTTTTGCCGAGGCGCGCGACGATACCGAGGTCGCCAGCGGCCCCCGACCGGACCCGGACCGGCCCAAGGAAACCCTCGAACGCTACCCGCTGGATGCACTGCGAATGGGAGGAACTCTTGCCAGGGATGGCGAACGTTGGGGACTGGTACGTGATCCGGGCGGCACGGTACACCGTGTCAGGGAAGGCAATTATCTTGGCCAGAATCACGGGCGCATCGTCAGGATCAGCGAGAACCGCATAGAGGTGCTGGAGCTGATACGTTCCGGCGATCGCGCCTGGAGAGAGCGCGAAGCGGCGCTGGCGACGCGAGACCGATAAAGGGGAGTCGATAACAATGACCACCAATGCCTCCATGGACACGCGGCTGCGTTCACGGTCCGCGCTGAGCGGCTTGCAGGCGCGGACCACGATGTGTGTGCTCGGCCTGCTGCTCTTGCTGGCCGCCGGCCCGGCCAGCGCGCAGGTCTCGATCCAGGACATCAGTTACTCGACACTGCCCGGCAACGAGGTCCAGATATCCATTGAACTCGACGGTGAGCCGGAGACGCCGAGCAGCTTCGTCATAGACGATCCCGCCCGCATCACCTTCGATTTTCCGGACACCAGGAACGCGTTCCGTGACCGTTCCCTGTCCATCGGGGTTGGGCTGGTCGAAGGCGTGTCGACCGCGGAGGCAGCGGGGCGGACCCGCGTGGTCGTGAGACTGGCCGGCATGATGGCCTACGACACTGATCAGGATGGCAACACCTTCAATATTTTCCTGCGCGAGGGCCGGGCGGACGCAGCCCGCGATCGTCCACGCACCGCGGAGGAGAGTCGCCCCACGCGAACTGCCGCGCCCGAGATCGCCGACATCGATTTCCGGCGCGGCCCGGACGGCACCGGCCGCGTGCTCGTTGAACTCACTGACGACAGTCGACCCGTGGACATGCGGCGCGACGGCAACCGCATAGTCGCCCGTTTCACAGGCATGCGGGTACCGGAGCGGTTGCAGCGGCGTCTCAACGTCGAAGACTTCGCCACGCCGGTGAAAACCATCGAAACCCGCCAGGACGGAAATGACGTCCGCATGGTGATCTCACCCGTCGAAGGTGCCGATTTCGAGCACATGGGCTACCAGGCCGAAAACACCTTTGCCGTGGAGTTCACGCCGGTCACACCCGCGGAGCGCGAGCGCCGTGAGCGCGAGGATCCCGAATACACTGGTGAGCGTCTGTCGCTGAACTTCCAGGACATCGAGGTGCGCGCGGTTCTGCAACTGATCGGTGACTTCACCGGCCTGAACATGGTCATCAATGACACGGTGACGGGCAGCATCACCCTGCGGCTGCAGAACGTACCCTGGGATCAGGCGCTGGATATCATTCTGACGCTGCGCGGGCTCGACAAGCGCATCCACGACAATGTCATCTATGTCGCACCACAGGACGAGATCGCCGCCCGCGAACGCATCGCCGAAGAGACGCGGGCCGAGCGGGAAGAACGCGCGCCGCTGCGCTCGGAGATGTTCCAGGTGAACTACGCCAAGGCCGGTGACGTGGCGAACCTGCTCCGCTCGCCGGACGCCTCTCTGCTGTCCGAGCGCGGAAACGTCACCATTGACGAGCGTACCAACACCCTGATAATCCGTGACACCGAGAGGCACCTTTCCGACATACGGTCGCTGCTCAACAAGCTCGACATCCCGGTGCGCCAGGTGTTGATCGAGTCACGGATCGTGATTGCCAGCGACGATTTCAGCCGCGAACTGGGCGTGCGCTTCGGCGCCAGCGCCCGCAGCAGTGACGGAGTGAGCGGCGACAGCACCGGCGCTCAGGTTGGCGGCACTCGGCCTGGCGGACTCGTGGGTGGCGGCACGGGATTCGACGTCGCCGGCGCCGAAGGCATGCTCGTGGATCTGCCGGTGAGCGGCGCGGCAGGTTCGGTGGGACTCGCGGTAGGTCGGATAGGTGAACGCATCCTGCAGCTCGAGCTGTCGGCGCTGGAAAGCGAAGGCCGGGGCGAGGTGGTCTCGAGCCCGCGGGTGATCACCGCCAACCAGCGGACGGCCAGCATCAAGCAGGGCGTGGAGATCCCATACCAGGAAGCCACAGCAAGTGGTGCCACAAGCATCAACTTCCAGGAGGCGGTACTGGCCCTGGACGTGACACCACAGATCACCCCGGATGACCGCATCATCATGGATCTGGAGGTGAGCAAGGACAACGTCGGCCAGGTCTTCTTCGGGGTACCCAGCATCGATACCCAGTCCGTCACCACGCAGGTTCTGGTGGACAATGGCGAGACCGTGGTGCTCGGTGGCATCTACGAGCGCGATCGGCGCGAGGAGGTCACCCGCGTTCCGTTCTTCGGCTCGCTGCCAGGCATCGGGGCCCTGTTCCGCAACCGCCTCCAGGTGGATGATAATAGCGAACTGCTCGTCTTCGTGACGCCACGCATACTCGACGAAACCCTGACCTCATCCAGCGTGCGCTAGCGCGTCGGACTCAGGTGGATTGGGCGGGGGAGTGGGAGAGCGAGGTCGTTTGCATGATCGCTTTAGGAGAATAGCGGTTCTCTTTGACGAAAAGGGTCGAAAATGGCCGCTGTCCAACCGGGGCGGCAGAGCAGCTCCGAGTCCGACAGGCTCCCGGTAGAACGGGCCGAGATCCTAATGGGGCGGCCCCGACGTGTTCGGGGCCGCTTCTGTTAGGGAAACACGGAAGTATTCACTCGGCAGCGTGAATACTTCCGTGTTTACTTGGCGCATGCATAGTGGCGCACCGCGTAACCGGACCACCATGAACCAGGACCAACGCATCTTTCTGATCGGCCCCATGGGCGCCGGCAAGTCATCCATTGGGCGCAAGCTTGCCGCCGCCCTGGGACTCCGCTTCCTTGACAGCGACAGCGAAATCGAGTCACGCACCGGCGTGGATATCCCCCTGATCTTCGATATAGAGGGTGAGGAGGGGTTCCGGCGACGCGAACGCCAGGCTATCGAGGAATTGAGCGCTAACGATGCCCTGGTGCTGGCCACCGGGGGAGGCGCCATACTCTCCGACAAAACGCGCAGAATGCTGCGTGACCGGGGTCTGGTGGTCTATCTTGAAACTTCAGTGGACGAACAGCTACGCAGGACCAGGCGGGATCGTCGCCGCCCCCTGCTGCAGACGGAAAACCCCCGGGATCGTCTGCAGGCGTTGATGGATGAGCGCGGGCCACTGTACCGGGACACGGCGCACATCACCGTGAATACGGACAAGCGGGCCATAATGGATGTGGTCCGGCAGATCATCCGGGCACTGGAAGACAGGAACAGAAATTCGTGAGCACACCGCAGACGCTAACCGTCGAACTGGGCGAGCGGAGCTATCCCATCCATGTGGGCGCGGGTCTGTTGTCGCGGCCCGACCTGATCCGGCCCTACTTGCGCGGTGACAGACTGCTGGTGGTCACCAACACCGTCGTCGCGCCGCTCTACCTGGACCGCCTCCTGTCGACACTGCATGGACTCAAGGTTGACAGCGTGGTGCTCCCGGACGGCGAAGCGCACAAGACCCTGGATACCTGTCAACGCGTATACGACCGTCTGCTCGACAAGCGTTTTGACCGCAAGTGCACCCTGATTGCCCTGGGCGGTGGCGTGATCGGGGATCTCACAGGCTTCGTCGCCGCCACTTACCAGCGGGGCGTGGACTTCATACAGGTTCCCACCACCCTGCTCGCGCAGGTGGATTCATCCGTGGGGGGCAAGACCGGCGTCAACCACCCGCTGGGGAAGAACATGATCGGGGCATTCCACCAGCCCCGCTGCGTGCTTGCCGACACTGACACTCTGCATACCCTGCCCGACCGCGAGATCAAGGCAGGCCTCGCGGAAATCATAAAGTATGGTCTGATCCGCGACAGCGACTTTCTGCAGTGGCTGCGGGACAGCATGCCGGAGCTGTTAAACCTGGAGCGTGAAGCGCTTACCCGCGCGATTCTCGTTTCATGCCGAATCAAGGCGGAGGTGGTGGCGGCCGACGAACGGGAAGGCGGCCTGCGCGCCATACTCAACCTCGGCCACACCTTCGGCCATGCCATAGAGACGGCAACCGGCTACGGCGTGTGGCTGCACGGAGAGGCCGTCGGAGCGGGGATGCTGATGGCTGCCTGGATGTCACGCGACCTGGGATGGTTGTCCGATAGCGAATACGATCTGGCCGAGAACATACTCCACGGCGCCGGGCTGCCGGCACGGCCACCTGCGGGAATAAGCCCGAACCGGTTCATGGAACTGATGGCCGTGGACAAGAAGGCGGAAGCGGGCAGACTGCGCCTGATCCTGCTGCAAGGGCTGGGGAATGCGGTCGTCAGCGACGCGTTCGACCCGGCCAGCCTGGAGCGCACCCTGGACCACTTCACCGGAGGTCACTGAGCGGTGGCCGTATCGCGCCTGCCCAGACCACTCGCACCGTATGCGGCGGACCCCGAGCGTTCCCGGGGGCGCCGGCATCCCGAACCCCCGCCCAGTTGGCGCAACGAGTTCCAGCGTGATAGAGACCGCATTGTCCATTCCTCCGCCTTTCGCCGCCTGGAATACAAGACGCAGGTGTTCGTCAATCATGAGGGCGACCTCTTCAGGACCCGGCTCACCCACACTCTCGAGGTATGCCAGATTGCCAGGACCATCGCCCGGGCGCTGGACCTGAACGAGGATCTGACCGAAGCGATCACCCTGGCTCATGACCTCGGGCACACCCCCTTCGGCCACGCGGGGCAGGATGCGCTCAATGCCTGCATGCGCGACCACGGGGGGTTCGAGCACAACCTGCAATCGCTGCGCGTGGTGGATGAACTCGAACAGCGCTATGCGGAATTCGACGGCCTCAACCTGTGCTGGGAAACCCGCGAAGGCATTCTCAAGCACTGTTCGCGCCTTAATGCCTGTCATCTCGGCACATTGGGTGAACGCTTCATCACACGGACACAGCCGGGGCTGGAAGCGCAGCTGGCCAATCTTGCAGACGAGATCGCCTACAACAGCCACGATGTGGATGATGGCCTGCGCGCCGAACTGATCGACATCGATGAATTGCGGGAACTCGAACTCACCGGGCGCCTGCTGCGCGAGGTGGAAACCGCTTGCCCGCGGTTGCCGCTCCGCCGCATGCTCTACGAAATGGTTCGCGGCATGATCGGCAGTCAGGTAGCGGATGTACTTGAAAGTACCAGGGTGGCGATCGGGGAACACGAACCCGATTCAATCGATTCCGTGCGCGAGCTCGGCACCCCGCTGATCCGGTTCAGCGACGCCATGAACGCGGCCCACAAGGAACTGAAGCAGTTCCTCTTCCACGCCCTGTACAGGCATCACCGGGTCTACCGCATGGCGGAAAAGGCAAAGCGCACCGTCACGGACCTGTATCAGGCGTTTTTCGATGATCCCGCGCTGATGCCGCCACAGCACGCGCGCCGAACCCGGGAACTGGCTCTGGCCCAGGACAACGACGGTCGGGCTCGCGGAGTTGCGGACTATATCGCAGGAATGACTGACCGCTACGCCATACTGGAGCATCAGCGACTGTTCGATCCACAGAGGCTGACTTGATATTAAGGGATAACTGATCAGTACGCAGACCGGCGAACGGGGCACAGATCACGGCATCCTCGAAAAACTCGGAATGCACACCGGCACACGGACACAAAAAGGAAAGCGATCATGAAGCACTATCTGCCAATTTCCGCCGCCATGCTGGCGGCCGCGCTGGTATCCGGCCACGCCCAGGCGGGCGACCGAATGGGGCGAGTCACGACGGGGGAAAGGCTCACCGGCGTTTACGTCATGGTTTCCGGCGCGTACACCAGTTTCGACCTTGACGGTAGCGGCACCATAGGCGGCACCGACTTCGACATCGACGGCGGCAGCGCCAGCGGACCAGCGATCGCCGGCCACCTTGGCACGTCGCTGATGCAGGGCAACTTCTTCGGTGCCATCGAGATCTATGGCGGGGTCAACAGCGCGGACTTCGACCTGTCCCTGAACGGTGACCGGGTCGAGATCGATGCAGAGGAATTCTATGGAATAAACGTGCGTGCCGGACGCGTCTTCGAGCGCTTCATTGTGCTATACGGCTTGCTCGGCTACCAGGAAACAAAGTTCGAACTGACCGCCTCTGACGGAACCGGCAGAACCCGGGACAGTGAAACAAGTGGCGGCATCCGTGGCGGCGTCGGAGTCGAGTTCACCGCCCATGATCGGGTGTTCGCGCGCTTCGAATACTCGCTCACGCGTTACAGCAGCGAAAGTTTCAACAACGGCAGCTACCGCCCCACGGAGAGTCAGTTCCTGGTTGGCGCCGGCTACCGGTTCTGATCGCCTTCACGGGCCGGGGACCAGATCTGCCGGTCCCCGGCCCGCACCTCGCATGGTCCGCCGCGGACGACCGCCGCGCCGTTTGAGCGCTTCCCACCGAAACGATATACTGTGCGCCCTTTTTGCCTGGGTCGGGAAGGCATGGGTGTGGTCGGCTCATGGACTGCGACGATGGCATGCCCCCCTTCCCGCCCGCCGAGCGCAACCACCACCATGCAGAGGCATTCCCCTTTGAATGAACAATGCGCTGAGCAGCAGAGTCTGTACCGCCCGAGTTTCGAGAAGGACAACTGCGGGTTCGGGTTAATCGCCCACATGGACGGGCAAGCCAGTCACTGGGTCCTGGCAACCGCCATCGATTCACTGGCAAGGTTGACCCACAGGGGTGCGGTGGCAGCCGATGGAAAAACCGGAGACGGCTGTGGCCTGCTGTTCCGCAAGCCGGACGCCTTCCTGCGAAGCGTCGCCGATGATAACGGCTGGCACCTTGGTGAGATCTATGCCGTCGGCATGGTGTTCCTGAATACCGACGAGGCCTTGGCGAAGGCCGGGCGCCTGGCGCTGGATCGGGAACTCGCCAACCAGGGTCTGAACGTGCTGGGCTGGCGTTCCGTACCCACGAACCCGGAAGCCTGCGGAGCCGAGGCGCTGAAGACACTGCCGCTGATCGAGCAGGTGTTCGTGGATGCGCCGGCGGGCATGGAACAGTCCGATTTCGAGCGGCGCCTCTTCATTGCGCGACGCCAGACGGAAAAGGCCGTGGAACCCGGTGACAGCACGTTCTACGTGCCGAGCCTGTCCAGTCACGTGGTCTCCTACAAGGGCCTGGTGATGCCCACCAACCTGCCGGTATTCTACCGCGACCTGCAGGACACCCGAATCGAGACATCCATCTGCGTTTTTCATCAGCGCTTTTCCACCAACACCTGGCCGGAGTGGCGACTGGCCCAGCCGTTCCGGTTCCTCGCCCACAACGGCGAAATCAACACCGTGCAGGGCAACCGCAACTGGGCGAACGCGCGTGCCGGCAAGTTTGCGACGCCACGCATCCCGGACATTGCGGAAATAGCACCGCTGGTCAGCACCGAAGGCTCGGACTCCTGCAGCCTGGACAACATGCTGGATGTACTGCTGGCGGGTGGCATGGACATCTTCCGTGCCATGCGGCTGCTGGTGCCGCCGGCCTGGCAGAACGTCGACAATATGGACGTGGATCTGCGCGCATTCTACGAATACAACTCGATGCACGTGGAACCCTGGGACGGTCCTGCGGGAATCGTTCTGACCGACGGCAGATACGCCGCCTGCGTACTTGACCGCAACGGTCTGCGTCCGGCCCGCTACGTCATCACCAGGGACCGCCATATCACCCTGGCATCCGAAATCGGGGTTTACGATTACTCGGCGGAGGATGTGGTCAGCAAGGGGCGTCTGAAGCCGGGCGAGATGCTCGCTGCGGACACGGAGACCGGCGAGTTGCTGCTGCCCGAGGACATCGATAGTCGGCTCAAGCGCCGGCACCCCTACAAGGCATGGATCAACCGTCACCTCAGGCGACTGGAGTCGACCCTGGAGGAGACGGAACTCGAAGAAGACGGCACACCGATCACCGAGGACCTGCTCCCCACCTACCAGAAGCTCTTCAACATCACCCTGGAGGAAAACGACGCGGTACTGCGCGTGCTGGCCGAAAACGGCCAGGAGGCAGTGGGGTCGATGGGCGACGATACCCCCCTGCCCGTGCTTTCCAGGCAACAGCGTGCGCTCTACGACAACTTCCGCCAGCAATTCGCACAGGTGACCAACCCGCCCATCGATCCCTTGCGCGAACAGGTCGTGATGTCCCTGGAGACATGCTTCGGTCGGGAGAAGAACATCTTCGAGGAGATCGAGGAACACGCCAAGCGCCTGGTGGTGGAATCCCCGGTGTTGTCGCGAACCAAGTTCCTGATGCTTGTCAATCAGGCCGACCCGGACTACGCCAACGAGTTGATCAGCCTTCAATATCAGCCTGAACGCGGCCTGCGCAATGCAATCGAGGCGATTGCCGATCAGGCCGAACAGGCGGTGCGCAACGGCAGGGTCATCATCGTACTGAGCGACCGTGACATCGAGGAAGGCTGGCTGCCGGTCCACGCACTGCTTGCCACGGGTGCCGTACATCATCGTTTGGTCAGCAAGGGCCTCCGTTGCGATGCCAATATCGTGGTCGAGACGGCGACCGCCCGGGATCCCCACCACTTCGCCGTGCTCATCGGTTACGGCGCCACCGCGATCTACCCGTACCTGGCCTATGCCAGCATCCGCGGTATGATCCGCAGCGGCCAGATCAGTGACAGGCCGGCGGCCAAGCTGCGCTGGAACTACCGCAGGGGCATCAACAAGGGCCTGTTCAAGATCCTGTCGAAGATGGGCATATCGACCATTGCCAGCTACCGTGGCGCGCAGCTCTTCGAGATTGTGGGACTGGCTGACGAGGTGGTGGATCTGTGCTTTTTCGGCACGGTCAGCCGTATTCAGGGCAGCCGCTTCGTCGATCTCGAGGATGACCAGAAAGTGCTGGCATCCGAGGCCTGGAGCCCGCGGGCGGACGTCCGCAAGGGCGGACTGCTCAAGTTCATCCATGACGGTGAGTACCACGCCTTTAACCCCGATGTAGTGCGCAGCCTGCAGACCGCCGTGGAAACCGGAGATTACGAAGCCTGGCGCGAGTTCTCGGACATCGTGAACAATCGCCAGCCGGCCGTGCTGCGGGACCTGCTTCGCCTCAAGCCGGTGGACAAGCCGCTTGATATCGACGATGTGGAGCCGATCGAGGAGATCCTGCCCCGTTTCGACTCCGCCGGCATGTCGCTGGGCGCCCTGTCGCCCGAGGCCCACGAGTCGCTCGCCATTGCCATGAATCGGCTCGGCGGCCGCTCCAACTCCGGCGAGGGCGGTGAGGACGCGGCCCGTTACGGCACCGAGCGCATGTCCCGGATCAAGCAGGTGGCATCCGGCCGTTTTGGCGTGACGCCACACTATCTGGTCAATGCCGACGTACTGCAGATCAAGGTTGCCCAGGGCGCAAAGCCCGGCGAGGGCGGCCAGCTGCCCGGCCACAAGGTCAACGAGATGATCGCCCGCCTGCGGTTCTCGAGCCCCGGCGTGGCGCTGATCTCTCCTCCTCCCCACCATGACATTTACTCAATCGAGGATCTCGCCCAGCTGATCTTCGATCTCAAGCAGGTCAATCCGGAAGCGCTGGTCTCGGTGAAGCTGGTTTCGGTGGCCGGGGTCGGCACCATCGCGGCGGGGGTGGCCAAGGCCTATGCCGACCTGATCACCATCGCCGGTTACGACGGCGGCACCGGTGCCAGCCCGCTGACCTCGGTGAAGTACGCCGGCGCTCCCTGGGAACTGGGACTGGTGGAGACGCACTACGCCCTGCGGGCGAACAACCTGCGCGAGAAGGTTCGGGTACAGGCTGACGGCGGCATGAAAACGGGTCTGGACGTCATCAAGGCCGCGATCCTCGGCGCCGAAAGCTTTGGTTTCGGAACGGCGCCCATGGTCGCCATGGGATGCAAGTACCTCCGCATCTGCCATCTGAACAACTGTGCGACTGGTGTGGCCACGCAGGACAAGGTTCTGCGTCTCAAGCACTTCATCGGCACACCGGACAAGGTCGCAAACTATTTCCGCTTCGTGGCCCGCGAAACCCGCGAGTGGCTGGCGAGACTCGGCGTGCGCAGTCTGCAGGACCTGATCGGGCGTACCGACCTTCTGGAAATCCTGCCCGGAAACACGGAAAAGCAGCGACAGCTGGACCTCAGACCGTTGCTCTCCGACGGCGGTGTCCCCGCAGACAGCCCGAGGCACTGCCTGACCCCGAGCAATACGCCGTTCGACCGCGGGGAACTGGCAGAGCAGATGGTCCGGGACTGCATGCCCGCGATCGAGTCAAGGACCGGCGGCGAGTTCCACTACGAGGTCAAGAACCTGAACCGCTCCATCGGGGCCCGGCTGTCGGGCGAGATCGCGAAGAGACACGGCAACAACGGTATGGCGTCACAGCCGTTGATTCTCCGTCTCAAGGGCAGTGCGGGACAGAGCTTTGGCGTCTGGAATGCCGGCGGTCTGCATATGCACCTGGAGGGTGACGCCAACGACTATGTGGGCAAGGGCATGGCCGGCGGAAAACTTGTGATCCGTCCACCCGCCGGCAGTTCATTCAGGTCCAACGACGCCACCATCATGGGCAACACCTGCCTGTACGGGGCCACCGGAGGCAGGCTGTTTGCGGCCGGCAACGCCGGCGAACGATTCGCAGTTCGCAACTCCGGAGCCCAGGCCATCGTCGAGGGCGTAGGCGATCACGGATGCGAGTACATGACCGGGGGCGTCGTCTGCGTGCTCGGCGCGACCGGGGTGAACTTCGGCGCCGGCATGACCGGAGGCTTCGCCTTTGTCCTCGATCTGGACAACGAGTTCGTGGATCGGTACAACCACGAACTCATTGATATTCACCGGGTACGATCCGAGCCGATGGAGGCGCACCGCAACTACCTCCATGCCATGATCCAGGAATTCGTGAACGAAACCGGAAGCCCATGGGGTCAGGAGATCCTCGAAGACTTCCGGGATTACTTGCGTCGCTTCTGGCTGGTGAAGCCAAAGGCAACGGATCTGCAAAGCATCCTGGATACGCTGCGGGCCGCCGCCTGACACGAACCGGCAGGTCTACAGGGGAGACGTCCCGGCCCCGGAACCCGACGCACCGGTCAACCAACCGGTGCACGCAGAGCGCTGACGGAACAACCCAATGGGCAATGATTTTCAGTTCATGGAAGTACCACGGCAGGACCCCGAAAAGGAGGCCGTGCAGGTACGGATCCGGAAATTCGACGAGATCTACGGCAATTTCGACAAGGAAACCGCTCAGTCACAGGCGGATCGCTGCCTGGATTGCGGCAATCCGTACTGTGAATGGAAGTGCCCCGTACACAATTACATTCCCAACTGGCTGAAGCTGGTGGCGGAAGGCAACCTGTTCGAGGCTGCGGAACTTTCTCATCGCACCAACTCCCTGCCGGAGGTCTGTGGCCGCGTCTGCCCCCAGGATCGCCTCTGCGAGGGCGCCTGCACCCTGAATGACGGATTCGGCGCGGTAACCATCGGTTCCATCGAACGCTACATCACCGACGAGGCCTTCAAGGCTGGCTGGCGACCCGATATGAGCGGTGTTGTCGACACCGGCAAGCGGGTTGCCGTAGTCGGGGCCGGCCCGGCCGGAATCGGTGCGGCGGACATCCTGATCCGCAATGGCGTCAAGCCGGTGGTGTTCGACAAGTACCCGGAGATTGGCGGTCTGCTGACCTTTGGCATACCACCCTTCAAGCTGGAAAAGCACATTGTCCGTACCCGGCGGGAGGTTCTCGAGGGTATGGGCGTGGAATTCCGGCTGGGCGTAACCATCGGCGAAGACATTCCGTTTCGGCAACTGCTGGAGGAATATGATGCCGTGTTTCTCGGCATGGGCACCTACACCTACATGCGCGGCGGTTTTCCGGGCGAGGATCTGGACGGCGTGCACGAGGCCCTGCCATACCTGGTGGCCAACATCAACCGTGAACTGGGCTACGAGAAGGACCCGTCGGAGTTCGTCGACATGAGGGGTCAGCGCGTGGTGATACTCGGCGGCGGCGACACGGCGATGGACTGCAACCGCACGTCCGTGCGCCAAGGGGCCACCAGCGTGACCTGCGCGTATCGGCGCGATGAAGAGAACATGCCGGGGTCCCGGCGCGAGGTCATGAACGCCAAGGAGGAAGGCGTGCAGTTCCTCTGGAACCGCCAGCCTGTCGAGATCGTTGGCGACCGCCGCGTCGAAGGCGTGAAGGTAATCACCACCCAGCTTGGTGATCCCGATGAGCGGGGACGGCGCCGGCCTGAACCGGTGCCCGGCACCGAGGAAGTCATCCCGGCGGATCGAGTCATCATCGCCTTCGGTTTCCGGCCCAGCCCGGCTGAATGGTTCGGCGAGAACGGCATCGAAACCGATGACCGTGACCGCGTAACCATCAACAAGGACCGGCAATTGTTTGGTCAGACCTCCAATCCGAAAATCTTCTCCGGCGGTGATATGGTCCGTGGATCGGACCTTGTGGTGACCGCCGTGTACGAGGGGCGCGAGGCGGCAAAGGGCATACTGAACTATCTCGGGGTCTGAACCCCGGTCATTCAACCTTGAACGTTTGAACGTCGTGTTGTAATGACCGGCGCCCGACAGCGGCCCCGGCCTTTTCGTGCGCGACTATCCTAGCGGGGCATGGCGTGACAACAACCTCTGAACTCCAGAATGACCTCCTGATCCGCGCATTGATGCGCCGGCCAGTCGAACGCACACCGGTGTGGATGATGCGACAGGCGGGGCGCTACCTGCCGGAGTACCGGGCCACACGCAAGCATGCGGGCAATTTCCTTGACCTGTGCCAGAACCCGGAACTGGCCTGCGAAGTGACAATGCAGCCGCTGGACCGTTTTCCCCTGGACGCCGCAATCCTCTTCTCGGACATCCTTACCATTCCCCACGCCATGGGGCTGGGTCTGTATTTCGCCGAGGGTGAGGGTCCGGGATTCGAACGTCCCGTACGAGACGAGGCCGCGATCAGGGCCTTGCAAGTGCCCGACCCGGAACGGGAACTGGGATACGTGATGCGCGCTCTGCGGCTCATCCGCCGCGATCTGGGTGGGCGTGTGCCCCTGATCGGATTCAGCGGCAGCCCCTGGACGCTTGCCACATACATGATCGAGGGCGGCTCCAGCAAGAATTATGCGTTGTGCAAGGAGATGCTCTACCAGCGGCCGGACCTGATGCACCAACTGCTGGACATACTGGCTCGCTCGGTGACCGTCTATCTCAATGCCCAGGTTGCTGCCGGTGCGCAAACGCTGATGATCTTCGACACCTGGGGCGGTATTCTCACTCCGGAGAGCTATAGAGAGTTCTCGCTGCGCTACGCCCGGGAGATCATTGCCGGACTCACCCGGAGTAACGAGGGTCGTGAGGTGCCGGTGGTGTTTTTCACCAAGAACGGTGGCCCCTGGCTGGAGGCCATGGTGGAGATCGGTGCCGACGGCCTCGGTATCGACTGGACCCAGGACCTGGGCGATGCCCGTCGCCGGGTGGGCGACGCGGTCGCATTGCAGGGGAATCTGGACCCCGGTGTGCTCTATGCGTCGCCGGAGATCATTCGCACGCACGTTGCCAAGACACTGGCGAGCTACGGTCACGGCACCGGACATGTGTTCAACCTCGGTCACGGAATTCATCCGGAGGTGTCCCCCGATCATGCCGCGGCCATGATCGCCGCGGTCCACGAACTCAGCCCGGGTTACCATCCCTGAAACACCAGCCATGACGGATCAAGGAGACACCTATTCAAACCCGCGATCGCGCCTGAGTCTGAATTTGGCAGCCTAGCCTGCATATCTCACCGCCGTTCGTCGCGAGGGCGTCGAGATGCCGGTGTGACGGAGGGCACGGACCGGAAGACGGCGAAGGCGTAGCTGACACTACGTCGAGCCGGCTACAGGGAGTACGCCCCGACACGGCGAGCAGATCGGCGTGCGTAGTAGAAGGGCGGCGACACGGCACCACCAGGGGCCATGCGGCCGACCCAAGGTGCCCCGGCCGGCTTCCGGACTGCTTATCCGCGACTGACCGTGACGCCGCGCAGCCCGCCCTGCCCCGGAGAAAATGCGATAGCAACGCGAACGGGCGAATGAATCAGCGTCTGCCTGAGGGGGTCCCCAGTAGCAGCCATGACCGGACGACGCCGCAGAATCCGCACGCTCTCCGCTGGCGTGGTCATAGTCCGTCGCGGCCAATCCGGCTGGAAATGCCTGATGCTGCGGGCTTTCCAGTACTGGGACTCTCCCAAGGGGGGTGTCAAGCCCGGAGAGACACCGCTGGAAGGGGCATTACGCGAGGTGGAAGAGGAGACGGGCATCACCCGGCTGGAGTTCCGCTACGGCCACGATTTCATCGAGACAGGGCCCTACGCCCGTGGCAAGGTGGCGCGCTACTATCTGGCGGTGACCGATACCAGGGAAGTCGTGCTCGGCATCAACCCGGAGCTGGGCCGTCCGGAGCACCAGGAATATCGTTGGGTGGACTTCCCTACGGCGCGGGAACTGGCATCACCGAGGGTCCGCCGGGTGCTTGAGTGGGCACAGCGGCGGCTCCCGCCCCTGCCCCCGGATCGGGGCGAAGAAGGGTCGAACTGATCCGTCACGCCGACCGGCCGGGCAACGGCCCGAGAGTACACCCGCAAGATCCGAAATCACCTGCTTGAACAGGGTCTAGCCCGCATATCTCACCGCCGTTCGTCACAGGGCGTCGAGATGCCGCTGTGACGGGGGGCACGGACCGGAAGACGGCGAAGACGTAGCTGACACTACGTCGAGCCGGCTGCAGGGAGTACGCCCCGACACAGCGAGCAGATCGGCGTGCGTAGTAGAAGGGCGGTGAGATAACCGGGCCAGCCCGCATCTCTCGCCGCCGTTCGTCGCGAGCGCGTCGAGATGCCGCTGTGTCGGGGCGCACGGACCGGAAGACGGCGAAGGCGTAGCTGACACTACGTCGAGCCGGCTGCAGGGAGTACGCCCCGACACAGCGAGCAGATCGGCGTGCGTAGTAGAAGGGCGGTGAGATATG
>SLSJ01000178.1 GCA_007130525.1 Ectothiorhodospiraceae bacterium | reverse complement strand
TACTCCCTGCAGCCGGCTCGACGTAGTGTCAGCTACGCCTTCGCCGTCTTCCGGTCCGTGCCCCCGTCACAGCGGCATCTCGACGCCCTCGCGACGAACGGCGGTGAGATATGCGGGCTAGTGCAGGACGCTGCGTACCCAGTTCTCGACGCCACCCATGGCCTCGCGAAGCCGGCTCGGATCATTACCTCCAGCCTGCGCGAGATCGGGTCGTCCTCCGCCCTTTCCACCAACCTGTCTGGCCACCTCGTTCACCAGGTCACCGGCCTTGATACGGTCGGTGAGGTCGCTGGTCACGCCAGCCACGAGCCGCACCTTGTCACCGTCCACGGCTGCAAGGACTATGGCAGCCGTGCCGAGCTTGTTCTTCAGTTGATCCACCGTATCACGCAGGCTTTTCGCGTCACCGCCCTCGACGGTGGAAGCCACCACCTTGATACCGTCGACGTCGACGGCACTTGCGGCGAGATCGCCGCCGGCCCTGGATGCGAACTTCTGTTTCAGACGTTCCAGTTCCTTCTCCGCCGATTTCACCCGCTCCAGGGTCTGTTCCAGCTTCAAGGCAATGTTCTCCGGGCTCACCCGGAGCATGTCGGCCAGGCGCTCGATGGTTTCATCCTGCTGCTCCACCCACTGCAGCGCACGCTGTCCGGTGAGTGCTTCTATACGGCGGATACCCGCTGCAACGCCTGTCTCGGCGACGATCTTGAACATTCCGATATCCCCGGTCCGGTTGACATGGGTACCGCCACACAACTCCGTGGAGAATTCGCCCAGCTTCAGGACGCGCACCCGCTCGTCGTACTTCTCTCCGAACAGCGCCATGGCACCGGCAGCAATAGCTTCATCATAGGGCATGATGCGGACTTCGGCGGCGCGATTCGCACGAATCTCCGCATTCACCAGGCGCTCGAGCTCATCAATCTGCTCGCGGCTGAGCGGTTCATGGTGCGAGAAGTCGAATCGGAGTCGGTCGGGAGCCACCAGGGAACCCTTCTGGGTAACATGGCTGCCCAACACCTCGCGCAGGGCCGCGTGCAGCAGATGCGTTGCGGAGTGGTTGAGGACGGTGGCCTGGCGGGTTGCCATATCCACCTGCGCCTCCACTTCGTCGCCGAGAGCGATGCGGCCCTGGCGCAGCATTCCCAGGTGTCCATGCGCCTCGCCCTGCTTCAGGGTATCCTCCACCTCGAACTCGACCCCGTTCGCCAGCAGCAGGCCCTGGTCTCCC
The DNA here is from genome assembly GCA_007130525.1 of Ectothiorhodospiraceae bacterium. GTDB lineage: Bacteria > Pseudomonadota > Gammaproteobacteria > Nitrococcales > Aquisalimonadaceae > Methylonatrum. The sequence goes on along the minus strand of SLSJ01000178.1, from coordinate 7,909 downwards.
ACCTGACCGCCGGACTCGGCATAGAAAGGAGTGCGATCAAGGATCACCATGCCACGCTCGCCCAGCTCCAGGGCGTTGACCGTCCGGCCTTCCGAGAACAGGGCGACGACACGCCCCCGATCACGCAGGTGATCGTAGCCGGTAAATTCGGATCGCGCGTCCACGGTGGCCCCGCCGGCATGGTCCGACCTGAACTGGCTGGCGGCGCGGGCGCGTGCGCGCTGCGCTTCCATGGCCGCCTCGAAACCATCCATGTCAAGGCGCAGGGAGCGCTCGCGGGCAATGTCATTGGTCAGGTCAACGGGGAACCCGTAGGTGTCATAGAGACGAAACACCGTCTCACCGGGAATGACATCCCCGGAAAGCTCCTTCAGGTTGGCTTCAAGCAGCTTCAACCCCTGCTCAAGCGTCTCGCTGAAGCGTTCCTCTTCCTGGTACAGAACACGCTCCACCTGCGGCGCCTGTTCGGCCAGTTCCGGATAAGCGTCTCCCATCTGCTCGACCAGCGGCCTCACCAGGCGGTGAAAGAACGGCTGCTCCTGGCCGAGCTTGAAGCCGTGACGGACGGCACGGCGGATGATCCTGCGCAGCACGTAACCGCGACCCTCGTTGGAGGGATGGACGCCATCGACAATGAGAAACGCGCATGCGCGGATGTGATCGGCAATCACCTTCACCGAACTGCTGTTCAGATCGCTGGACCCCGCGGCCTCGGCGGCCGCGCGAATCAGGGCCCGGAACAGGTCGATATGGAAATTGTCATGCACGCCCTGCACCACCGCCGCCAGGCGCTCCAGGCCCATCCCCGTATCCACGCACGGCTTGGGCAGCGGCCTCAGGGTGCCATCCGCGGCACGGTCATACTGCATGAACACGAGGTTCCAGATCTCGATGTAGCGATCACCGTCTTCTTCCGGCGTGCCCGGAGGGCCGCCGGCCACCTCGGGCCCGTGATCGTAGAAGATCTCCGAGCAAGGCCCGCAAGGTCCGGTGTCGCCCATGGCCCAGAAGTTGTCCTTGGCACCGATGCGGGCGAAGCGATTCGCGGCTATGCCGATCTCCCTGAGCCATATGTCAGCCGCCTCGTCATCCTCCTCGTAAACGGTCACCCAGAGCTTATCAGGCGATAGCCCGATCACCTCGGTGAGAAAGGTCCAGGCGTAATGTATGGCGTCACGCTTGAAGTAGTCGCCGAAGCTGAAATTCCCAAGCATCTCGAAGAAGGTGTGGTGCCTCGCGGTATAGCCCACATTCTCGAGATCGTTGTGCTTGCCGCCTGCGCGCACACAGCGCTGCGAAGAGCAGGCACGGGTGTACGGGCGCCGTTCCCGACCGAGGAACACGTCCTTGAACTGCACCATTCCAGCGTTGGTGAACAGCAGTGTCGGATCGTTGGCCGGCACCAGCGGGCTGCTGGGCACCACTTCATGTCCGTGGCTACGGAAGAATTCCAGAAAAGCCCTGCGAAGCTCTGCACTGCTGGTCATGAATCGACTTAACCCTGTAGTAACCACACACCCCGTACATCTGTATATCGCGATGCCGGGGCCGTGCTTCAATCCCCTTTCTCGCCGAGTACCCGCAAGATCTGATCGGCCGAAAAGCCACGTCCCGAAAGATACCGCCCTTGCCGGCCCCATTCCCGCCGGTCTTTTGGCCTGCCATCACCGAAGCGGCGCAGCTTTTGAGCACGTGCCTGCTCCAGCCAGTCCACCTGCAGGGCGTCAAGGAATGGACGGTAGACAGATTCGTCCACACCGCGTTCCCGCATCTCGGCAACGATGCGAAGCGGGCCATAGCCCTGTTCCACCCGTTGACGGATGAACACGTCCGCGAAGCGTTCGTCACTCAGGTAACCCCGATCAACGAGTTCACGAACGACCGCATCGATCACCGCCTCCGGGTAACCCCGCTGGGATAGTTTCAGACGCAGCTCCAGGGTGGCATGCTCACGCCGGGCAAGCAGGCGCACCCCGTTTTCCCGGGCTGCCTGTAGAGTCTCCGGATCCACGTGCGATGTCAGGCCTCCGCCTGGGTGTCCGCCTGTTCGCGACGGGACGGCCGTGTCGGCAACAGCAGCTCCCGCAGTTTCGTTTCGAGCGTCGCGGCGATATCCGGATTCTCCTTCAGGAAATTGCGCGCATTGTCCTTGCCCTGGCCGATGCGATCGCCGTTGTAGCTGTACCAGGCGCCTGACTTCTCGACCAGACTGTGCTTCACGCCGAGGTCGATGAGTTCGCCCTCCCGCGAGATGCCCTCGCCATAGAGAATCTCGAACTCGGCCTGCTTGAACGGTGGCGCCATCTTGTTCTTCACGACCTTCACCCGGGTCTCGTTGCCAACCACTTCATCGCCCTTCTTGATGGCACCGATCCGGCGGATGTCGAGCCGCACCGAAGAGTAGAATTTGAGCGCATTTCCGCCGGTGGTGGTCTCCGGATTACCGAACATCACGCCAATCTTCATGCGGATCTGGTTGATGAAGATCACCATGGTATTGGAACGCTTGATATTGGCGGTGAGCTTGCGCAGCGCCTGGGACATGAGCCGGGCCTGGAGCCCCACGTGGGAGTCCCCCATCTCGCCCTCTATCTCGGCCTTGGGCGTGAGTGCGGCCACCGAGTCCACCACCACCACGTCGACCGCACCGGAGCGCACCAGCATATCTGCGATCTCGAGCGCCTGCTCGCCGGTATCCGGCTGTGAAACGAGCAGTTCGTCCACATTGACCCCGAGCCTTTCCGCGTAATCCGGATCCAGCGCATGCTCTGCGTCCACGAACGCCGCCGTGCCGCCTTTCTTCTGCGCCTGCGCGATGACCTGCAGGGTAAGCGTGGTCTTGCCCGATGATTCCGGGCCGTAGATCTCCACAACACGGCCTCGCGGCAAACCGCCGATGCCGAGCGCCAGATCCAGGGTCAGCGACCCCGTGGAGATTGCATCCGCATCCCTGACGGCCCGCGAGTCGCCCATGCGCATGACCGCGCCCTTGCCAAACTGCTTTTCGATCTGGCTGAGTGCGGCGCCGAGCGCCTTCTTGCGGTTGTCATCCATCCTGATTGATCCCCTGCGCGTGAATTTTGGAGGTGGCGGACGGGTCGAACCACCCGCCCCTGATTGCGGCCCCCGGAGCTTCCGGTGATTCCGCGACCGGCGGATTATCCCACATCAGGCCGTACCGTCGCATCCCCGATCCCCGTTGGCACGACCACCGGGGGCGGTGGGGTCTCCGTTCCTCGCGGTCAGCCGCCAGTGTGCCAGCCGATCATAACGCAGACGCCCATCGACACGATGGGACACAAACAACGAATAACGGTCGAACCACAGCGAGACCGCGGGCAGCTGGCGGCGCCGATGCGGCCTCACACCACGGGCCAGGGTCAAATGTGGCCGCCAGCTGCGCTGGTCCACCTCGAGACCGTGCTCCGCCAGCGCGTGCGCGAGGTTCGCCTGAAGGTTCCGCAGGGATTCCGAGACCCGTCGCGGTGTCAGAACCTGAACCCCCGGACCGCGCCAGACCTGCAGAGTGTCGAGGACCACGCAGCCCGGCGCCGCCGAAACGGTGGCGGCCGCCTCGCGCGCCAGCGCCTCCTGCTCGCTGTCACAGCCGCCGAGAAATACCAGGGTCAGATGCAGGTTCTCCGGCGCAAGGCGCCGGCCACGCCGCAGGGCCGGAGGGATACTCGCATGCAGCAGTTCCCGATCTGCGCGCGAGGGCTGAAGGGCGAAGAACAGACGACGCCCGGAACTGTCGTTTTGCTCAGGCATCCGCGATCAGTGGGCGTAACCCATCCAGGGCATGGAGTACCGCGGCACGGCGAATGTCTTCACGGTCACCCTCGAACTGGCGGCACTCCGAGCGCATGCGCCCCCCTCGCCGCACCCACGCAAACCAGACCAGACCGATGGGCTTTTCCGGAGTACCACCGTTTGGCCCCGCAATACCGCTTACGGCAATGGCCAGATCCGCATCAGTGCGCGCGAGGGCACCCTCGGCCATGGCCTTGACCACCTGCTCGCTGACCGCGCCGTGGCCTTCGATTAGGGTATACGGCACCCCCAGCAGCTCATGCTTGGCCGCATTGGAATACGTCACCAGTCCGCAGTTCAGCCAGCCGGAACTGCCGGGCACATCGGTAAGTGCCTTGCAGATCCAGCCGCCGGTACAGGATTCCGCGGCGGCAACGCTCAGACCCGCCAGCTTCAGCGCCCGCCCCAGGGATAGAGCGTGCTCGTAGAGGACCTCGTCATCCATTCCTTACCTCGGATATCAGGACTCAGGGGAACGCTCGCCCGCACGTACGCCGGCGTTGGAAGCGTCTGCTTTCTCGCTGTATGGCGCGGTGCATGCGGTGCCGTTGGATTCGCGATGCTGCGCCGTGGCTGCCGGAATCAACGCAAAACCGGCGGGGCGAGCGGCTCAGTGCCACAGCGAGGCACTGAATCCATTCACGCGTTATCGACCACCCCATTTGACAAAGGATCATCAGGCTCTAGCATAGCGTTTTCCATTGAATTTTCCGGTTCCACCCGCGGTTCGGCCGGCTCACCGATGCAGCATCCGGCAACGACTCCGGACAGACCCTCAAACAAGCGGAGCGCATGAACGACGCCGCCATTTCCAAGCACACCCCGATGATGCAGCAGTACCTGCGCATCAAGGCGGAGCATCCGGACATCCTGGTGTTCTACCGCATGGGGGATTTCTACGAGCTGTTTTACGATGACGCCCGGCGCGCTGCGCAATTGCTGGACATCACGCTGACCGCGCGCGGACAGTCCGCCGGTGACCCCATTCCAATGGCTGGCGTCCCTTACCACTCGGTCGATAATTACCTGTCACGCCTGGTGAAACTGGGCGAATCCGTGGCCATCTGTGAACAGATCGGGGACCCGGCCACCACCAGGGGACCGGTGGAGCGCCGGGTAACACGCATCGTCACACCCGGCACGCTGACCGAGGAGGCGCTGCTGAACGAGCGCCAGAGCAATCTGCTGCTTTGCCTGTCTCGCGATGGACCGCGCTTCGGTCTGGCCTCCATGGAACTGTCCAGCGGACGCTTCACCGTGCAGGAGCTTCATGGCGAGGAAGCCCTGCATGCCGAGGTCGAACGCCTGCGTCCGGCGGAAATCCTTTATGATGAGGACAAGCCCCTGCCCGGGATCCTGCAGGACCATGCAAACCTTGCTCGCAGGGCGCCCTGGCACTTTGAACCGGAGACCTGCCGGCGCCTGCTGAACCGTCAGTTCGGCACCAGGGATCTGTCCGGATTCGGCTGTGAAGACATGGATCTGGCTGTCCAGGCCGCGGGCAGCCTGCTCCAGTACGTCACCGACACCCAGCGCTCCGCATTGCCGCACCTCCTGGGACTGCAGGTGGAACGCCACGACGAGGCGGTAATCATTGATGCCGCAAGCCGCCGCAACCTGGAACTGGAACACAGTCTCGCCGGCGGCACCGAACACACGCTGGCCTGGGTTCTGGACACGACCGTCACCGCCATGGGCAGCCGCTTGCTGCGGCGCCGGATCCACCGGCCCCTGCGTGACCAGGCAGTTGTCCGCGCCCGCCACGACGCCATCGATCTGATTCTCGACCGGCAGCGCGTGGAGACGCTGCGTGACAACCTTCGCGGCATCGGCGATGTCGAACGCATACTGGCGCGGGTGGCATTGCGCTCCGCACGTCCCCGAGATCTCGAAGCCCTCGGCGTCGCCCTGGACCGTCTGCCGCTGCTGCAAAGCCACTTGCGGAATCTGGAGCTGCCTCTCTTCGCCGACCTCCGCACAAGGCTGGGCGAACATCCGCAGACCGCGGATCTGCTCCGGCGCGCGATTATCGACAACCCCCCGGTACTAATGCGCGATGGCGGCGTCGTGCGGGAAGGCTACGACAACGAACTCGACGAACTCCGCAACCTCAGCCGCAACGCGGACGGCTTCCTGGTGGAGCTGGAGCGCCGCGAGCGGGAAACCACCGGTATCGCCAACCTCCGGGTGCGCTACAACCGCGTGCATGGCTATTACATCGAGGTCAGCCGCGGCCAGGCCGATCAGGTGCCGGACCGCTATACACGGCGCCAGACGCTGAAAGGCGCGGAACGTTACATCACGCCGGAACTCAAGACCTTCGAGGACCAGGTGCTGAGCGCCCGGGAACGGGCGCTGGCCCGGGAAAAGGCGCTCTACGATGATCTGCTGGAGCGGCTCAACGCCGATCTGACAGCGCTGCAGGAGAGTGCCGGCGCGCTGGCCGAGCTTGACACGTTATGCTGCCTGGCGGAGCGCGCCGAAACGCTGAATTACTGTCGACCGGAACTCGATACGCGCCCTGGTCTGCTGATCGAGGATGGTCGCCATCCCGTCGTCGAGCGAGTGCTGGATCAGCCCTTTGTCCCCAACGATGCCCGGCTCGATGAACAGCGACGCATGCTGATCATCACCGGACCCAACATGGGTGGCAAGTCCACCTATATGCGCCAGGTGGCCCTTATCACGTTGATGGCCTACATCGGCAGCCATGTTCCGGCCCGTCGGGCCTGCCTCGGGCCCGTGGACCGCATATTCACCCGTATCGGCGCATCCGATGATCTTGCCCGCGGTCGCTCCACCTTCATGGTGGAAATGACGGAAACAGCGAACATCCTCAATAACGCCACCAGCAACAGCCTGGTGCTGCTGGACGAGATTGGCCGCGGCACGAGCACCTTCGATGGCCTGTCCCTGGCCTGGGCGGCCGCCGCCTGGCTGGCCGAGAGGCTGCGCGCATTCACGCTGTTCGCAACCCATTACTTCGAAATGACCGCACTGCCGCAACACTACGCCGGCGCCGAAAATGTTCACCTCGAGGCCGTCGAACACGGTGACCGGATCGTGTTCCTGCACAGCGTCAGGCCAGGACCGGCTAGCCAGAGTTACGGCCTGCAGGTGGCGGCACTCGCCGGGGTGCCCTCGGCAGTGATCGATGCCGCCAGGGACAAGCTTGCGCAGCTTGAGCGTGACAACTGGCGTCCGGGTGACGGTGAGGCCAATCAGCTTCCACTGTTCACCGAGCAGACGAACAGCGATAGAATCCGTCACCGGCTTGAGTCCGTGAACCCCGACGAGTTCTCCCCGCGCGAAGCGCTGGACCTGTTGTATGAACTGAAATCACTGAAAGACGGTGACGCCGGGAAGCGCTGATCCGGAGCTGCGAAATTCGCCACGGCCTCCGCCCGGGATCAACGGGCATAAGCACATACCCACGGATTCCTTAAATTCCCCGGCCGGGAAATGTACCATTGCCGCCTGGACACGGAGACCACCCAGTCCGCATGGCCGAATCCGGGCGTCCAGGCCCTGAACACGACAACCGGAGTGCAACATGACCTTTGTCGTCATCGAGAACTGCATCAAGTGCAAGTACACGGACTGTGTGGAAGTCTGCCCGGTGGATTGTTTCCACGAAGGGCCGAACATGCTGGTTATCGATCCGGACGAGTGCATCGACTGCACCCTGTGCGAGCCGGAATGCCCGGTGGAGGCCATTTTCTCCGAGGATGATTTGCCGGAGGAACAGCACCACTTCCTTGAGTTGAATGCGGAACTGTCCCAGCAGTGGCCGGTGATTACCGAACAGAAGGAACCACCGCCGGACGCGGAGGAATGGGATGGCGTGCCCGGCAAGCTGAAGCTGCTGGAGAAGTAGTATCCGTTTCAGCGTCCGATTACTTACGCGAACGGGAAAGGGCGGCTGATGGGCCGCCCTTTCCCGTTTTGCGGAATGCGCTGCTGTCACACCCCGATCGGGCTAGCCCGCATATCTCACCGCCGTTCGTCGCGAGGGCGTCGAGATGCCGCTGTGACGGGGGGCACGGACCGGAAGACGGCGAAGGCGTAGCTGACACTACGTCGAGCCGGCTGCAGGGAG
>SLSJ01000234.1 GCA_007130525.1 Ectothiorhodospiraceae bacterium | reverse complement strand
TGCGCATTGCCGCTTCCAGTTCGACGCGGGCGTTGGCGGTCGCCTGCATGTCCGGGTCGAAAAGGCACAGGGTGTTGCGGCCCTGGGCCTTGGCCTGGTACATGGCTAGGTCCGCCCGTTTCATCACATCATCCACGGTCTTGATTCTGGGGTTCTTGCCGAACAGCATGATTCCCATGCTGGCGGTGCTGTGGTGCGTGTGACCGGCAACACGGAAAGGGCGTTTGAGCGTGGCAAGGATCTTCTCGCCCACCTTCTCCGCTTGCAAGGCTGCTTCATGGGGCTTTTCGCTGAGCCCTTCGAGAATGATCACAAATTCATCGCCGCCGAATCGGCCAACCGTATCGCCCTCGCGCACGGAGTCCGCCAGGCGCGAGCCCACCTGCCGCAAGAGCTGATCGCCGACAAAGTGCCCTGCGGTATCGTTGATCGTCTTGAAATTATCCAGATCCAGGAAAAGCACAGCGCCTTTTTGAGGACGACGTGCACATGCCGCCATGGCGTGATGAAGCCGGTCCAGCAGCAGCAGGCGGTTGGGCAAGCGGGTCAGAGGGTCGTGCAGGGTGAAGAACTCGATATCGGCTTCCGCTTGCTTGCGTTCGGTGATATCCACCAATACGTTCACCGCGCCGACAACGCGAGCATGTTCATCGCGAATGACGTTGGCATGGGCGAGCACCGTCCGGCGCTGCCCACCTGGTTGTTCGATGACGAGTTCCTTGCCCCAGTATTCGGTCCGGTCGCGCAATGCGAGCGCCATCCAGCATGTATCGTGCTGGATGGGGGTGCCGTCCGAATGATATAGCCTCGAGGCGCCGCAGAAGCGGTCGCCCGGATCACGGAGTTTGGGGGCACGGCCCCAGAGGGCCACGGCCTGGCGGTTGTAATAGACGATCAGTCCGTCCGTGTCACACAGATAAGCGCCCGTTGGCAACGCATCCAGCAATGCATTGACCACGCCGATACCGCCTGGCGGTACAACGCCGGGGATCGTGATTCCATCCGAGTCGGGCAGCATGGCCAATTCCCGCACAGTATGATCTTCTCCGTGGCGACGTATGAGCGGGTGGTCAGGTCAGGAACAGGACCGTAACCCCGGCAGATTCGATTGGCAATGTGTCTACGAGACACGACAGGAGGGGTCGACCGCACTTGCGCATTCTGGGTCGGACCTCGGCAAGTTGTTGTTTTTACGGCATATCCATTTATTCAGTCGCGACTCGTGACGCTTAGGGCGAGCTTTTCACCGCAGAAACCGTGTGTGTAACGAACCCGAAGTAGGGGTTCGTCTCGCATTCCAATCCTGCCCCTGCCCCGAATGTTGCAATGCGGGAACCGCCCCCGGTGCGCTTCGGAGCTTGTCCTGGTTGAGGGCAAGCACCGGCCAGGCGCCTGGGATCGGGTATCGGTTTGGTAAGTACGGAAGTACGGGCATCCTGCCAGTCCGTTAGCGCGGTTCTTTTGGGGTGAAAATGTGCGCTCTAAGGATAAAAAAGCCCTGTCTGTTTCCATGAAACAGTCAGCACGACAGGCACTTGCCGAGGTCCGACCCAAGTGATCCCAGTGATCCTGTCGAAGCTAGAGGAGTAGGGCGATGATGACCACCAGCAGGACGATGATTAAGAGCCGGCTGCCGCCTGCGGGTAGTGCCTCTATGTTCTCCGCCAGCTCCAGCACCTCTTCGTCACGCATGCTGGCCACACGCTCCTGGGCATCCTCGGGGGAGACACCGTAGGAGACCAGACGCTCCCGGACGTCCTCCCTGTCGAGCAGACTGGCGATCTTCGCCCGCTCGACGTGCGCATTCTGCTCCGCCACGATCGTATCGGTACCGACAATGCCGGCGGTGGCTGTCTGGGACACTAACCCCAGGGCGAAGAAGGTGAGCAGGAAAGTCAGCAGAGATATTGTTGCGAGTCGGATGGTTCCTTGCATGATCCTCTCCCGGATTGTTCCGCACGGCTATCCCAGCCCGTCATTTCTCGCTCATGCCCATTCCACTCGACTGGACGCTGAATGGATCAGCGTCTTCTAAACTGTAGCTGCGAATTGTCCGGAGTCCAAAAGGCGCACTGCCACGGCGGAGGGCAGTCGGACCAATTTGTGGAACCGGGCGGCAGGGCCGGAACACCCGAGGGCACAGGCAGCGCTGCTCGCGGGCCCAGTGCACGGGCTAGGGTTTTCGGCGGCACGACATCAGGAGGAATGCACATGTCGAGTTACACGCTCTATGGTCCCACCTATAGCACCTATGTCCGCACGATTCGCATGCTCTTCGCCGAGAAGGGCATTGATTACGACCAGGTTGAAGTGGACATCCTGGCCGGCGAGGGGCAGACGCCCGAGCATCAGAACCGTCACCCCTTTGGCAAGGTTCCAGCACTGGACGCGGGCGATATCAGGCTCTACGAGACCGCCGCCATTGCAGAGTTCATCGAGGGCCGCCATCCGGAGCACTCCTTCATCCCGCAGTCGGTGGAGGCGCGGGCCCTGATGCGGCAGTGGATGAGCGTGATAGACAACTACGGTTACCCAGCCATCATCGGCGTACTGGTTTGGCAGCGGGTGGTCAATGCCCGGCTGGGTGAACCTGCCGACGAGCAGGCCATCGAAACGGGGATGCCTGCTGTGCACAAGAATTTCCAGCTGTTGGACGATGCGCTGGACGGCAGCCGTTATCTGGCCGGGGAGCAGGCCAGTCTGGCCGATCTCTATCTGGCACCGAATCTGGCCTATGTGGCCATGACGCCGGAGTCGGAGGGACTGTTCGGACGATACCGGAATGTCTCCCGCTGGTGGGACGAGATGCAGGCGAGGTCGAGCTTCGTGCGCACGCCTTATCCCGGTTGAGGGAGTCCGGCGGGCCCCGCTTACCCACTGGGGTAGATGCGCGGGTGGTAGCAACCCCTGGACGTGGTGTCACATTCGCAGTCAGGGGTGGCCCCATTGTGCCGGTCGCCCCATGCGAAATGGCCCGCCGCCAGGACATTGCGATATGACACCTGACATCAACAGGCCCCGGAGTTCGTCGGGGCCTCACGCACAACGTGGTCGGGCGCGCTGGCCGTCGACGGTTCGCCAGGGGGAGGCCGAGACGGGAACCCCCCGTGGTCTGGAGGGCTCATTTCCGCGCGCAAATGCCCGGTTTAAGGTTGAATCCAAGGCCCCTTTGCCCATGAAACTGCCCGGGCGACAGGGAGTTGCTGAGGTCCGACCCCAGTGATCCTGGACCCCAGTGATCCGTGATCGCGGTAATCGGTTAATCCGGGTTGAACCGGAAACTCAGCTCGGCGGAGCCACCGCGGCGGAATGCGTCGTCGTCCGGGACCGGCAGCGGGGAGGCGCGATGGAGGGCGTCACGCACCGACTGGTCGAACACGGGATCGCCGCTGCCGCGGGTTATCTCCACCTCCTCCACTTCGCCCGTCGTCAGCAGCCGCACGCGTACGTCCGCCCAGAGGTTGATCGGCGTGCCCTGCGGCCTGCTCCACACCTCGGAGACCGCGCGGTGAATGGCGGCGAGCGCACTGATCGGTCGCCGCTCCTGTTGCGTGCGTGCAGCGGATGGCTGCGGATCGGCCCATTCGATGTGCGGCTCGCGGGATACGGGCACCGTCTCCGCGGCGCTGGGGCAGACCTCCTCGAAAAGCGTCGCAAAGCCGTCCAGCGAGAAGTCGACATCACCGGTCCCGGTAAAGGCCGGCGGGCGGACGATAAGCGTCTGATGCCGCATCATGTTGTCGAGGAAGTCGGCCGCCAGGTGGCGCGGGACCATCAGGGCATCCGCCCGTGCTTCCCAGAGCTGGGAGTCTGCCGGTTCGCGGTCGAAGCGGTACAGCACGCTGTGGGACAGCATGTCGGACGAACGGATCCCGGACAGTGCGATCCGGGGCGGTTCGCCAAGCTTGCAGTGCACATGCAGTCGCGGAGGCTCGGCGTCGGTGTGCTCCATGGTCGTCGCGGCAGCGGAGATCTCGCCGATTCGCACGTCGGTCAGACGATCAATCTGCACCTCGGCTTTCCAGGCGCCGGCCTCATGGGTGCCGGCGCCGTTATCGGTGGCACTGACGGCGGCGGTCGCCAGGAACAGCCCGGCGAAGGTCATCGCTAAACATCCGGATCTAGCGGTCATGGGTTTGTCCTCGACAGGTTCGCATACAGTGAGTGTAGCGAATGCTGCGATCCGAGGCCTGCGGCCGGGCCCGTGCCCCAATGCCAGCGGAGTCCTGATGGGTGCCCCTTGATGGACGCCGCAACGGCCCGGGGCGATGACCGCCGCCGGTCGGGCGCGCCTGCGGCCCGCCGGTCCGGTCGCTTCTCAGGGCGTTTCATCCAGAATGGCGAAGGCAAGCATGGTCGTGCCCATGGCCAGCACCAGCACGACGCCGAGGGGGGCGGGAATCATGAGCAGTCCGGAGACAATCCAGACATTCCGCACCACGCGCTGCTTCTTGCGGTAGTGCCGGGTAGTGCGGCGCCAGCTAGGGTGGCGGTTTCGCTCGGCATCGGACAGGTGCGGGGGTGGCGGGGAGACAAAGACGTTTCTCATGGCCAGTGCGCTCCATGGGGTGCATCGAACACCTGAAAGCTTAGGCGGTGGGATGTTCACCACAAGCCGGGCCTGCTCGCCCGATGGCGGGCAACCTCGACCTGACGGCTCCTCGATTCTCGCTTCCAGCGAGAGCTGGTGCCACTCGGTGATGCCTTGTGAATGGGTACTTTCCCGGTGGCAGTCGTAGTCGGCGGCGAAGCCGTGTAACTTGAGGCCGCACCAGATGTCGTTCCCGAGGAAGGCGTGATGGAGGTGTGTTGCGATGATCCGCGGTGGCCGCGACGTCGTGATGAGCAGCGGCCCGCGATCAGGCAATGGCGGGAGGCGTTCAAGTGGAGTGGACGTGCGGCAGGGGTTCGTCGCCAGCGCCAGCGCGGGTGCCTTCCCGAGGCCGGATGGGTGAGCGGACGCAATCAATGCCGCGCCTGAGCGTTGTCATCCCGGCCCACGACGAGGCCGATGAACTGCCTCGCACGCTCGCCTGCCTGCATGACGGTCTGGTTGACATCGATTACGAGATTGTGGTGGTTGACAACGCCTCGACAGACGCCACCGCCGCTGTCGCCCGCGCCGCCGGCGCGCGCGTGGTGACTGAACCGCACCGCCAGATCAGTCGGGCACGGAACGTCGGCGCGGCGCATTCGCACGGCGACTGGCTGTTGTTTGTCGATGCCGACACCTGGCCCGTCCCTGCGCTGCTGCGCACGGCGCTCTCGCACCTGGAAGCCGGCGCCTGCGGTGGTGGCGCACTGGTGGAGATGGGCGATCTGCCCAACCGCGTGTACCGCGTGGGTCTGCGGGTATGGAACCGCCTTGCGGCGTGGTTCCTCTTCGTCGCCGGTTGTTTCGCGTTCGTCCGGCGTGATGCGTTCGACGCGGTTGGCGGTTTCGACGAGCGTTACTACGCAGGCGACGAGCTGATCCTCTCGCGCCGGCTCCGGCGCTGGGGCCGGGTTCACGGGCGCGATTTCGTCATCATTGCCGAGCCGCGTGTGCTGACGTCGGCGCGCAAGGCACGGTGGTTCTCGCCGGCACAGCATCTGCTGACGATTGCGATGGTCATGTTGTGCCCGCCGGTGATGCGCAGTCGCCGACTGATGTGGTTCTGGTATCGCAGACCGCCGAGATAAGCTGCTGCGACGTCGATCCTGCGGACCGTTCCCGGGCCGGCAGAACACCGGAGGGCAACGCGGGCTGGACCGCAAGGCGTCGAAACGGCATTGTTGTGGGCGTAACCGGGATTTTTCGGCTTGCCGCGTCGGCAGGCTCCGAGATAACCGGGGTGTGTCCACTCCGCAACATGTTGAGAGATCGCATCCGGAACGGCACCATACAGATTCCGAACAGATTCCGATTAACTCCCGGGCACCCGGCGTAATTATTCCGGAGGACAGCTCAGAATGACCCAATTCAATCTCAAGGCCCACGGCATCGATGGTCCCGATATTCTTCGCAACCCGGCGCCGGCGCGGCTTTATGAGCTGGCTCTGGCTTACGAGCCGGGCACCGCTATTTCTTCCACCGGCGCGATGATGGCGTTGTCCGGAGAAAAAACGGGCCGCAGCCCCAAGGACAAGCGTCTGGTGGATAATCCCTCCACCAACGGCGACATCTGGTGGGGACCGGTCAACAAGGCGCTTGCCGGGGAAAGCTTTGCGGCCATTCGCAAGCAGGCCGTGGAGCATCTCTCGGCGCAACCGCGCCTGTACGTGATCGATGGCTTCGCCGGCTGGGACGCTGATTACCGGGTGCGCATCCGGGTGATCTGCGAGCGCGCCTATCACGCCCTTTTCATGCACAACATGCTGATCCGGCCCACCGCCAATGAGCTGCAGAGCTTCGGTGCGCCGGACTATGTGATCTATAATGCCGGCCGCGCCAGCGCCGATACCGGACTCGACGGGATCGACTCGCCCACCAGCGTGAGCCTGTGCCTGGAGGAGGGCGAGTTCGTCATCCTCGGAACGGAATACGCCGGAGAGATGAAAAAGGGCGTGTTCACGATCATGAATTACCTGATGCCCAAGCAGGGCATTCTGTCCATGCACTGCTCGGCCAATCAGGGTGATGCGGGTGATGTTTCGGTGTTCTTCGGCTTGTCCGGCACCGGCAAGACCACGCTTTCCGCCGACCCGCGGCGGGCGCTCATCGGCGACGACGAGCATTGCTGGTCCGATACCGGCGTGTTCAACATCGAAGGCGGCTGCTACGCCAAGGCGATCGACCTGGATCCCGAGGCCGAGCCGGAAATATTCGGGGCGATCCGTTTCGGCTCGGTGCTGGAGAACGTGGTCTTCGACCCGGAAACCCGGGTGGTGGATTACGCAGATCGCAGTATCACCGAGAACACGCGTTGCTCCTATCCGGTGGAGTTCATTCCCAATGCCCGGATCCCGTGCATCGGAGGAACGCCGCAGCAGGTGATCTTCCTCACCTGCGACGCCTTCAGCGTGCTGCCGCCGGTGAGCCGGCTCACCCCGGCCCAGGCCATGTACCACTTCATGAGTGGCTACACGGCCAAGATTGCCGGCACGGAAGTGGGCGTCACCGAACCCGAGGCCACCTTTTCTTCGTGTTTCGGCGCACCGTTCCTGGTCTGGCACCCCGCCCGTTACGCAGAGCTGCTCGCCGAGCGTATCCGTCGCGACGGCGTCAACGTCTGGATGGTAAATACCGGCTGGACCGGCGGCCCCTACGGTGTGGGTCGCCGCATGAGCATCGCCCACACCCGCCGCATTATCGATGCCATTCACGACGGTTCGCTGGCAAAGGCGCCGACGACCACCGACCCCATCTTCGGCTTCGAAGTGCCAACGCTGTGCCCTGGCGTGCCCGAGGAAGTGCTCGTGCCCGAGCGGACCTGGGGCGATCCAGCGGCCTACCGGGAGATGTCGGCACGCCTTGCAGCCCTGTTCCACGAGAATTTCCGTCAATTCGAGGACCAGGCAAGCGAGGAGATCCGCGCCGCGGCCCCCCGGTTGCCTGCCGAAGCGGAGGCCAGGTATTCGCTGACCTCCTGAGCGGCCGTCGGTAAGACAACGCCCGGGACAAGATGAGAAGAAGCGACGAAGGCGCGGGCACCGCGTACGTGGGCTTGCGGGACCACCCGCAGCGCGCGGTTATTGCCGCGGAATTGCACGCCAGGCCGTTCGAAAGCCTGTCTGCCCCGCTACAGGCGACCCACCTCGCGATGATCGGCGGCGATCCCGAGTCGGATCGCGCCCATGTTGCGAAGCTCTGCGAGACCTACGAACAGGTACAGCCACCCGCCGGTTCAACTCACCACAGCGCCGACATGGGGGGCTTCCGTCTGCGCTGGGAGCGGCATACGGAGTTTTCCACCTACACCTTCTTCACCGGCGATCACGTCGCTGACGCCAACGACCCGTTCGCGCACCCGCCGCTGAATCGCCTGCCCGGGGAATGGCTGGAAAACATCCACGGCGAGTTGGTTTCGGGCATGCATCTTGTCATGGAATCGCCCGATGCCCCGGAACGGAAGGTCGCCGACATACTGGAATTGTTCGGCACCGAAAACGTGGCCGGCAGCTCGGTGGCGGACGACGGCGCCCTGCTGTACACGGATTTTCGCCTGCATGCGGACGGGTTTGGCCGCGCCCTGATCCAGGTTCGGGATCTGCCCCCCAGACGCACGGGACGCCTGGTCCAGCGCTTGCTGGAGATCGAGACCTACCGCCTGATGGCCTTGCTTGCTTTCCCTCTGGCGCGACAGACAACCTCGGAACTCACTCGGCTGGAGGGGCGCCTGCAGAACATCACCGACCGCATGACCCGGAGGGCCGGCCTTGAGGATGAGCAGGCGCTGCTCTCGGAGTTATCTGATGTGGCCGGCGAACTGGAGCGGATGAGCGCATTGAACAGCTTCCGCCTCGGGGCTGCCCGGGCCTACCGTCAACTGGTCGAGCATCGCATCCGTAACTTGCGCGAGCGCAGGCTGAAGGGCCTGCAGACCATCAGCGAATTCATGGAACGCCGCTTTACCCCGGCCATGCGCACATGTGAGTACGTGAATGAAAGGCAGGCGGCGCTGTCGCAACGTCTGTCGCGTGCAGCCGACCTGCTGCGCACCCGTGTCGATGTGGCCCTGGAGGCGCAGAACCGCGACCTGCTGACTTCGATGAACAAGCGCACCGAACTGCAGTTGCGCCTGCAGCAAACGGTGGAAGGACTGTCGGTGGTGGTCCTGAGTTATTACAGTACCGGTCTGCTTGCCTATGCCTTGCGCGGGGTGGAGGCCGCAGGCGTGCGCCTCAACGTCAGCCTCATTGTCGGTGCGGCCGTGCCCTTCATCGTGCTTGGCGTGTGGACGGTAACCCGCCGGCTGCGGCGCCGCCTGCTCACCTCAAGGGAGCGTGAACACACCTGAGCAGGGACCGGCGGACCGCGCGCCTGTAACCAGTGGTAACACACAAGTGTAACCAACCGTAACAAAAGTGACCGGTTCGCGAGGCGCCCAACCGGTGTCCTGGCAGGCGCCGGTGCTGGTCTGACCGGGGAGAATCGGGCAGGTTGTCGGCAATCGTTACACTTCAAGCCGCTACCCCTGTTGTCACTTGGGGACGCCCCTGGAATCGTCACGCCGTGCCTGGATACTGTCGGTGCTGCTGCTCAAGCGCGGAATGCCGAATGCGGGGTGACCGCACCGCGACGGACGCCGCTTGTCTTCGCCGGTTACGACGCCACCACGCGATGGGGCGACAGCAACATGGGCGCTAATGGCCAATTTCCGGG
>SLSJ01000160.1 GCA_007130525.1 Ectothiorhodospiraceae bacterium | reverse complement strand
CTGCGTGACAACGGCCAGCAGTGCGCGCGCATGGGCGCCTACAAGCCCCGCACCAATCCCTACTCGTTTCAGGGGCACGGTGCCGAGTGCCTGCCCTGGGTATTCGAGCTGGCCGGAAAATACGGGATCCAGGTGATGGCCATGGAAATCACCCATGACCGGCACCTGGATGAGATCCGGGAGGCCCTGGAGGCATCGGGAAATCCCACCGGCGTCATGCTCCAGATCGGCACCAGAAATACGCAGAACTTCGAGCTTCTGAAGCACGTTGGCCGGCAGACCCGGCATCCGGTGCTGCTCAAGCGCGGCTTCGGAATCACTCTGGAAGAATCGCTCAATGCCGCGGAATACCTGGCCAGCGAGGGCAACAGCCACGTGATCTTCTGCCTCCGTGGCATGAAGACCAACCTCGGTGATCCTCACCGGAATTTCGTTGACTTCGCCCATGTGCCCACGGTGAAACGCATGACCCGAATGCCGGTCTGCATCGATCCATCCCACTCCGTTGGCATCCGGGCGGAAGCTCCTGACGGTATCCCCGACCTCGTGCACGCCACTGCCCAGGGCGTGATCGCGGGCGCCAACATGGTGCTGGTCGATTTTCATCCGGAACCGGAGAAGGCGCTGGTGGACGGTGCCCAGGCGCTTACCCTGGAAGAGCTTCCATGGTTTCTCGAGGACGTGCAGATCGCCCGGGAGGCCTACGAGAAACGCTGCCGCCTTGGCGCCGAGCGGCACACCGCCAGCAGGGCATCGTCCGCGTCATGAGCCGTGAACACTGCAACCCGCTGCAGCCCGTTTTTCCCCGCAAGCCGGGGCGGCGCCTGTACTGGAGTGGCCTCCAGGGCAGCCTCGGGGCGCTTGCCCTGTGGCGCACCGCGGAGGCGGACGGCGACGGCCCCGTGCTGGCCGTGACCTCAAGTCCGCATGACGCCCATCGGCTTGAAACCGAACTGCGCTTTTATGCCGGCGCCCGGCAGGACGAGGTGCTGGTGTTTCCGGACTGGGAAACCCTGCCCTACGACGTCTTTTCACCTCACCAGGATATCGTTTCGCGGCGACTGGCAACGCTCGCGCGACTGCCGGGCATGCGATCCGGCATCCTCATCGTCCCGGTTGGTACGCTGCTGCAACGACTGTCGCCGCGCAGTTTCCTTGACGCGACGACGCTTTTGCTTGGCCGAGGCGACAGGCTCGCCCTGGATGCCATGCGCACGCGGCTTGAGCAAGCCGGATACCGCTGTGTGCCGGAGGTGGCCGAACCCGGCGACTTCGCGGTCCGGGGAGCGCTGCTGGACCTCTTTCCCATGGGTAGCCGCACACCCTATCGGATCGACCTGTTCGATGATGAAGTGGAAAGCATCAGGATCTTCGATCCGGAAACCCAGCTCAGCACCGAGCGGGTGGATCGCATCCGCCTCCTGCCGGGGCGCGAGTTCCCGGTCGACGAAGAGGCGATCAGCCGTTTCCGCCGGACCTTTCGTGCCCAGTTCGAGGGCGATCCCACGCGCAGCCTCATATACAGGGAAGTCTCCGAAGGGGTCATGCCGAGCGGCATCGAGTATTACCTGCCGCTGTTCTTCGACTCCACGTCGACACTGTTCGACCACCTGCCGGAGAGCATGCTGGCGTATATCGAACATGGCGTATGGTCCGCCGCCGAGGAACTGCAGGAGGAGATAAGCCACCGCTACGAGCAGCGGCGGCATGATCGCGAACGTCCACTGTTGCCACCGCAACGGCTGTTCCTGGAACACGCGGAACTGCGGAACCGGCTGACCGGGATGCGCAGCCTCGAACACAATGAGGAAACCGATGAACAGCTTGCACGCGGGCCGGGTCCCGACCAGGTCCGGTTTGCCACGGAGGCACTGCCATCACTCGGCCTGAATGTGCGTAGCGGCGACGGCCGACAGGGGCTGGATGAGTGGCTGCCGAAGTTCGGCGGCCGAGTCCTGTTCGTCGCGGAGACCGCCGGCCACCGCGAGGCTTTGCTGGAAGCCCTCGACCGGCATGGACTGCGCCCCCGGGAATTCGCTACCTGGTCCGACTTTCTGGCAGCCGGGGATACGCTCGGAATTACGGTGGCGCCGCTGGAGCACGGCGGCATCATGCAGCAACCGCGACTGGTGGTGATCACCGAGGCGGAACTCTTCGGCAACCGCGTGCAGCAGCGCCGAAGGCGTCGAGTCCACGAACGGGATCCTTCGCTTATTATTCGTGATCTCAATGACCTGAGAATTGGATCTCCCGTTGTACATGAAGAACACGGCGTGGGCCGCTACAGGGGCCTGCAGAAGCTGGATGTCGGCGATTTTCCCACGGAGTTCCTCACCCTCGAGTACGCCGGAGGCGACAAGCTGTACGTGCCCGTTGCATCGCTGCACCTGATCAGCCGCTATACCGGCGCCGACGACGAACACGCCCCGCTGCACCGTCTCGGAAGCGGCCAGTGGGAAAAGGCAAGGAAAAGGGCGGCCGAGAAGGTCCGGGATGTCGCCGCCGAACTGCTTGATATCTACGCCATGCGCGCCTCGCGAACAGGTACGGTCATCACCTGTGACGCCGATGACTACGCCGCCTTCGCGGAAGCCTTTCCGTTCGAGGAAACGCCGGATCAGCAGGATGCGATCGATGCGGTCATTGCCGACCTGAACGCGGAACGCCCCATGGATCGCGTAGTCTGCGGCGATGTCGGTTTCGGCAAGACGGAAGTGGCGATGCGCGCGGCCTTCGTCGCCGTTCAGGGTGGGTACCAGGTGGTGGTGCTCGTGCCCACTACACTGCTGGCACAGCAACATTTCCAGAATTTCCGTGATCGCTTCGCGGACTGGCCGATACGTATCGGCGTGCTCTCCCGGTTCAGCGGCGGCAAGGAGCAGAACGCCACGCTCGAGGCGCTCCGGGACGGACGCCTGGACATCGTCATTGGCACCCACAAGTTGTTGCAGGGAAACATTCGGGCGAAGAATCTGGGGCTGGTCATCATCGACGAGGAGCACCGCTTCGGCGTCCAGCAGAAGGAGAGGCTCAAGCAGCTGCGTGCCGAGGTGGATCTGCTGACCCTGACCGCCACGCCCATTCCCCGGACACTGAACATGGCGCTTTCGGGCATGCGCGACCTGTCGATCATCGCCACACCCCCTGCCCGCCGTCTGGTCGTGAAGACCTTCGTCACCGAATGGAACGATGCCCTGATCCAGGAAGCCTGCCTGCGGGAAATCAAGCGCGGCGGCCAGGTGTATTTCCTTCACAACGACGTCAAATCCATTAACCGCGTCGCCGAGCAACTGCACGAACTGGTGCCGCAGGCGCGCATCGGCATCGCCCATGGCCAGATGGCCGAGCGAGTACTTGAGCAGGTGATGCTGGATTTTTATCACCAGCGCCACAACCTGCTGCTGTGCACCACCATCATTGAATCCGGCATCGACGTGCCGACGGCGAACACCATCCTGATCAATCGGGCGGACCGGTTCGGTCTGGCGCAATTGCACCAGATGCGCGGCAGGGTCGGTCGCTCGCATCATCGCGCGTACGCCTACCTGCTCACACCGCACCGACGCTCCATGACCGCGGACGCCGGCAAACGCCTGGATGCGCTCGCGGCCCACGAGGATCTCGGCGTGGGGTTCACGCTGGCCAGCCACGATCTGGAGATCCGTGGCGCCGGAGAACTCCTGGGCTCCGAGCAAAGCGGCCAGATCAGCGAGGTAGGGTTCACACTCTACAATGAACTGCTGGAACGCGCGGTGAAGGCGATCCGCGCCGGTCGTGAGCCCGCGCTGGAACAGCCACTGCATGGCGGCACCGAGGTGGATCTGCGGATACCCGCACTGCTGCCGGAAGACTACCTGCCCGATGTGCACGCGCGCCTGGTGCTGTACAAGCGCATCGCCAACGCCGGCAGCCGGGGTGCGCTGCGCGACCTGCAGGTCGAGATGATCGACCGCTTCGGGCTGCTTCCGGAAGCGGCCAAGAACCTGTTTCGCATTACCGAGCTCAAGCTTCAGGCCGAGACACTGGGAATCAGGAAGATCGAACTGGGGCCGGACGGCGGGAAACTGCTGTTCGGACCCGACCCCCACATAGACGCAAGCGTGCTGGTGCAGCTGATACAGGGTTCACCGGCGAGTTATCGGCTTGAAGGCCAGGAACAGCTCCGCATCCGACGCGATCTGCCCGACGCTGCGCAACGTTTTGCGTTGGTCCGTGAACTGCTGGAGAATCTCCGGGTAAGGGAGGCCGCGTGACCGGCCGGCAGACTGAGAGAACAACCATGCCCGGAAGATATCGCTATGGCGGCTTCGCCGCATGGTTACTGGCGCTGCTGCTGTGCGTGACAGCCCAGCCCGTCGCAGCCGAGCGCAACCTGGACTGGTACGATGTCGAGGTGGTCGTCTTCCGCCAGTTCGACGGTGGCGGCATCAGGTCGGACGAGCGCTGGCCCGTGGTCACCGCACCGGCATCGTTCGAACGCCGCGCCTTTCTGTCCGAACACGCGGGCGAGGCCGACGAACCGGTCTTCAGGCTGCTCCCGGAGAATTCCCTTGGGTTGCGGAACACGGTGCAGCGTCTGCGCGGCAGTGACCGCTACGAAATACTGATCCACAAGGGCTGGCGCCAGCCCGGACTGCCCGACTCGGAGGCACCGGCTATCCACTTTCCACAACAGCCGGAACACCAATCCGGGCCGGCGGAGCGACCCACTGGCGCCTACCGGGTCGAACGCCTGGACGGTGGCGTCCTGCAGCTGGAACTGGAAGAAACCGCCGTGTGGGTTCCGCCAGGGCTCTCGGGCTACCTGCGCCTGATCCGCGAGCGATACCTGCACATGGAAGTGGACCTGCGCTATCGCGAGGCCCCCGCACGCGCAACGGGCGACACCCGGCGACTCGCCGGAGCCGAATTCGACGAGGTGAGGGACCCGGTAATCGTCATGCGTGACAGGCGACGCATGCGCAGCGGCGAACTGCATTATCTGGACAACCCGCGGCTCGGGATGCTGGTACTGGTCAGGCCGGTCGAGGACTGAGTCCGGGAGCCTGTCGGACTCAGGTGGATTTGGCGAGGCAGTGGGAGAGCGAGGTCATTTAACTGATCGTTTGCGGATAGTAGCGGTTCTCTTTGACGAAAAGGATCGAGTAAATGGACCGCTCTCCCGATTCCGCGGGCACTGGCCCCCATTTCTCACCGCCCTTCTAATACGCACGCCGATCTGCTCGCCGTGTCGGGGGCATACTCCCTCCAGCCGGCTCGACGTAGTGTCAGCTACGCCTTCGCCGTCTTCCGGTCCGTGCCCCCCCCGACACAGCGGCATCTCGACGCCCTCGCGACGAACGGCGGTGAGATATGCGGGCTAGAGCCGGGGTATGAGCTCGGCCAACAGCAACCGCACTGCGTCCATTCCAACCTTCAGATTGGCCTCGATTTCATCCATGCTGATGACGTCGCTTCGTAGACCGGCCGCCCAGTTCGCCACCACCGCACAGGCGGCGTAAGAAATCTCGAGTTCCCTGGCCAGGGCTGCCTCGGGCATGCCCGTCATCCCCAGCATGTCGCAACCGTCGCGCTGCAATTTCCGGACTTCCGCGGCGGTTTCCAGCCGCGGCCCCTGGGTCGCGCCATAGGTTCCCTGTTCCACGGCATCCAGGTTCGCTGCCCTGGCCGAGACGATCATGGCCTCTCTCAGATCCTCCGAATACGGATGCGTGAAGTCCACGTGCGTGACTTGCGTGAGGTCGTCCTCGAAGTAGGTGTGACCCCGACCCCAGGTGTAATCGATGATCTGGTCGGGGACAGCGATGCGGCCTGGCGTCATCGCGTCGGACACGCCCCCGACAGCGGCAACGGCAATGAGCCTTTCGACCCCGAGATGGCGCAACGCCCAGATATTCGCGCGGTAGTTCACCCGGTGCGGCGGGATGTTATGGCCATAACCATGGCGCGCAACGAACATGACCTCGCGGCCATGAAAAACTCCGTGGGTGATTGGCCCCGAAGGCTCGCCAAAGGGGGTATGCACGACTTCCCGATGGGTGATCTCGAGGTTCCTGAGTGTTGTCAACCCCGTTCCGCCGATGATGGCGACTGTCATGGAACTCACTTCTCCTCGCTCGCGGCGTAAATACCGGGCGCGTTGCGCAGGTAGCCCTTGTAATCCATGCCGGAGCCGAAGACGTAGCGGTCATCCACTTCCAGGCCCACATAGTCCGCCCTGACGCCGGGCACACAGCGGTCATGCTGCTTGCGCACCAGGACGGCGGTGCGCACGTCCTTGGCGCCCTGCTCCCAACATGCGTCGAGTATGCCCTTCAGGGTATACCCTTCATCCAGTATGTCGTCGATGATGAGCACGTTGCGATCGGCCAGCGAGGCACGGGGGCGCGCCAGCCAGACCAGGTCGCCCCCGCTGGTCCCGCCCCGGTAACGGGTGGCATGAAGATAATCCAGTTGCAGGGGAAACCCGAGCTTCGGCAGCAGCCTTCCGGCTGCCACGACACCGCCGATCATCACGCAGAGCACCAGCGGCATACGGTCCGCAAGGTCGTTGGCGATTCGTTCTGCCAGGCGATCAATGGCCGCTTCCACTGCGGCTTCATCGTGGATCAGCTCCGCCGAATCCAGAACGGCGCGGATGTCGTTACCATTCACGGGCAGTAGTCCCTGCAGTGGACGCTCTCACGCCGGGAATGGAAGCACAAAGCGGCTTCCGGCTCAAAGGCGGCTCCACCCTGCCCGGCGCTCGGGCAATTCCGGACGCATCAGCCACGTTCACCAAGGTGCGCAGTAGGTGCGGAATTTGCAACCATTTTGCTGTACCCTCTGCAGCCATGAAAAATGATGCTCTTACTGACGTTCGATTCGATTCCCTCGGACTGACACCCTCGCTCCTGGACGGACTGGAGGAAGCCGGTTTCACCTACTGCACGCCGATCCAGGCCGCCACCCTGCCCCTCGCCCTGAAAGGCCGTGACGTGGCTGGGCAGGCGCAGACGGGCACGGGGAAGTCCGCCGCCTTTCTGCTGGCCACAATGCACTACCTGATGGAAACACCGGTGGAAGAGGACAAGCGCGGACCCTGGTCCATCATGCTCGCACCCACCAGGGAACTGGCACTGCAGATCCACAAGGACGCGGAACTGCTGGGGCGGTTTACCGGCCTCAAGTGCGTGGCCGTCTACGGCGGTACCGGTTACGACTCCCAACGCCAGTCCCTGCAGGCAGGCGTCGACATCATCATCGGAACCCCGGGCCGCATCATCGACTTCTACAAGCAGGGTATATTCCGGCTCGACAACATCGAAGTGGTCGTGCTCGACGAGGCCGACCGCATGTTCGATCTCGGTTTCATCAGCGATATTCGCTATCTGCTGCGACGCATGCCGCCCGCACACGAGCGCATCAACATGCTCTACTCGGCCACCCTCTCCCACCGCGTCATGGAGCTTGCCTACGAGCACATGAACGAGCCCGAGGTCGTTCGCATCGAGCCGGAGCAGGTGACTGCGGACAAGGTCAGCCAGATCCTCTACCACGTATCGAAGGAAGAGAAGATACGATTGCTGATCGGCCTGCTGCAACGACAGGAAATGACCCGCACCATCATATTCGTCAACACCAAGCGTGCCGCGGACAACGTGACCGGCTATCTGCTCGGCAACGATTTCGACGCCGCCGTGCTCTCCGGCGATATCCCGCAGAACAAGCGCGAAGCGCTGCTGAAGCGCTTCCAGAACGGCGAATTGCCCATTCTGGTGGCAACGGACGTGGCCGCGCGCGGGCTGCACATTCCCGAGGTCAGCCACGTGATCAACTTTGATCTGCCGCAGGAAGCGGAGGATTACGTCCACCGCATCGGCCGGACCGCGCGCGCCGGGGCCGCGGGCGACGCCATCAGTCTGGCCTGTGACGAATACGTCTACTCACTGCCGGATATCGAGGCGTACATCGACCAGAAAATACCCACTGAGGTGCCCGACCCTGAACTCATGGTTGAGCCGAAGCCGCCGAAGAGAATCCGTCGCGCCGCGCCCGCGGGAGGGCGGCACGGCCGCGGAAAGCCGCGCTCGGGTGGACCGCGCCGTGGCGGTAGCCGGCGTACACAGCCGGACGGTGGCTGAGGTCCAACGGCTGGAGTCCGACACTGAATTATCTTTCCCACCTCTATCTGTCCGACCCCGACGACCACCACCGGCTGGGCAATATGGCCGGTGACTGGGTGAAGGGCAGACTCGCCGCCCGGACGATCCCGCCACGGGTCAAGGATGGAGTGCTGCGGCATCGCTGGGTTGATTCCACCACGGGCCTGCATCCGGCCGTGCGGGACGCCCACATCCTGTTCAGCCCGCGGCGCCGGCGCGCAGTGCCGATCATACTCGACATGGTCTTCGACCACCTGCTTATACACTCCTGGCCCGCATACTCGGCACAGCCACTGCAACTGTTTGTCGACGACTGCTACGCCGCGCTGCACCGGACCAGCCCGTTATGGCCCGAACCCGCACGTCAGGTGCTGCCCAGGCTTATCGAAGAGGACTGGCTGAACAGTTACGCCGACCTTGACCGGCTCAGCTTCGCCCTCGCCCGCATCGAACAGCGGATGTCCCGCGATATCGGCCTTGGCGACGCCGACCACGAAATCCGGCGCGCCCTGCCGGAACTTCGTTCCATCCATGCCGCCCTGATGCGCCACCTTCTCGACTCGCTGAACACAACCGCCGGAGGCCGGGCTGGACTCGCTCCGGGATCGCGCTGCTAAACTGAGGCCGTGTCCAGACAAACCGGCGCCTGCGGATTTCCGGCGCCCCGGAGGCATGGTGTGATTGCCCGGCTCGGATTGATTGCGACCCTCGCCCTGTTCCTGGGCCTGCTCGGCGCATGTGGCGAGCAGGCCGTTCAGGACGACACTCCTTCAGGCGCTTACAGATCGTTCTTCGACGAACTTGCAAAGGGTAACACCCAGGACGCGCTGGAGAAGCTGGCCCCCGAAGGAGCATTGGGCAGTACGTTCAAGGGTGGTAGCTATTACATGCTTGCGCGCGAGTTCGACGCCCAGATGGAGCGTCATGGCAACGTCGAAGAGATCATCATCGACCGCGAGGATAACTATTCCGACGAGGAGGTGATGGTGGAGGGGCGCATCGTCTTCAGGGACGGCACCGAGATGCCGCGCGGAATACGTTTCACAAGGGAGAACGGTCGCTGGGTCGGGCACATCTAGCCCGCATATCTCACCGCCCTTCTACTACGCACGCCGATCTGCTCGCCGTGTCGGGGCGTACTCCCTGCAGCCGGCTCGACGTAGTGTCAGCTACGCCTTCGCCGCCTTCCGGTCCGT
>SLSJ01000144.1 GCA_007130525.1 Ectothiorhodospiraceae bacterium | reverse complement strand
CTGAATAAACGGCCTTTGCGTCCAATTTTCACGGTTCCAGGTAGCCTTGGAAAGTTGATTTCCGGAGAGAAAATGCCGCGCTAAGCTCACGCGCTCCCACGGAGTCTGCCTGCCGATAAGCTTATGCGGCCGGTTTTACATTAGAAAGGGTGCGGCTAAAGGTTCAACTCGGTGGCTTTGCGGGGTACTTACGCTTGCTGGTCATAGAGTTACTCGGGTCCGACCCCAGGGCACCCAGGGCACGAATGCCGGGGGAACCTGGTAGGAGACCGGACACACGGAGGTCGCAAATCAGATAAGGACCTGGCGCGCGGACTATCATCAGGGCTCGAGCCCCTGACAGGCGGCTCACCGAGAGGCCGAATATAGGGATGCTGTCGACCCCGCGTGTTAATCAGTCACAACGTCATCTTGCAAAGGGGGAGTCCATAGTAAGCGTCTCCTTAAACGAAACATCCCCGGATTCGGGTACACAGGATAGCGAGCCGGCGTGATCGTGTTCGCCTCCATGGGCACTGCTCAATATTTGCATGGGGGTGGTCACATACTTTGTCATCCCGATAATGAGATGGAATTGTTCCAGGTTAAATATGCAATGTAACCAGCGGACTTATGGGATTTAAATATTGGAATTATCAAGTGGCATGTGTTTTGCAAGCCTATTAAAGTGAGATTGGGAGGATTGGAAGTGTTTCAAGAAATAGAATCATAAATTGTCAGGAGTATTGGTGATTTTTCGGCGCATCTGGAATCAATATACACATCCGGCGGGGCGTTATGGGGCCGCGGTTCTCTTGGCTATCGGGGCTGTTGGCGGCATCGCATTCGCCGTCGTTTTCGATTAGGCCGTTGAATACGCCAACAGCACGGAGTGCTGCGTCTCCTGCCAGACCCTGCAGTGGGTGGCAGCGGAGTGGGAGGAGTCGTACGTCTACCGCTAACCCGTATATCTCACCGCCGTTCGTCGCGAAGGCGTCGAGATGCCGCTCTCACGGGGGGCACGGACCGGAAGCCGGCGAAGGCGTAGCTGACACTACGTCGAGCCGGCTGGAGGGAGTACGCCACCGACACAGCGAACAGATCGGCGTGCGTAGTAGAAGGGCGGTGAGACATGCGGGCTAGCCCCGGTGCCGCGGTGGGACCGGCCTGACTGGGGGTCGAGAATTTCCAGCGAATGACAAACGACACGGGAGTAGCGAAATGATTGCCAACCGGATGAACCTGCGAGTTCTCGGCAGCACGACCGCCATCGCCGCCGTTGCGGCAATCGGATTGGCTGCCCAGCCCGTTCACGCCGTCGACTGGGGTGGCGTGGATACGCATAGCATCTTTGTATTCCACCCCGGGCAGGCCTCCTGGGAATGGGTGCTTACTCCCGGCGATCACAGGCGCCGCGCCGTGGAGCGTTTCCGGGACGAAGGCCGTAATTGCCAGTATTGCCATCGCCATGAGATGGACTTGCTGGCCGTGATCGCCACTGGCGACGGCGACGCGCCGGAGCCGTATCCCTTTGATCATCGACCCGGCGTGGTCGATCTCGATGTTCAGGCCAGCCACGACGGCGAGCGGATGTACTGGCGGTTTTCCTGGGATGCCCAAAGCGATGGCGGCGACCCCATGGATGCCGACCACCCGGCCCGCGTCACCGTCTTTTTCGCCTCCGACGCGGTGCGGGAGGCCACGCGCGCCGGGTGCTGGGGTGCCTGCCACGATGATCAGCGCGGCATGGAAAGCGATACCGACGCCCTGGACCTCACCATGTACCTGGCGGCCTCGCGCACCCAGATCACGCGCAGCGGTGGTGGTGAAAACTATCGCAGCGACAGCGAGCTTGCCGAGCTTATCAGCGATGGTCATTTCCTCGAGTACTGGCAGGCCCGCCTGACCGCAGACGGCGGTGTGCTGCCGGTGGACGGCTACATCCTCGAGCGCCGCCACGAGAGCGACTCTCCCGCCGTCGAGGTGGAACTGGAGGAGGATGGCGACCGCCGTGTGGTCACCATCAGCCGGGCGCTTGCCGGCGACGCGGACACACGCATCGACCTGGAATCCGGCAACACGTACCACGGCGGTTTCGCGCTTCATGAAGGCGGCACCAAAGGCCGGTTCCACTACGTGTCGATGGAGTACTCGTTCAGCATCGACAGCGATCAGGGCGATATCGCCGTGATGGGGCAGTAGACGAAAGCCGGTGGCCCTGTCCGTCAGGGCCACCGGCCGTAATACGATGGCCTTGTCCGGCGCGTGCCTGTCAGGACGTTATCCACGCGCCGATAATGGTTCCACCCGGCTGCCACCGGTTGTTCTCCCTGCCGGCATCGGGAGACTCTTGAGAAACGAAAAACGGCAGATCAGTGGGGTTGTTGTAAACCCTTGATCTGCCGTTTGATGTTTGGTCGGGGTGAGAGGATTTGAACCTCCGACCACCTGCACCCCATGCAGGTGCGCTACCAGGCTGCGCTACACCCCGAATCGGAGCCCAAGGATACAGAAATCTCCTTATCCGGGGAAGTCCGGTCATTGGACGGGCACCACGTTGCCGTCCGCGTCCCGCCGGCATTCCAGGGTCACTGGTCGGCCCGCGGAACGTGAAACGGGGCCCACGCGGCTCAGAATCCGTTCGCCGCCATCATCCAGGTTTGTTATCCGGGAGCGCTCGGGATCGAGTTCGAGGCTGGCGCGCCCGAATTGTCTCAGCGGATTGTCGGGTACGTCACGCCAGGCGGCGACACAACTGGCGTGTGGTTCCGGTATGGTGCTGCGAAGGTGGCTCAGAACGATAACGCCAACCGCGATGACCACGGTGGCGGCCAGGGCGAAAAATCCTGTCAGGCGCATGGTTGTTACTGATCTCTGTTGTGCTGTGAACGCGGAAAACCGCGCCGCGTCGCGGCGGCGAGCGGGCTGTGCCGCGTTTGCAGGTCAGGCGCGTCGCGGCTTCCCGTATGGATCGAGGTTGCAAATCATGACCCGCGAGCGCGCCGGGGTCTAGCCCGCATATCCCACCGCCCTTCTACTACGCACGCCGATCTGCTCGCTGTGACGGGGCGTACTCCCTCCAGCCGGCTCGACGTAGTTTCAGCTACGCTTTCGCCGTCTTCCGATCCGTGCCTCCGGCACAGCGGCATCTCGACGCCCTCGCGACGAACGGCGGTGAGATATGCGGGCCAGATGCCGGGGAGTTTGCCGCAATCACCGGTCGCCTGCATGATGCGCCAATAACGCTGTGCGGGGGAGTTCATGAACGTCGTCTTTCTGGTCATCGTGTTGCTGGCATTCATCACGGCCGCGACCTACCAGCTCACGCACGACCCCGTGGAAGATGGCGAGACGTCGCCCATGGAGGAGATGTCCACGGCCATGGTGGAGTCCGCCGGCGGCGCGGTGGAGCTTGCCATCGGGCTGATCGGCGTGATGACGCTGTTCCTCGGGCTGATGAAGGTGGCCGAAGCCGGAGGCATGCTGACCATCCTCGCCAAGCTCATTCGCCCCATGATGGTGCGCCTTTTCCCGGACGTGCCCGGCGATCACCCGGCCATGGGCGCGATGATACTGAATTTCTCGGCCAACGCGCTGGGCCTTGGCAACGCGGCCACGCCCTTCGGCATCCGCGCCATGCAGGAACTGGACAAGCTCAATCCGCGCAAGGGCACGGCCACGGATTCCATGGCGCTGTTCCTGGCCATCAACACATCGAGCATAACGCTGCTGCCTACAGGGGTGATTGCGCTGCGCGCGGCTGCGGGGTCCGAGAGTCCGGCCGCCATCCTGCCCACCACGCTGTTTGCCACGCTCTGTGCGACCATCGCGGCGATCCTGGCGGCACGCTTCTACCGACGTTTCTTTCCATTGTCCAGGTATCCCGTGCGCGAGCATCAGGATACCGATATCGGCGGCGGCCATCGTCCCGACGAGTACGAGGGCCTGCCCGAGGAAGCCTCGCAGGCCTATCCGGGCTGGGTCTCGGCGCTGGCGCTGGGGGGCATCCTGTCGCTGATTCCGCTGTCCATACTCTATGGCCGCGTCATCGCCCCCTGGATCATTCCCGGGCTGATGGTGTTTTTCCTGCTCTTCGGCGTGCTTCGTGGCGTGCGTATCTATGAGGTTTTCGTGGAGGGCGCGCGCGACGGCTTCCAGGTGGCGGTGCGCATCATTCCCTACCTTGTGGCCATTCTGGTCGCTGTCGGCATGTTCCGCGCAAGCGGGGCCATGGACGTGATGACCGATCTGATAGGCGGTTTCACCGGGCGCATCGGCCTGCCTGCCGAAGCCCTGCCGATGGCGCTGTTGCGGCCGCTGTCGGGGTCCGGGGCATACGGCGTGCTGGCCTCCATCATCAATGATCCGGCAATCGGCCCGGACAGCTACACGGGCGTGCTGGTGAGCACCCTTCAGGGCTCCACCGAAACCACCTTCTATGTGCTTGCGGTGTATTTCGGCGCCATCCAGGTTCGCCGCATCCGGCATACGCTGGCGGCAGCCCTGACCGCGGACATGGTGGCGGTGGCGGCGGCGGTGATCATCTGCCTGTCGCTGTTCGGCATGGTGATCTGAGGGCCGTAATCGGCGATCAGGGTTAACCCGCATACCTCACCGCCCTTCCGCTTCGCACGCCGATCTGCTCGGTGTGTCGGGGCGTACTCCCTGCAGCCGGCTCGACGTAGTGTCAGCTACGCCTTCGCCGTCTTCCGGTCCGTGCCCCCCGTCACAGTGGCATCTGGACGCCCTCGCGACGAACGGCGGTGAGATATGCGGGTTAATCGTTCTGGTGTTGGCGTGAGTCGGCCGGTGGGTCGTCGTCGAACCAGTGGGTTCCGGTCAGTGCGCTGCCGCTGGCCAGGCGGCGGCCGTCACGCTCACGCAGCAGGACCGTGGCCGGGATACCCGTATTATCGACGGTCTGCCAGATTCGCAGGAGATCCTGAAGCTGGGCCATGCGGCTATCGAGCGGCGCATCAAGGAATAGCGGGGTAACGGTAATCTCGACGGTGGCGTAGCCGAGATAGTGCGCTTGCTCGAAGAGCCCGTCGACGCCGTCCGAGTCTTCCAGCATCCGCTTGAAGAGGGAAAATGCATCACTCGGTTTCGCCTCGCCACGCTCCGTCAGGGGGCGGAGCAGGTCGTCGCGCACCCAGCCCTGGCGCTGAGTGCGCACGGCCCGGATCTCGAGCCAGTCACCGTCGCGCTCCAGTTCCATCAGGACATCGGCCCGCGCCGACTGAAAGGCAATGGAATGATCCGTGCCCGGCCCGGTGCGGACGTTGGTGGAGTACTGCTTCACCTCCCACAGGTCGCCGGGAGCCGCGTTCAGCGAAACGGCCACCGAACCGAGCAGTGCCGCGATCACCCCGCTCATTCGTGACCGCCGGCGCGGCAGCGGCGGTGGTGTGGCGGGCTCTGGTGCGGTTGATGGATTGCAGGCCATGCGCCGAGTGTAGCGATATGTGTCCGTTGTCGGAATCCGTGCGGGGAATCGTTCGATATGAGTCGGCCAAAAGAGTACCAACTTGGTACTCTTTGCGTTACACTCTCGGAACGATGATACGGATCAACCGCGAAACGGATTATGCTACGGCTCTTCTCGGAGTGATGGCGGAGCAGCCGGACGAGCGCTACAGCGCCTCATGGCTGGCTGCATTCCGCGGTCTGCCGGCGCCCGTGGTCAGCAAGATTCTCAAACAACTTGTCCGCGGCGGGCTGCTTGTGTCGCACCGTGGCGCCAAGGGCGGATACAGCCTGGCGCGGTCGCCGGAGGACATCTCCGTCGCGGAAGTCATCGTCGCCATTGAGGGGCCCATCGCCCTGACCGACTGTATCGAAGGCGGCGGTGCGGCCTGCCAGTTCAGTTCGCATTGCCCCGTGAGCAGCAACTGGTCACGTATCAACGATGTATTCTACCGCGCGCTCCAGGGCGTCAGTCTCCGCGACATGAGCAGGCCCCTGGCGGCGGAGCACCCGGCCCTGCGGGACGTGGGTGACGGAGTCAAGGGGCTGCTGGCGGGAGCCGACGGTGACGAGGCGCCGCCATCGCGGCCGGTGCGTTTTCATCGCGCCTGAGGTTGCGTGAGCCTACAGAGCAGTGGTCAGTTTTCAACGGGAGCGGAACATGTCTGCCAGCACGAAAACCATCGAGGAGCTTACCCGGAAGGGCTACGAATTCGGTTTTGTGACCGATATCGAGCAGGAGTCGCTGCCGCCGGGGCTCAATGAGGACACGGTACGCTTCATTTCCGCCAAGAAGGAGGAGCCCGAGTGGCTGCTGGAATGGCGGCTCGAGGCATTTCGCAACTGGCTCGAGATGCCCCTGCCGAACTGGGCGCATGTGAAATATCCGCCCATCGATTTTCAGGCGATCAGCTATTTCGCGGCGCCGAAAGACCAGCCGAAGAGCCTCGACGAGGTGGATCCGAAGCTGCTGGAGACCTACGAAAAGCTCGGCATCCCCATGCATGAGCGGGAGATGCTCGCCGGTGTGCAGCAGCGTCAGGTGGCTGTGGATGCCGTCTTTGACAGCGTCTCGGTGGGTACGACCTACAAGGACAAGCTGGCCGAGAAGGGCATCATTTTCTGTTCCATGTCGGAGGCGGTGCGCGAGCACCCGGAACTGGTGAGGAAGTACCTGGGCACCGTGGTGCCGAAGGGCGACAATTTCTTTGCCGGCCTGAATTCGGCGGTGTTTTCGGACGGTTCCTTCGTCTACATCCCCAGGGGTGTACGCTGTCCCATGGAGCTTTCCACCTACTTCCGCATGAACGCCGGCCACACCGGGCAGTTCGAGCGCACCCTGATCATCGCCGAGGAGGGGGCGCACGTGTCCTACCTCGAGGGATGCACGGCACCCATGCGCGACGAGAACCAGCTTCATGCCGCGGTGGTGGAACTGGTTGCGCTGGACGACGCCGAGATCAAGTACTCCACGGTTCAGAACTGGTATCCGGGTGACGAGAACGGCAAGGGCGGTATCTTCAATTTCGTCACCAAGCGCGGGCTTTGTGCCGGCAAGCGTTCGAAGATTTCCTGGACACAGGTGGAAACCGGCTCCGCGATTACCTGGAAATACCCGAGCTGCGTGCTCAAGGGGGACGATTCCGTGGGCGAGTTCTACTCGGTGGCGGTAAGCCGCGGTCATCAGCAGGCGGATACCGGCACCAAGATGATCCACATGGGCAAGAACACCCGCAGCACCATCATCGCCAAGGGTATCTCGGCCGGCCATGGCGAACAGACGTACCGGGGCCTGGTGCGGGTGCTGCCCACGGCGAACAACGCCCGCAACTATTCCCAGTGTGACTCCATGCTGATCGGCGATCAGTGCGGCGCCCACACGTTCCCCTACATCGACGCCCAGCATCCCGGTGCACAGATCGAGCACGAGGCCACCACCTCCCGGATCAGCGAGGATCAGCTCTTCTACTGCAAGCAGCGCGGTATCGGCGAGGAAGAGGCCGTATCGCTGATTGTCAACGGTTTCTGCCGCGACGTGTTCAAGAAGCTGCCCATGGAATTCGCGGTGGAAGCCCAGAAGCTGCTCGAGGTGACGCTGGAGGACAGTGTCGGCTGAGGGGGACCGGCGGAATCCGGCCACGCACAATGCGGCGGCCGCCGACGGGGTCTGCGGCCATGCCGTCCGGCGGGGCGGCGAAGCGGAAAGGCATACGGAGACAGGAAATGGCAATGCTTGAAATCAGGAACCTTCACGTCAGTGTCGGCGGAGAGGAAATCCTCAAGGGCATCGACCTCGCGGTCGATGCCGGCGAAGTGCACGCCATCATGGGACCCAACGGTTCCGGCAAGAGCACACTGGCCAAGGTGCTGGCCGGCCACGACGGCTATGAGGTCACCCAGGGAGAGGTGTTGTACGAAGGCGAGGATCTGCTTGAGCTGGAGCCGGAAGAGCGGGCCCGGAAGGGCGTTTTTCTCGGCTTCCAGTATCCCGTGGAGATTCCGGGTGTGGCCAATACCTATTTCCTCAAGGCTGCGGTCAATGCCATTCGCAAGCACCGCGGGGAAGGCGAGATCGACGCCATGGAATTCCTCAAGCACATCCGCGAGAAGATGAAGCTGGTGAAGATGGATGACGCGCTGCTGAAGCGCCCGGTGAACGAGGGGGTTTCGGGCGGCGAGAAGAAGCGCAACGAAGTCTTCCAGATGGCGGTGCTCGAACCGAAGTTCGCGATCCTCGACGAGACCGACTCCGGACTGGACATCGACGCCCTGAGAACGGTGGCCGAAGGCGTCAACGTCATGCGCACTCCGGAGCGCGGGTTTCTGCTCATTACCCATTATCAGCGGCTGCTGAACTACATTCAGCCGGATCGCGTACATGTGCTGCTGGACGGGCGCGTGGTCAAGTCCGGTGACAAGACGCTGGCCGAGGAACTCGAGAAGTCCGGCTATGCCCTGTTCGAAGATAACGCGGCCTGAGGTGAGCTGGATGGAAGCGGCCAAGGAACAGAAAAGCGTTTACCTTCGGGAATTCGAGGCCATGCCGGCCACGGGCGAGACGTGGCTGGATGACCTGCGCCGCCGCGCCATGGCGGATTTCGAACGTCAGGGTTTTCCGCATCGGCGTATCGAGGCGTGGAAGAACGCCAACCTCGCTTCACTGGCGCAGCAGCATTTCCCGCCGGCGGCGCCCGGCGCTGACATCGACGGCTATCTGCGGAAGCTGACGGAGTCCGTGCCGGACGCGCTGCGCATGGTCTTCGTGGACGGCCATTTCAGTGCCCGCCATTCGGATCTGACCGATCTGCCCGAGGGTTTGCGGATGGTCTCGCTGGCGGAGGCGTTCGAGGCCGGAGACGTCACCACGGACGCCCACTTCGGGCGCCACGCCGATACCGGGGAGCACCCGTTCGCCGCACTCAGTACCGCTTTCGCCAGGGACGGCGCCCTGATCGAACTGGCGCCGGGGACCATCGTCGAGCGCCCCGTGGTGCTGCACTACTTCACCAGCGAGGGCGGCGCCGGCATGGCCAGTTATCCGAGGCTGCTGGTGCACGCCGGTACCGGCTCCGAGGTGCGTCTGGTCGAGCATCATGCCGGTGTTGCGGACGAGCCCTACCTCACCTGTCCGGTGAGCGAAATCGTCGTCGACGACAACGCCGGAGTCCGCCTCCAGCACCTGCAGGAAAGCGGCAACGGTGCCTGGCATCTGGGCGTCGTTCATGTCGAGTTGGGCCGGGATGCGCGTTTCGGCATGCACGCCTTTTCCGGCGGGGCACGGTTCGGACGCACCGATGTGTACGTCAATCTCAACGGCAGTGGCGCCCAGGCCAGCCTCAACGGGCTCTACATGGTTTCCTCCGGTCAGTTTGCGGACTATCACACCTGGGTGCGGCACAGGACTGATCACGGCAGCAGCGAGCAGTACTTCAAGGGCGTGCTCGACGGCAAGGCCGAATCGGTCTTCGATGGCCTGATCCATGTTGCCAAGGGCGCCCAGCAGACGGATTCGCAACAGCAGAACCGGAATCTGCTGCTCAGCCCGCGGGCCACCGCCCATTCCAACCCGCGCCTGGAGATCTATGCCGACGACGTCAAGTGCGGTCATGGCTCCACGGTTGGCGAACTCGATGCGGATGCGTTGTTCTACCTGCGCAGCCGCGGGCTTGGCGAGCGGGAGGCCAGGCGATTGCTGATCTTCGCGTTCGCCAATGAAACGCTCGATTCCATGACGGCGCCGGAACTGCGCGATCACGTGGAAGCCCGCCTGGCGAACTGGCTCGATGACGACCGTGCGGGAGGTTCCGGATGAGCGCACCCGATCCGCTGCTGCGTGCGGCACCCCGGCTCGATGTGGAGCGCGTGCGGGAGGATTTTCCGATCCTGCGCCAGCAGGTTCACGGCAAGCCGCTGGTCTACCTGGACAACGGCGCAAGCGCTCAGAAGCCGCAACAGGTCATCGAAGCGGTGACGCGCTGCTACCGGGAGTACTACTCCAACATACACCGTGGCATTCACATGCTGTCGCAGACCGCGACCGCGGCGTTCGAGGAGGCCAGGGGCAAGGTTGCCCGTTTCCTGAATGCGCCGTCGGAGAAGGAGATCATCTTTACGCGCGGCTGCACCGAAGCCATCAACCTGGTGGCGTACAGCTATGTGCGGCCCAGGCTGCGAGCCGGTGACGAGATCCTGATCAGCGCCATGGAGCATCATTCCAATATCGTCCCCTGGCAGATCCTGTGCGAGGAAACCGGGGCGAAACTGGTGGTGGTGCCCATCTCCGACGCCGGCGAGATCTCGCTTGAGGATGTGGAAAGCCGGATTACCGAACGCACCCGCATCGTCGGCATCATGCAGGTATCCAACGCGCTGGGCACCATCAATCCGGTGCGCGAGATCGTGCGTATCGCCCATGCACGTAGTGTGGCCGTGCTGGTGGACGGCGCCCAGGCGGTACCGCGCATGGCCGTGGATGTGCAGGACATCGGCGCCGACTTCTATGCGTTCTCCAGCCACAAGCTGTACGGTCCGACCGGCGTCGGTGTGCTCTACGGCCGCCTGGATCTGCTCAAGACCATGCCTCCGTGGCAGGGTGGCGGCGACATGATTCGTAGCGTCAGCTTCGAGCGCACGGAGTTCGCCGAGCCCCCGGCACGCTTCGAGGCGGGTACTCCGAACATCGCCGGAGTGATCGGGCTCGGCGCGGCCGTGGACTATGTCACCGCGCTCGACCTTCGGGCCATCGAGGCGCATGAAGCGGACCTCCTGCGGTATGCCACCGAACTGGTTTCCGAGATCCCCGGTGTTCGCATTATCGGCACAGCCGCCGAGAAGGCGGGCGTGCTCTCCTTCGTCATGGAGGATGCCCATCCCCATGACATAGGAACCATCCTCGATGCCGACGGGGTTGCCATCCGTTCCGGCCATCACTGCGCGCAACCGGTCATGCAACGCTTCGGCATACCCGCCACGGCGCGGGCCTCATTCGGTCTGTACAACACGCGGGTCGAGGTGGAACAACTTGCCGCATCCATCCGCAAGGTGCGTGACCTGTTTGCCTGATGAACGACCCGGCGGCCCTCTACCAGCGCGTGGTGCTGGATCACAACCGCGCACCGCGTAATTTTCGGGTCGTGCAGCCGTGCACGCATCACGCCGAAGGCCTGAATCCGGTCTGCGGCGACCGGATCACGCTGTACCTGGACGTGCGGAATGCGCGTATCGAGGATATCGGCTTTCAGGGTGACGCCTGCGCCATCGCAACCGCATCCGCATCCCTGCTTACCGATGTTCTGCGGCAGCGCTCGGCCGCAGAGGCGCGTGCGCTGGCACGCGCTTTCGAGCAGCAGCTTGCGGGTCATGCGAACGAGGGCGACGGGCTGGGGCCTCTGCAGCCGCTGTTGCGGGTCAGGGAATATCCGGGTCGACTGAAATGCGTGCTGTTGCCGTGGCGAGCGCTGGAAGCGGCGCTGAACGGTGACGTGGCGCACACTGTGAGCACCGAAACGGATGCGGACGCCGGTTGAAGCCGCGTAATTTGCTACACTCCCGCCGTGTCAAGGCGACGCTCATTCATTCGCACGAACGCGGAAACGCATCAGCGTCCCCTTGAAGTCCGCGGGAGATAATGACCGGAACACGCTCAGTGCCGACCAAGCCCCGATCAGCCTTTCCGCGGCAATCCTGATTACCTGCCCTCTGCGAACGGACTGCCTGCATGACCTTGAGCTGGATTGACCGCCGTCGCCTGCGCATCGCCAATCTGCTGGGTTTTCTGGTGTGCGCGGCGCTGATTGCGGGAGCCTACTACATGGAATTCGTCGTGGGCCTGGAACCCTGCCCGCTCTGTATGCTGCAGCGCGTGGCCCTGGCCGGTCTGGGACTGGTCTTCCTGCTCGCCTTCCTGCATGGGCCCAGGGCCTGGGGCCGCCATGTCTACGGGGTGCTGGTCTTGCTCACGGCTGGTGTCGGCACCGCCGTAGCCGGTCGTCATGTCTGGCTCCAGAGTCTTCCGCCGGAAGAGGTACCGGCCTGCGGTCCGGGTCTCGATTACATGCTGGATACCTTTCCCCTCACGCAGACGCTTAGAATGGTACTGGAGGGGTCCGGCGAATGCGCGGAGGTGCATCTGGCATTCGGTCTGAGCATTCCCATCTGGACCCTGGGGGCTTTCATCGTGATCGGCCTTTTCGGTATCTGGGCCAACATGAAGCCGCGGGAACGCGCCATCTGGCTGTAACCGGTCGCCATGGCTAAACGACGTTCTACCCGCTCCCGCTCTCGCCGGAACAAGCGCCGCGGCATTGCCTGGAGGCGCCTCGCGCTGCTGTCCTTCGGCGTGTTGCTGCTGGCACTGGCGGCATGGACGCTGTGGCTGGACCAGGCGGTGCGCGACCAGTTCGAGGGCAAGCGCTGGTCGGTGCCGGCTACCGTCTATGCGCGGCCGCTCGAACTCTACCAGGGCAGACCGCTGGACGCCGTTCAGTTACGGCAGGAACTGGATGCCCTGGATTACCGGGAGATGTCCGCCGCGCAGGGATCGGGCACCTGGCAACGCCAGGGCGACAGCTTTCTTCTCGCTACCCGCGCCTTTGATTTCTGGGACGGATCCGAGCCGGCGCGCCGCGTGCGCCTGAGCCTGGCAGGCGGTCGGGTGACGGCGCTCAGGGATGCCGACTCCGGCGAATCGGTGCCCCTGGTGCGTCTCGACCCGGCCCCCATCGGACACATATATCCCGCCCATCGTGAAGACCGGTTGCTGGTGCGCCTCGACGAGGTGCCGGAGACACTGGTGGGCGGACTGCTGGCGGTGGAAGACCGGAACTTCCACGGTCATTATGGCCTCTCGCCCAGCGGAATCCTGCGGGCGGCAGTCGCCAATGTCAGGGCCGGGCGTGTAGTCCAGGGCGGCAGCACCGTCACCCAGCAACTGGTCAAGAATTTCTACCTGAGCAGTGATCGCAGTTTCCTGCGCAAGGCCAACGAGGCCGTGATGGCGCTGCTGCTGGAGTTTCACTACGACAAGGACGACATCCTCGAGACCTACCTCAACGAGGTCTACCTGGCCCAGGACCGCGACCGTTCCATCCACGGCTTCGGTCTGGCCAGCCGGTTTCTCTTCGGCGAGTCCCTGGATGACCTGAGCGTAGCCCAGCAGGCGCTGCTGGTCGCCATGGTCAGGGGCCCTTCATTCTATGATCCGCGCCGCAATCCCGATCGCGCCCTGAACCGTCGCAATCTGGTGCTCGCGCAGATGGAGAACACGGGCGTGATTTCCGCGGCCGAGGCGGGTGCGGCCAGGGGCGAACCACTGAACGTGCTGCCGGGACGCCAGGGTCCTGCGCGCGCCTATCCGGCGTTCCTGGATCTCGTGCAACGCCATCTGCGGCGGGACTACGCAACTTCCGATCTGCAGTCGGAGGGGCTGCGCATCTTTACCACCATGGCGCCGGCCGTCCAGGCGGCAACCGAGGCCGCCGTGAAGGACAAGCTCGAGGGTATGCCGGCCCCGCTGGAAACGGCGGCCGTGATGGTGGATGTGGAATCGGGCGAGGTGCTGGCACTGGTCGGTGGACGAAATCCGCGCTTCGCCGGCTTCAACCGTGCGCTCGACGCGCGCCGTCCCGTGGGTTCCCTGATCAAGCCGGCGGTGTACCTTGCCGCGCTGGAGCAACCTCAGCGCTTCGGCCTGGGCAGCGTACTGCTGGATGATCCGCTGTCGCTGCAGGACGAGAACAGGATGCCGTGGGAGCCGCGCAACTTCGACCGCGAGTTTCGCGGCGATGTGCTGCTGGTGGACGCCCTGGCCCAGTCCTGGAACGTGCCCACGGTGCGGCTGGGGATGGACCTGGGCATGGGAACCGTTCGGCGCACCGTGGATCGCCTGGGTGCGCCTCTGCCCCGGCGCATCTATCCGTCGTTCCTGCTGGGCACGGGAGAGATGGCACCACTGGAAGTCGCGCAGATGTACCATACCCTTGCGGCCGATGGTTTCCACACACCGCTGCGCTCGGTCCGCGAGGTCACGCGGCAGGATGGTACGCCGCTGAACAGGTATCCGCTGGCGGTGACGCGGGTATTCGATGCGGAACCGGTGCAACTGGTGAATGCGGCGCTGGTGAGCGCGATGCGGCAAGGCACCGGACGGTCCGCCTATTATCAGCTTCCTTCCGGCCTGGTGGTGGCCGGCAAGACCGGCACCACCGGCGATGGCAGGGACAGCTGGTTCGCCGGCTTCGGCGGCGATCTGCTCGGAGTGGTGTGGATGGGGCGCGATGACAATGTTTCCACCGGTTTGACGGGAGCCTCCGGTGCACTCACGGTCTGGGCCGATGCGATGGCGAGGCTTCGGCCGCAACCCCTGGAGTTGTCGGCGCCGCAGGGGCTGGAAACCGTATGGATCGACGGGGTCACCGGTCTGCGCTCGGCGGAAGGCTGTGAGGGCGCGCGGGCATTGCCCTATATAAGAGGGTACGCGCCCGAGGAATCCGTCGACTGCGCGGAGCGCCGTCGTGACGGGCGGGAGCGGGGCGGTGTTGTTGAATGGTTTCGAGGGCTCTTCCGATGAAGACCTGGCGTCGTCTGTGTATGACAAGCCTGGTGCTGTTGATTGGCGGTTGCGCCTTGCTACAGCCCCCGGATCACGAACCGGAGCCCGAGCCGGACGTGGATGTTACGGAGCCGGACGCCAAGGTGGAGGACGAACCGCCACGCGCTGCGCCGGCGGTGGTGGCGCTGGTAAGCGACGCCGAGGCTGCTTCTGAAGCGGGGGAGCACGACCGCGCGGCGGCCCTGCTGGAGCGCGCCCTGCGTATCGATGCGCACAATCCGGTGCTCTGGCACAACCTGGCCGTGGTGCGCTATCGCGAGGCCAGCTACGACCAGGCCGAGGCCATGGCCATGCGATCCAACCGATACGCGGATGGGCGGCGTGATCTGATGCAGCGAAACTGGGAGTTGATCGCCGTCTCCCGCGAACTCGCGGGTGATCGTGACGGTGCCGAGGAAGCCAAGCGTCGCGCCAGGGAGTTGGGCGGGACAAACCCATGACCGATGCACGCGAACTGCTGGGGCCGGACGGACCCCTGGCGGACGCCATTCCCGGATTCCAGGCCCGGAACGAGCAACAGGCCCTGGCCGAGGCGGTGGAGGACACCATCGCCGGCGCCCGGACACTGATCGCCGAGGCCGGAACCGGCATCGGCAAGACCTACGCGTACCTGGTCCCCGCGCTGCGCTCGGGGCGCCGGGTGATCGTCTCCACCGGCACCCGCACCCTTCAGGATCAGCTTTACCACAAGGATCTGCCGGTTGTCCGTCGGATCCTGGATCTGCCGGTGCGCACCGCGCTGCTCAAGGGGCGGAACAATTACCTTTGTCTGTACCGGCTTGATCAGGCGGAGGCGGATCCACGCTCCGACGCCCCGCGGACGCTGGACGAACTCCAGCGCATACGCGAATGGGCGGCTACCACGCGCAGCGGCGATATCTCCGAGCTTGCCGATGTCCCCGCGGACCGCCCGGTATGGAGCAGCGCCACATCCACCGCGGACAACTGCCTGGGCCAGGATTGCCCGCTCTACGCCGACTGCTTCCTGATGGGCGCGCGCAAACGCGCCCAGGAAGCCGACCTGGTGGTGGTGAACCACCACCTGCTGATGGCGGACATGGCGCTGAAGGAAGGCGGCTACGGGGAAGTATTGCCCGGTGCCGATGCCTACATCCTTGACGAGGCGCACCAGCTTCCGGATGTGGCTGCGCAGTTCTTCGGACTGTCGCTCACCAGTCGTCGCTTCCTGGAGCTGGCGCGCGACACCACCGCCGAGTACCTGCGGGAGGCGGGGGATCAGCCGGAGCTGCCCGGGTGCGTGGACGCCTTGCGCAAGGCGGTCCTGGATTTCCGTCTCTGCCTGGGCAGCCGCGGACAGCGTTCCGCCTGGGCGGTGGTTGCGGAACTTCCTGCCGTGCAGGAAGGCCTGCGACATCTGGCGCACTGTCTCGAAGAGTTGCTGCACGTGCTTGAGCCGCTGGCGCCACGTGGCAAGGGTCTGGAAG
Source organism: Ectothiorhodospiraceae bacterium (assembly GCA_007130525.1). Taxonomy (GTDB): domain Bacteria; phylum Pseudomonadota; class Gammaproteobacteria; order Nitrococcales; family Aquisalimonadaceae; genus Methylonatrum. The sequence continues at coordinate 12,114 of SLSJ01000144.1, read as the reverse complement.
CCTGCCACCGCAGAAGCGGGGAGTTGCTGGCGGACCTGGAAGCTTTCCGGCGGGGGGACAGCGAAGACTGTGCGCAGTGGTTCGAGACGTTCAGCCAGTCATTCATGCTGCGCCTCACGCCCCTGGACGTGGGCCGAAAGTTCCTGAGCCAGATGGAGCGTCATCCCGGTGCCTGGGTGTTCACCTCGGCGACACTGTCGGTCGGCGCTGACTTCGGCCATTTCCGGCGGCGCATGGGTATTCCGGAGGATGCGGAAACCATGCGCCTGGACAGTCCCTTCGACTACGCCAACAATGCATTGCTGTTCGTGCCCTCCGGCCTGCCCGAACCCAACGCGCCCAATTACAACCAGGCGTTCCTGGACGTGGCCGCGCAGGTGGTGCGCGCCAGCGGGGGGCGGGCATTCCTGCTCTTTACCAGTTACCGGGCGTTGAACCAGGCCGCGGACTATCTCCGGGAGCGTCTGTCGTATCCGCTGCTGGTGCAGGGGCAGGCCTCGCAGCATGCGCTGCTGGAAGCGTTTCGCAGGCAGGGCGATGCCGTCCTGCTGGGAACGGCAAGCTTCTGGGAGGGCGTGGACGTGAAGGGGGAAGCGCTGTCCGCGGTATGTATCGACCGGTTGCCGTTCGCGTCGCCGTCGGATCCGGTTACCGAGGCGCGTATCGCCCATCTGAGGCGCAACGAAGGCAACCCGTTTCGCGACTACCAGTTGCCGCAGGCGGTCATCACGCTGCGGCAGGGCGTCGGCCGCCTGATCCGGGATCATGCCGACCATGGCGTACTCATGATCGGCGATCCACGACTCATCGGCCGCAGCTACGGCAGGCAGTTCCTGGACAGTCTGCCAGCCATGAGCCGAACCCGCGACATCGGGGTGGTCGAGTCGTTTTTCGACAGCCTGCGTTCAACGCTAAAGGAGCGACCGGATACGCCTTGACGGGAAAGTTGCGGGTTGTTTTCCGCCCCGTGTCAGGGGACCGGAACGGCATCCTGCTGCTCCGGTCCATGGCCGGGCGACTATGCCGCCGCCTTCAAGGGGGTGAAGTCCTCCCGTTCGCCCAGAAAATCCGGCCTCGGGCGCGATACACGGTAGGGGTGTCGCGGCAGGTTGTGCACGCTGTTGTAGACAAAGAACACGTTACTGCGCGGATCCGGCGACATGTTCGCATTGGATCCATGCAGGGTGTTGCACTCGAACAGCAACAGCGAGCCGGACGGTCCGGTGGGCGCCCGTATGCCCCCGGCCTCGTTGATGAGCCTTGCCAGGCTGTCTTCATCCGGTACACCGAGTTCCTGCTTCTTGAGCGAGGTCCGGTAGTTGTCATCCGGCGTTTCGCCGGCGCAGGGGATGAAGACCTTGTGCGACCCGGGGATCAGCATCAGCGGACCGTTGAACAGGTGATTGTCGGTCAGAATGATCGAGGCGCTTACCGCCCTCATGTGCGGCATGCCGTCTTCGGCGTGCCAGGTCTCGAAATCCGAGTGCCAGGCGAACCCCTTGCCGCGAAACCCCGGCTTGTAGTTGATCCGTGACTGGTGCACATATACGTCGCTTCCCAGCAGTTGCCGCGCCATGCCGAGCAGTTGGGGATGGCGCGACAGGCGGTCGAATATCCGGGAGCGGCGATGCACCGCGAAGAACGAGCGGACCTCGTCGCTGCCTGGCTCGGTGATGACGCCTTCGCTGTTGCGGACCGTCGGGTTGTCCGAAAGGCGGCGCAATTCCTCGCGGAAGACGCGAACGGCGTCATCATCCAGCCAGCCATCGAAAAACAGAAATCCGTCGCGATCATAGCGTTCAACCTGTTCCCGGCTCAGCGGTCCCTGGTCGGCGTTGCCGTATATGACCGGATCCAGCCGCGGGAACATGTCCACATGCTCACGGGTCCTGGTTGGATAGATATCCTGTTTGATGTCCACCATCGTCTACTACATACCTCCCTCTGGTTAGAGAACGCATGTCTGCATATCTGCGTGTGGTCGCAATTTCATTGAAGACCGGTCCGGCGAGTCGTCCGGCCTGACGCGGACGGCACCGGAACGGTGCGTGGGCGAATGCCCAAGGCTGTGGGGGTGGCTACTGCCCCCCACATGATTCAAGCATTGTGGCGGACTGCCGACACTTCAAGGGATGCATCAAGGAAAGGCGGGAACGGCCGGGAAACCGGAAGGTTGGTGTCCCGGCCGGTGGGTCCGAAACGGTCGCGCTTCACTCCTCGACCAGGTTGTACGCGCCGTCGGCGTCATGGGTTTCACGGCCGGTGACCGGCGGATTGAAGGCGCAGATCAGTCGCATGTCCTCGGTGCCTCCGCGCAGGATATGCCGGTCGTGTTTGTCCAGCGCATACAGGGTGCCGTCCTCGATCTGGTGCACCTCGCCCGTTTCCAGATCCTCGATGCTGCCGTTACCGGCCACGCAGTAGACCGCTTCCAGGTGGTACTTGTACCACATGGGCAGTTCCACGCCGGCGGGGATGATCGTTTCATGGAACGAGAATCCCATGCCGTCCTTCTTCAGCAACAGCCGACGGCTGGTCCAGCCGTCTCCCTTTACTTCACGCTCGGTCCCTATGATGTCCTTGACCCGTACGATTTTCATTGTGCCTCCGTTGAGCCCTGCATCCGAGATGCGTTGTGCGGTCCAGCCCGCATATCTCACCGCCCTTCTGCTACGCACGCCGATCTGCTCGCTGTGTCGAGGCGGTTTTCGTTCGCGTCCAGGGGCAAGTCGCCGAGGTTGATGGTTTCACCTGTGGTGACTTGCGGCACCGCCAAGGGCAACACTCTCCGAACGCCTCGGCGCGTTGGCATCGCACACCACGACTGCGGTGTTGCGCCGCGTGACCGCGGCACTGTGCAAAGCGTCTCGCCTCGCGAGAAATGCGATGCCAGCGCGGTCGCGCAAACACTTCGGTGTTTCCCCAAAACCGGCCGCACCGCCTCGGCGGTGAGGCCGGTCCGATCACAGCCGGCAGCCCTTGGCGCCGGTGACCTATTGGCTGCCTGCCTTTCTGGTAATTCCCAGCTCCTGCATGGCCGTGACCAGGCTCTTCTCGATCACGTCCAGGCCTTTTTGCAGATCGGCGTCCTCGGTGGTGAGCGGCGGAAGCAGCTTCAGCACCTCGTCATCAGGTCCGGCAGTTTCAATGATCAGTTTGTTCCGGAACGCCACATGCGATATCTGGCTGGCGAGTTCCTGGTTGCCGAATTCCACCGCCTGCATCATGCCGCGACCGCGAGCGGTGCCCTCGGCCTCGGGGTACTTGCTACAGAGCCGCTCCAGGAAGCTGCGCATCATCTCGCCACGGCGTGCGATGACCTGCTCGAAGGCGTCGTCCTGCCAGTAAAGCTCGAGCGCTTTTGCCGCTGTTACAAAGGCGGGATTATGGCCGCGGAAGGTGCCGTTGTGTTCACCCGGCTCCCATATGTCGTACTCCGGCTTCACCAGGGTGATGGCGAACGGCAGGCCGTAGCCGCTCAGCGATTTTGATACGGTGACGATGTCCGGACTGAGCCCGGCCGGCTCGAAACTGAAGAAGCTGCCGCAGCGCCCGTTACCGGTCTGGATGTCGTCTACGATCAGCAGCATGTCGTGCCTGCGGCAGATTTCCTGCAGGCCCTGCAGCCAGTCCCAGTCGGCTACGTTGACGCCGCCTTCCGCCTGGACCGTTTCCACGATCGCCGCGGCCGGCTTGTCCATGCCGGAGCCCGAATCGCCCAGCATCTGGTCGATGTAGTCGATGGTGTTGTGCTCCGGCCCGAAATAGTTGCAGTAGGGCATGGAATCGCTGTGAGTGAGGGGTAGTCCCGCACCCTGGCGCTTGAACGCATTGCCGGTCACGGACAGCGATCCCAGCGTCATGCCGTGGAAGGCGCTGGTAAAGGACATGATCTTCTCGCGGCCCTTGACCTTGCGTGCGATCTTGAGCGCCGCTTCCACCGCGTTGGTCCCCGTCGGTCCGGGGAACTGGACCTGGTACTCCATGTTCCTGGGTTTGAGGATCAGCCGATAGAACGTATCAAGGAACTCGGCACGGGCGACGCTTGCCATGTCCAGACTGTGGGTGATGTTGTCGCCTGTCAGGTACTCGATCAGGACCTTCTTCAGTTCCGGATGGTTGTGTCCGTAGTTGAGAACGCTGGCCCCGGCGAAGAAGTCCAGATAACGATCGCCCTTGATGTCCTGCATCCAGGAGCCCTGCGCCTTTTCGAAGACGGTCGGGAAGTTGCGTACGTAACTGCGTACGCTGGACTCGTGTCTCTCGATTGATGCCATCGGATCCATGGTCATGGTGCAGTCCTCTATAGGGTCAATTTGTGGGGGCGGTCAGGGTCGAACGGGCCGATGAAGTAGAGCTCCTCGGCCTCGTGCCCGGCCTCCGGAAAATGGTCTTCTGTAAAGCAGGTGGTGGTGCGGATATCGGTTTCAAGATCCCGGGCAACGGCGCTGAAAAGCGCCCTCGATGCCTCGTTGGACGGCGAGATGGTGGTTTCCAGCATACTGGCGCCACGGGCACCGTCGCTGTTGAGGAATGCTGCCAGCAGGCGTTTTCCAACGCCGCGGCCGCGCATGGACGCGTCCACGCCCACCTGCCAGAGAAAAATTGAATCGGGACGGTGCGGCGGTCGGTAACCGGTGACGAAACCAACCACGCTGCCCGCATGCTCGGCGACCACGCAGGTGTCACCGAAGTCCTTGGCCAGGAGCAGGTACATGTAGGCGGAATTGAGATCCAGGACACCTGAATCCCTGACGACCCGCCACATGCTGCCGCCGTCTTCGACTGTGGGATTGCGAAAGGTGATCCCGTCCTGGCTCGATGCGGGTAGTTTGATCACGTCAATGGCTCCGAAACAGTCTTGCCGCCCAGCCAGTATAGGCAACCACGGTGCCGGCCATGTCTGTACTGTCTGTCCGGATGATCGGGACCGGGCTGGTCTGTGGGTGGCTTCGGTGAATGACGACGGGGTCGTCAGGAGGTCGGAGATTTGCCTGCACCGCCGAACAAACAAACATGTTCTGGCATGTCCATCAGAGTGCTGGGATGAAGTGGAGAACCGCTGTATATATAACCATTAATTCTAATGACTGTCAATTTCGAGCGTATCCCGCAACTCCCAGTGATCCTGAAAAAGGCGTTTGACGGCAGCTAGCCGGCGGACCAAGATTGCGCCGGTCCGACTGCCATTACCGGCCCATGCACCATGCTGCGTACGCTTGGCTCGCTCACTCCGCTGTTCATGTCCATGGGCATACTCCTGCTTGGTGGCGGGCTCCTGGGCACGCTGCTTGCCGTGCGCATGGGCGTCGAGGGGTTGCGGCCGGAAGTCATCGGCATGGTCATGGCCTGCTACTCGGTGGGTTTCGTGTTCGCCACCCTGGTTTCCGCCCGTATTATCCAGAAGGTCGGCCACATTCGTTGTTTCGCCGGGTTCGCGGCGATGGCGGCCTGTGCCGCCTTGATCCATGGCCTGTTCTTCGATCCGTTCATCTGGGCGGGCATGCGCATCACCTTCGGCTTCGCGGTGGCCGGTCTCTACATGGTGACCGAGAGCTGGATCAATGACCGCACGCCGCGTGAACAGCGCGGGCGGGTACTGGGCTTCTACGTGATTCTTACCTCGGTGTCGCTGGGCTCCGGCCAGTTTCTTCTCGGTGTCTGGGACGTGGCCGGGTATCAGCTTTTCAGCCTGGCCGGCATCCTGATGGCGGCGGCGCTGATCCCGGTCGCGCTGACCCGCGTCACCTCACCCGAGATCATTCCCACGCGACGGGTGGGATTGCGGCAGCTCTACGGCATATCCCCCGTGGCGCTGTTCACTGCCCTGGGAGCAGGTCTGATCAACGGCGGTTTCTTTGCGCTGGGCCCGGTATTCGCCGTGGGTATCGGCTTTTCCACCAATGCCGTGGCCACATTCATGGGCTCGGCGATCCTCGGCGGCCTGTTCCTGCAATACCTCATCGGGCGCCTGTCCGATCGCTATGATCGCCGCCGGGTCATCATGGGTGTCGCTCTCCTGGTATCGCTTTTCAGCGTCGTCATCGCCGTGCTCGAGGCGCCGGTCCTGCCCATGGTCATTGCGCTGGCGGTGTTCTGGGGCGGTCTCAACTTCACCATTTACGCGCTGGCCCTGGCGCTGGCCCATGATTTCATGGGCGCCGAGGAACGGGTCCCGGCGAGCGCGACGCTGTTGCTGGTGCACGGCACCGGCATGATCACCGGTCCACTCCTGTTGTCGCCGCTGATGGGCTGGGTTGGTCCCCAGGGCCTGTACATGGGGTTTGCGGTCATCGCCGTAACCATTGCAGTCTACGCCTGGTACCGCGAGCGGGTCAGCGAGGCCACCAGCATCGAGAATCAGGAAGCCTACGTGGCCCCGCCCCAGGTGCTGGCGGCCACGCCCATGACATCGGTGCTGGACCCCTTCGCCGAGGAGCCGCAGTTGGAGTTCGATTTCGAGGAACACGATGAGGCGGCGGATTTCAAGGACGAATGCATAACGGTGTCTCCCGCAAAAGATGCGCAATCGGAGCCATGATGACCGCCAAGTCGCCAGTTATCCTTGCCATCGATGCCTGTACCGACGCCTGCTCGGTTGCGGTCATGTGCGCCGGCCGGGTGTACGACAGGGAGGCCGTGATTCCGCGCGGTCATGCCGGTGAATTGCTGGCCATGGTAGACGGTCTGCTCCCCGAGGCCGGTATCAGCCGGGATGCAGTGGATCTCGTGGTCTACGGTCGTGGCCCCGGTGCATTCACCGGTGTGCGCATCAGCGTGGGAGTGGCCCAGGGACTCGCCTGGGCGCTGGATGTTCCGGTCTGTGGCGTATCCACGCTGGCGGCACTCGCACAGGGAGCGGTCAGGCGGCGCGGTGCAGAGCGGGTGCTTGCGGCGCTGGACGCCAGAATGGGAGAAGTGTACTGGGCCGCCTGTGAACCGGATGCCGGGACCGGTTTAATGCGGGCGCTGGACCGCGAAGCGGTATCGGCGCCGGAACATGTCCGTGCCCCCGCCCACTGGACAGGCTACTTCGCCGTCGGTACGGGCTGGTCCGCCCATGGAGCATCGCTTGCGGAAGCACTCGGCAGGGAAGCGGATGCTGTCGAGCCGGAGACACTGCCCCGGGCGCGCGACATGCTGCCTTTCGGTCGCGTGGCATGGGAGCGCGGCGAACTTCAGCGCCCGGCGGAAGCGAGCCCCGTCTATCTGCGCGACCGCGTCACCGGGTAAGGAAAGCGGCGTGCGACGAGGAAGAGATCATCAGGGTCTCCATAGTTGACCTGTATCAACGTCCGGAATCCCGCTTCGGGTATTGTGTGGACTGCTCGCACAGCCTGAGGAGCCACCGTATGGCCGCCGCCTCGTTCGATCCGCAGCTTTACAAGAAATACGACATGCCCGGACCGCGGTACACGTCATACCCGACGGCCCCGCATTTCCATTCCGCGTTCACGGAGAAAGACTACCGGAAGACGGCACTGGCCGGTAACGAGCATCCCATTCCCCGTTCCCTGTCCGTTTACGTCCACATCCCGTTTTGCGAGAGTCTGTGTTACTACTGCGCGTGCAGCAAGATCATCACGCGTCATCGGGAAAAGGCCGAGGTCTACCTGCACTACCTGGAAAGGGAGCTTGCGCTGCAGGGCCCGTTGTTTGACAACGATCGCGAGGTAACCCAGCTCCACCTCGGTGGGGGGACGCCCACATACCTCAGCGATCGCCAGTTGTGGCGACTCATCCGCAATATCGGCGAGCAGTTCCCGTTCGCGTCGGAGCGCACGCGTGAATTCTCCGTCGAGGTGGATCCGCGGGCCGTGCGACCGGACACCGTATCGCTCCTTGGCGATCTGGGGCTAAACCGCATCAGCATTGGCGTTCAGGACGTGGATCCCCGAGTGCAGATGGCGGTCAATCGCATTCAGCCGCCGGAGCAGGTCGAGACCGTCATCCGGAATGCCCGCCGCTCCGGTTTTCGCTCCGTGAACCTGGATCTGATTTACGGCCTTCCGCACCAGACACTGACCACCTTCGACGCCACGCTGGATGCGGTGCTGGCCTGGCGTCCGGATCGACTGTCGGTATACAACTACGCGCATTTGCCGCAGCGGGTAAAGGCACAGAAGCTGATTCGCCGGGAAGACCTGCCGTCCCCGGAGGAGAAGCTCCTGATCCTGCAGCGCACGATCGAACGTCTTACTTCCGCCGGCTACAGGTTCATCGGGATGGACCATTTCGCTCTGCCCGACGACGAGCTTTCCCGTGCCATGGACAACGGCACGCTGCAGCGGAATTTTCAGGGCTATTCGACCCAGGCCGACTGCGACCTGCTGGCTTTCGGGATGACCGCGATTGGCAGGGTGGGCGATACCTACAGCCAGAACAGCAAGCACCTGAAACAGTACTACCGGGCTCTCGACAGTGGTCGGCTGCCGGTCGAGCGCGGCTACTGGCTGGACATGGATGACCAGATCCGGGCGGCGGTCATCGAGGCCGTCATGTGCCGGACGAAGGTGGATTTCGACAGCTTCGAGAAGGAGTTCGGAATCAGTTTCAACGAGTATTTCTGTTCTGAACTTGAAATGTTGCACGGCATGGAAGCCGACGGTCTGCTGCGATCACACCGGGACAGTATCGAGATTCTGCCTGTCGGCCGCATGCTGCTGCGAAACATCGCCATGGTTTTCGACGCATTTCTGAACCGTGGCGGCGCCACGGTCCAGTATTCGAGGACGGTCTGAGTGGAACCCTGATGTGGTTGCGGGAATGAATCGGCGCCTCCCAGAGAGGCGCCGATTCATTCCCGCGTTCGCGCTGTCATCGTGTCTTATCCGAACCGGGGCGCGCTGCTTAACGCTTGCCGACATTCCGCTCCATCGTGGTCCCCGGGTTACCGCTCAACTCCCTGAGAGCGGCCATATCCTCCAGGCTCACCTCCTTGCCTCTGGCCGTGATCCAGCCCTGTTCCTGGAAGCGGCGGAACAGTCGGCTCATGGTTTCCGGGGCAAGACCCAGATAGTTGCTCAGCTCGTGTCGTGACATGGGCAGCCGAAAGCGGGTTGGTGAGAGCCGGCGTCGGCCAAAGCGGTCTCCGAGGCTAAGCAGCAGGATGGCCAGGCGCTGTTCGGCGTTGCGCCGGGCCAGTGCCTGGAGCATCTCGTGCTCGTTGAAGATCTCCTTGCTCATGATCCGCAGCAGTTGCCGCTGCAGGCCCGGTATGGCCTCGGAGAGGTTTTCCAGCTGCGAGAACGGAATCTCGCAGACACTGGTGGTCTCCAGAGCGACGGCAGTGGAGGGGTGATCGCCGGAGCTGATCGCGTCCAGCCCGAGCAGTTCCCCGGGCAGGTGGAATGCGGTGATCTGTTCCTCGCCGTCCTTGGACAACATGGAACTCTTGAGGGCGCCGGTGCGAACCGCATAGATAGCGTCGAACCCCGTGCCCTCGCGATAGAGTACATCGGCCTTTGACAGCGGCCGTCGACGCTGGACGATCGCGTCCAGTGCGTCTATGTCCTCGCCGTTGAGGCCGACGGGCAGGCACAGCTCGCTGAGGCTGCAACTCTGGCAGGCATCCCGAATGTCACGGAGCCGGAACGTATGGCGGCCATCCGCATTGGACATGTTCATGTTCCCGTTGTCTGCGTTGAGCAGTTCGCTCCACGAATCCGGGCGCAACGCCCTCTCACGTTGCTTTCAGTGTAACCCATTCGCTCGGCGCGAAGCCCACCCTGCCAACCTGCAACAACGCCGGTGTTGAGGTCAATCCATGGGCCCGGATAGCACCGGTCTGACGACATGCTCCCGGATAAAGCCCGCCACCTGCTCCGGGTCATTGATGGAGAGCCTTGGCAAGCGGGTCCGCAGACGCTCCGGGCGCTCCGCCGCCACCGCGATGATGGAACCATCGGTGCGGTGCAGAGGTTGCCGGTCTTCTCCGGTTTCCCTCAGCAGTTCGATCTTGGGGAAGCGTTCATGCCGGAACCCTTCCACCAGTAGCAGATCCAGGCTCCGCTGATCGAGTCGGCGAATCTCCTCCGCAAGAACGGGGTCACGCTCTTCCGGACGTTCCTGCATCAGCGCCCAGCGCTTTGCCGACGTCACAAGCACCTGGTCGGCACCGGCCCTGCGCAGTCTGTAGCTGTCCTTGCCCGGGTGGTCGACGTCAAATGCATGATGCGCGTGCTTGATCAGGGCGATCCGCAGTCCGTCCCGCCTTAGCAGTGGAATTAGCCTGCTGAGCAGAGTGGTCTTGCCCACCCCGCTCCATGCGGCAAATCCGAGCAGGGGGCGGCGGGCCGTGTCGGGCCACAGGTCCTGGTAGGGATATTCACGGAAGCCCGCGTGCATGGTGCTGGTCATGGTGGCCTGCTTGCCCCAAACTGTATTGGCGTCGGCTGTTGTCCGGGCCGGAGAGGACGCCGGCCCTTTCCGTCGACCGGGGCACCTCTCGCGGCTCTGCTACTGCGTATCTTACTCATCTCTGCTGGACGAGGACGACAAAATGGCAATCGAACTTCCTTCCGGTGCCGCCGAGGTGGCCGAGGACTTTCCGGAGATCTGGGAAGCCTACAGCCGCCTCGGTCATGCCTGCGCCGAAGGCGGCCCCCTGGACGAAAGGGATCGCCGTCTGATCAAGCTGGCTCTTGCCATCGGGCTGGGTAGCGAGGGTGCCACCCACTCCCACTCACGGCAGGCGCTGGAGGAGGGGTTCAGCGCCGAGGAGTTGCGCCACGTAGCCATGCTGGCCATCCCCACCATCGGGTTCCCCCGCGCTGTGGCCGCGCTCACCTGGGTTGAGGATACTCTGGAGGAAGCGGACGAGCTGGACGACGAGATCGAGGGCGATGACCAGGGGGTCGACTGAAGTCCGGGGTCAGTCATAACGGTATCACCTGTTTGCTGAATGCGACCGCCAGGATGTAAGCGAAGGTGAGCAGTGCTCCGATCATCGCCATGATGCGGATTTGCAGCGTCCGTCCGCGTTTCAGGGCAATGGACCCCAGCACGATGTAAACCAGCAGTGCGACCACCTTCGCGGTTACCCAGCCATGGACGAACGGGTACTGTGCAAGCACCCATGCCAGCATCAGCGCACTCGCGAGCAGTACCGAGTCGATTATGTGGGGCACGATTTTCACCAGGCGCGCCTGCAGCAGATGCGGCCAGCCCAACATCCAGATGCCGCGCAGCACGAACAGGCCCAGGCTCAGAAAGGCACTGCCCTGGTGAATATGCTTGATCAGAAAGTAGTGTTCAGCCATTGCGCCTCTCTCCCGGTGGGCCTGCTATTTTCCGCCAGGCAGCCTGTCGCACTTATTGGCAGTAACCAGGGCCGATCCCGAAACGTGGGTAAATATACTGTCCGCAGGATGCGGCCTCAACGCAGGCCGTTTTACATGGCCCGGACAGCTGCATTTTCCCGAGCAGATCCTTTATGTGCACCTTGGCGCGCTCAGGTTGCGTCCGATGAGGTTGTTGCTCTCGCGTCGGGCCGCCGTCGGGCAATTTCCCGCGCGTGGCACGGCCGCAGACAGTTCACCGAATCCGCCGACTCGCTAACCCGTGCCGAATGCCACGGAGATAACGCCACCTGGAAACGGGACGTCGTTCAGGATCGCGTGGTACGCTCGCTCCGATCATGCCTGCCGATGTCGAAGTGACCGGGAACACACGCCGGGACGTACTGGATGATGAGGCCGACAGTCCTCGACAGCCATGGTATCTGGTCATGGTCTCCAGCCTCGGCGGTCAGGATGGCCGACTGGTCACCGGCGACGAAGTGGAGCCGCAACTTCAGACATGGTCGAGACTGTCACCAGAGTTGGAAATCTGTCCCGTTACGCCGTATTCGATCGGGCTGGCAGCCCGGTCCGGCTCACCGTCGAAGGAAGTTTGTCCGATGGATGACACCACCGTTAAGGCCAAAATGCTGTCCGTGCAACGGGCAATTGCGAAGGTCATGGATGCGGCGGAACCGCTGCGCGGAGTCGAGACCGTGCCCCTGACGGATGCCCTGGGCAGGGTGCTGGCGGAAGACGTGCTGGCGCTGGTCACGGTTCCGCCGGCCGACAACGCCGCCATGGACGGTTATGCCCTTTGCACCGCTGACGCGAT
>SLSJ01000226.1 GCA_007130525.1 Ectothiorhodospiraceae bacterium | reverse complement strand
CCCCCCGTCACAGCGGCATCCCGAGGCCCTCGCGACGAACGGCGGTGAGATATGCCGGCTAGCACCGTCAATCCCGGAGCGCACCACCCCGGGAGACCGCCCGATCCGAGATCGAAAAACGGCCATCAAGGCGGCCTCGCATCGACGCTGCCGGTCACTCCGAACACCCGGCAAACACAAAGCATATCAGGCCGGCCGCCATCGGCACGGCCACGAAAAGTGGCCCGGCCGGTGATCGTTCGTCGGAGCCCGCGCTTTACGACGCCGGCAGGCTTCGTGCACTCTGATGCTGGACGACGCAGCGCATGCCTGTGTCAATGCATTATCCCGAGTCCGGACCGCAACCGGTCACCTACGGGTCCCACAGTGCGCATGCGGACGCATGCGTGCCAGAGGCGTCATGTCCATACACCGACGCAGACTTGCGTGCTGCACCGGGCCCTGGCCCGAGGGGCGTTTGCTGGGATGAGAAAGTTCGTACTTCCGGCCGCGGCCGTGCTGCTGCTGACCATCCTGGTCAGCCTGTTCATGGAAACGGAATCGCCGGAATCGGATGTTGGCGGAGCCGTGTTCGCCGTACCCGAGGAACTGGCTGCACGCCGGGGTGCGCTGGTCGATCAGGTCGTGTTCACCCAGGAATCCGACATGGGCAAGGTGAGCGGCCTCATCGAAGGCGGCGCCCACCAGGTCTTCGCCCAGGGCATAACCAGCGCGTCCGTTTTCCATCGCATGCGCGATTCAGCGGATATCGCCACCGATCTCTCCTACGGCTCCTCGGTGGAACTCTCCCTCAACCCGGTGGGTCCGGAATTCGCCAACGGCGAACTCAACCCCTTCCATGTTTCGGCCATCCGTGAAGCTCTCAACCGGCTGATCAATCGACGCCATATCGCCGAGGAGATCTATGGCGGCCTTGCCGTTCCGCGGTTCCTGCCCGTCAACACGGCCTTCCCCGACTACGCCCGACTGGCGGACGTGGCACGGGCGCTGGAACTGAAATACCAGCACGACCCGGAGGCCGCGAAGGCAACCATCCATCGCGAGATGGAGGGTCTGGGCGCACGCCTCCAGCACGGGCGCTGGCACTACGAAGGCAGGCCGGTGCGGCTCATCGTACTCATTCGCACCGAAGACGAACGTCGCCGCGTCGGCGACTACCTGGCCAACCTGCTCGAGGATGTGGGGTTCGTGGTGGACCGCCTCTACCGCACGGCGGAAGAGGCCTCGAGGATCTGGATCGGCGGCGACCCGGCCGCGGGACAGTGGCATATCTATACGGGTGGCTGGATTTCGACATCCATTCAGCGCGACGTCGCCGCCGACCTGAGTTACTACTACACACCCAGGGGGCGTGCGGAGGCGCTCTGGCAAGCCTACGAGCCGGAACCCGAATTCGACGAGATCACCGAGCGGTTGCAGCGCCGTGACTATCAGACCTGGGATGAACGCCAGCAATTGATGGCCAGGGGCCTCGAACTGGCCATGAAAGACTCGGTACGGGTCTGGATCGTCGATCAACTCAACGCCTGGCCGCGCTCGAGCGGCGTCGAACTGGCCGCGGACCTGGCCGGCGGCATCGCGGGCTCGGCGCTGTGGCCGTACACGTTGCGGTACCGCGACCACGTTGGCGGCAACATGGTGATCGCGGCCCCCAGCCTGCTCACCGAACCGTGGAACCCGGTAGCCGGAAGCGCCTGGATCTTCGACAGGATGATCATCAATGCTCTGGAAGACATTGAATTAATGCCGGATCCGTTCACCGGCCTGTTCTGGCCCCAGCGCATCGAATCGGCCGAGGTAACGGTACAGGAGGACGTCCCGGTGAGCCGGACCCACGATTGGCTCAGTCTGGACACGGCCCCGGAGATCCGCGTTCCGGGTGACGCGTGGATTGACTGGGATCACAATGCCGGCCGTTTTCTCACTGTCGACGAGGTCCACCCGGACGATCCACCCACAGCGCGGACCCGCATCCGGGTGCGCTATGCCGACGACTACCTGGAACGGCACTGGCATGACGGCTCCGGGATCTCGCTGGCCGACATAGTGCTGCCCTGGATCCTTAATTTCGAGCGAGCCGACGAGGACAGCCGACTGTACGATGCGGCCCATGTGCCCAATTTCGAGGTGTTCCGGCGTCACTTTCGAGGCTGGCGCATCGTCTCCCGGGAACCGCTGATCATCGAAATCTACAGCGACCAGATTTTCCCGGACGCGGAATCCATTGTTGCCGCCCGCACCCCCACGGCGCTGCCGTGGCATACGCTTGCGCTCGGCATCCGGGCCGAGAGCAGGGGTGCCCTGGCCTTTTCGTCCAACAAGGCGGACCGCATGCGGGTCAACTGGCTCAACCTGGTGGGCGGGCCCAGCCTGCGGATTCTGGAACGTCATCTCGAGGCGGCAAAGGATGAACGGTACATGCCGTATCCGAACACCCTCGGCGACCTGATGCATGACGGCGAGGTCGATGAACGCTACAGGGCGCTGTCCGACTGGTACGGCGATCGCGGGCACTTCTGGATCGGTGACGGCCCGTTCTACCTGCATTCCGTTCACGCCGTGGAGCGCAGCCTGGTACTGCGGCGGTTCGAGGATTTCCCTGATCGCTCGGACAAATGGCTGCGCTTCACGCATGCGGAAATTCCCGAACTGAGCCTGGACGGCCCGCTGGTGGTGGAGCACGACGAATCGGCGGAATTCCGGCTGGAGATCACCTTCGAGGGCGAACCCTACCCGGCCGACAACATCGAGGCAGTACGCTTTCTGCTGTTCGATGGAGTCGGTGAGCTTGCACAGCGCGGCGAGGCGGAACCGACCGAGATATCCGGCGTCTGGACCATCCGCCTGTCCCCACAACAGCTGTCGGCACTGGGCGTGGGCGCCAACAGCCTCGAACTCGCGGTGACCACCCACCGCGTCGCACTGCCCTCGTTCGCATCCCACGCCTTCGCCACCGTGCCCAGGGTCGGTGGCAGGCATGCGGGAGACAGCCGATGACCGACGCACGCGCAGTTGCCAGCGGGGCGCCGACGGGGCGCGGCCTGACGCGGGACCTCAGGCGGCTCACCGGATTCACGCTGAAGCGGCTGATCGCGCTGTTTCTCACCATCCTGGTCGGGGTCTATCTCACCATTCTCATCGCCAACATGGGCGGGCGGGTCGACGACCTGCGCATGGTGCAGATCCGCGGCGATGTCTCCGAGACGGTGCGTGCCGATCCGGCGTTCCATGACATGTCCAGTGAGGAACGCAACGAACTCATCCAGCGCCGGGTGGACCTGGAAGTCGAACGGCTGCGGCTGGACCAGCCATTCATTGTGCGCAGCTTCGACTACCTGTACCGGGCCATGATGCTGGACCTTGGCCGCGCCGAACAGATGCACAGCGACCGGGGCGCGAGGGAGGTCTACTGGATCATTGTCGAACGGCTGCCGGCAACGCTGCTGCTATTCGGTACCGCCAATTTCCTGGTCTTCTTCGTTTCCGTGTTCGTGGCATTGTCGCTGTCACGACGCTACGGCAGCCCCATGGACAGGACCATGATCGCGCTGGCACCGACCTCGGCGGCGCCGGGCTGGTTTTACGGCATCTTTCTCATCCTGTTTTTCGCCTTCGTGATACCGGTGCTGCCATCGGGCGGCATGGTGCAGGCACCGCCACCGGAGAGCAGCCTGGCCTACGCGGCCGACGTGATACGGCACATGCTGCTGCCGGTGGCCGCCATGTTCCTGTCGCAGATATTCATTTCCATCTACTCCTGGCGAACCTTCTTTCTGATCCATTCCAGCGAGGACTACGTGGAGATGGCCAGGGCCAAGGGACTGCCGTCCAACCTGATCGAGCGGCGCTATATCCTGCGGCCGACACTGTCGCCGATCGTCACCAGCTTTCTGCTCATGCTCATCGGACTCTGGAGTGGCGCGATCATCCTGGAGCAGGTCTTCAACTGGCCCGGGCTGGGCACGTTGCTGTTCCAGGCGATCGGCCACCGGGACACACCCGTGATCATCGGCTCGGTGGTGATCTTCGCCTATCTGCTGGCGCTGACGGTGTTCCTGCTGGACATCCTCTACGCAATCCTCGATCCGCGAATTCGCATCGGACCCAACTGACGGAGCAGGACGTGACGATGTTCGAACGCGCTACTGTCGACAGCAAAGCAATCCGACCGATCGCCGGGGGAGGTGGACGGTGAGAGCCTGGCTCAGCGGTTTGCTCGAGCTGCGCAAGTACCCCTCCGCCATCATCGGAATGGCGATTATCGCTTTCCTGGTGGGGCTGTCCGTATACACGGTCATTACCGTGCCCTACTCCCAGGCGCTGGAGCTGTGGCGTGGCGGTGAGCAGTGGCGCATGCATCCGGTCAATGCCGGACCGGCCTGGGTGGACCGCCTCAGAGGCGGAGGCAAGCCGGAAACCATGGTGATCTCCAGCGCCGACTCGGACATCGACGTGGAACCGTTCGAGGGCGGACAACGTCTGCGCATACCCCTGGAATTCGACTACGACTACACGGCTTTTCCAAGCGAAATCAATCTATTCTTATCTACACCTGAACTGAAACGTGAACCTTTCACGCGCCTCACCTGGATTGCGCCCGACGGGGATGAAACGCCCCTGGGCGGTCACCGGATTGCCCGGGAGGATCGCGTGTCCATCACCCAGGACTGGGCGCTGGAACGACGCCTGGGCCACGTTCCACACGTAGGGCTGCTGGCCCGGGATCTGGATGACGAGTCACCACAGGTACAACCCGGCCGCTACACGCTCGTGCTGGACGCCATCGTATTCGACGAGGACGCGAGGATCGACGCCGACCTCGTACTCTACGGGCGTGTGCACGGGCTTGCGGGCACCGACCACCAGCGGCGGGATCTGGTGGTCGCGCTGATGTGGGGAACGCCGGTGGCCCTTGCCTTCGGACTGCTGGCCGCGGTCGGCACCACCATCACCACGCTGATCATAGCCGCCACCGGCGTCTGGTACGGCGGCTGGATCGACGCCACCATTCAGCGCCTCACCGAGGTCAACATGATCCTGCCCCTGCTGCCGATACTGGTGATGGTGGGAACCCTCTATTCCACCAGCATCTGGCTGATGCTGGGCGTGGTGGTGGCACTGGGCATATTCAGCGCCGGCATCAAGATGTACCGGGCGATGCTGCTTCCCATCCGGCAGTCACCTTACATCGAGGCGGCCTGCGCCTATGGCGCCGGCAACGCGCGGATCGTCCTGCGCTACATGATTCCCCGCATACTGCCCGTGCTGATACCGACCTTTGTCACGCTGATCCCGACCTTTGTCTTCCTCGAGGCGTCTCTCGCCGTTCTCGGCCTGGGGGATCCGATCCTGCCCACCTGGGGCAAGGTGCTGAACGACGCACAGAGCGAGAGCGCGCTTTACAGCCAGTACTACTACTGGGTGCTCTCGCCTGCCGCACTGCTGATGCTGACCGGGCTCGGCTTCGCCATGCTCGGCTTTGCACTGGACCGTGTGTTCAACCCACGGCTGCGGGCATTTTGACAGTGCCGTAATTAGCGCGGCCGGCACTGCGTACTGGCAGTGCGGGAAACGATCTGCGAGGTGGATGGCATGCACATGAATGTTGACGGACGCGGCAATGCACGGTCACCGGCCCGGCGCACCAGGCTCGTTGCTGCGGTCGCAAAGTCAGCCGGCGGTGCGGGGAGCTGTTGATGGCCTCGACACCACTACTCAGCGTGGAGGATCTGAAGCTCCACTACCGGAGCAGCCGTGGCGTGGTGAAGGCGGTGGACGGACTGAGCTTCGATATCCAGCGCAACGAGGCCCTGGTGGTTCTCGGCGAGTCCGGATGCGGCAAGA
Source organism: Ectothiorhodospiraceae bacterium (assembly GCA_007130525.1). Taxonomy (GTDB): domain Bacteria; phylum Pseudomonadota; class Gammaproteobacteria; order Nitrococcales; family Aquisalimonadaceae; genus Methylonatrum. Next base: position 3,554 of record SLSJ01000226.1, on the reverse strand, counting down.
GTTCGCTGGCAAAGACGCTGCTCAGGATCCTGCCTCGCAATGTTCATCACTGTTCCGGCCGGGTGATGCTGGACGGGACCGACATCATGGCGCTGGACGAGGAGCGGTTCCGGCGAGACGTGCGCTGGCTGCGCATCGCCATGGTGATGCAGGCCTCCATGAACGCGCTGAATCCCGTGGTGCGGGTGGGCGAACAGGTCGCGGAGCCGCTGCGCGTCCTCCGCAAGTGGGACCGGCAACGGGCGATGCGGAAAGCGGCCGAGGTATTCGAGCTGGTGGGCATTTCCACCGATTTCCTGCAACGCTATCCCTTCGAACTCTCGGGGGGCATGCGCCAGCGCGTGGTCCTGGCCATGGCGCTGATCACCGACCCGGAACTCGTGATCCTGGACGAACCGACCTCCGCCCTTGATGTGCTGACACAGGCGAGCATCATGAACGTGCTCAAGCGCATCAAGCGTGAACGCGGCACCAGCTTCATGCTCATAACGCACGATGTCGCGACATCCAGCGAAATCGCTGACCGCGTGGCACTGATGTATGCCGGGCAGCTGGTCGAGATCAGTACCGCCGGGGAATTCTTCCGGCATCCGGCTCACCCCTACTCCAAGCTGCTGATGGCGAGCGTGCCCCGTCTGCGCCAGGAACAGCGACCGGCGCACATACCCGGTCAGCCGCCCAATCTGCTGGCACCGCCCGACGGCTGTCGATTCGCCGACCGCTGCCCGTCACGCTTCCAGCGGTGTGCCGAGGATCCGAAAATGTTCCGGCTCGGCTACAGGCGCCAGGTCCGTTGCTGGTTGTTCGCGGAAGGAGGAAAGCGACCATGAATACGTCTCCGCCCAGCGCCGCGGCAACCGCCACGAGCGAAACTCCACTGGTCTCGGTACGCGATCTCCGCACCTGGTTCGAACTCCGCCAGTGGGGTTTCGTGCGGGTGGGATCGGTTCGCGCGGTCGACGGCGTGAACTTCACACTGAAGCGCGGGGAAGCGGTCGCCTTCGTCGGTGAAAGCGGCTGTGGCAAGAGCTCCCTGGCGCGGACCCTGCTGGGTCTGCACCAGCCCACCGCAGGAGTGGTGGAATTCGAGGGCCGTTCCATGGCGTCGCTGAACAGCCGGGAACTGCTCGACTACCGCGCCCGCGTCGGCTATGTGCAGCAGGATCCATACGGCGCCCTGCCGCCATTCATGGATGTGCGGCGCATTCTGCGGGAACCGCTGATCATCCACGGCATACGCAACCGGGCGGAACAGGAGCGCAGAATCCGGAAGGTGCTCGAGGAAACAAGACTTTCGCCACCCGACGAGTACCTGCCGAAGTTCCCGCACATGCTCAGCGGCGGACAACAGCAGCGCGTGGTGATTGCACGCGCGCTGATTCTCGAACCCTCCATGATCATCGCGGATGAACCGGTATCGATGCTGGACGCTTCGGTGCGGGTGGAGATTCTGTCACTGCTTCGCCGCATCCAGACCAGCCACGAACTGACCCTGGCCTTCATCACCCATGATCTGTCCACGGTGCGGCATTTCGCCGAACGCATTTTCGTCATGTATGCCGGACGGATCGTGGAGTCGGCACCGGTGGAGGAACTGCTCAATCATCCGCAGCATCCCTATACCCACGCGCTGCTGGCGGCGCTTGCGGATCCCGATCCCGACAACGCATTGCGTGAGCGCGAGGTACCCTCGGGGGAAGCCCCAAGTCTGCTCAACCCGCCTTCCGGATGCCGCTTCCATCCTCGATGCCCGCACGCCATGTCCGGCGTCTGTGATGTGGACGACCCGCCGGACTTCGAACCACGCCGGGGCCACATCTCCAGTTGCTGGCTGCATCGTTAGTAAAGCCCATGAAGCTGATCATCCTCGGATTCTGCCTGACACTGACCTCGCTTTCGGTGCTGATGGCGATGGTCGTTGGCGTACTCGAACCCGGACTGGTGTCGTCGCTGCTCAGCTATGCCGGGGCGTTCACCGGGACAGTGCTTGTGATCGCGGGCGTCATCGACCGCAGGCGAAGGCGGTGACAGCAGCGCACCATGACCGCTGCCTCGCCTTGACGCCGGACGGGTGGCCGCGGCGCGAATTCGGGCCATTCCGCACACCGGGAGTTTTCCTTACTTCGACGCGGTAAATTCTCGGTAGCTGGCAATCGTGTCCTCTACCGCCGCCTCGAAGAGCTGTCGACCATGTTCCTGGCAGGCAGCGGACGGATCGGATCCGACACGGCCGTCGGGATACCTTTGGCGGAAATCCGCGGCATCGCGGAAACCACCAGCGGGTGCAACCCGGGGCTGCATCTCAACCTGTTTGACGGCTTCGGGATGGGCGTAATAAGTCAGTGAGACCTCGGATGCGGTCGCATGGCTGCCATTGCTTGCGCCGTACAGTGCATCCGTGAGAGCCGTTACCCGCTTGCCCATGAACCAGTTCCCCAGACGCAGGTGGAATGGCGCCGCTTCGGCACGCCGGAAGCTGTGGTCCGCGTAGAGTTCGGCGAAGGCGGCACTGATGGTGGCGATATTGCCGCCGTGACCATTGAGAAAGAACACATGTGTAAAACCGTGCCGCAGCAGCGATCGGACGACATCGGTGACGACGGCAATCAGGGTTGTTGGACGCAGGGATATGGAGCCCGGGAAATCCAGATGGTGCTGCGCCATGCCCAGGCCCAGCGTCGGTCCGACGAGCACCTGGTAGCGCTCGCCGACGCCTCGGGCGATGTATTCCGGGCAAATGGCGTCCGTACCCAGGAGACCGTTTGGGCCATGTTGCTCATGGGAGCCAATGGGAATGATAATCCCCGTGGAATGCTCGAGATAACGCTCCACTTCCTGCCAGCTGCACAGATCGAGACGCATCGACGCCTCCGCGTTGAACACGAAAACCGTGAACCGCAATGATAGGCTCATAGCGTGTCCCGCGATAACCCGGAATTGCGGAACGATTCCGCAAACATACGCTATGCACTTCTTTCCGAAAGACTTTCAGGGTATTCACCGATGACGGTCAAACCCAAATTCTGCATTGGCCAGGTCGTGCACCACCGGAAGTTCGATTACCGGGGCGTCGTAGTGGATGTGGACCCGGAATTCCAGGGTACCGAGGAATGGTACGAAACCATGGCCAGGAGTCGGCCGCCCAGGGATCGGCCCTGGTACCACGTGCTGGTGGACGGCGCATCGCACAGCACCTACGTGGCGGAGCGCCACCTGGAGCCGGACGAATCCGGCGAACAGATCGAGCATCCCGCGCTCGGCCGGTACTTCGATCGATTCGTCGACGGGAAATACCATTGTCCCGGAACCAGGCATTGAGGCCGCACCCCCCCGGCGGCAGACATGGCCCGACCGGCAGGGTGCCGTGAACATCTAGCCCGCATATCTCACCGCCCTTCTACTACGCACGCCGATCTGCTCGCTGTGTCGGGGCGTACTCCCTCCAGCCGGCTCGACGTAGTGTCAGCTACGCCTTCGCCGTCTTCCGGTCCGTGCCCCCCGTCACAGCGGCATCTCGGCGCCCTCGCGACGAACGGCGGTGAGATATGCGGGCT
>SLSJ01000007.1 GCA_007130525.1 Ectothiorhodospiraceae bacterium | reverse complement strand
GCGAGCAGATCGGCGTGCGTAGTAGAAGGGCGGTGAGATATGCGGGCTGGCGGCGGGAGGCCGGGGCGCCCGGGACTTCAGTGTGCCTGGCCCGGCATGGTGCCGGGGCTTTTGTAACCGACGCGAGGAATCCCATGACGAACATCGATGTCGAGGCGGTCGTCCGCTTGGCCAAAGAGGCCGGCGAAGCCATCCTCCGCGTCTACAACGCTTCCGATTTCCAGGTGGAGGAAAAGGATGACGCATCGCCGCTGACGGCGGCGGATCGCGCCTCCCACGCAGTGATCGACAGTGGTCTGCGTGCGCTGGCGCCGGAGATTCCGATCCTCTCGGAGGAAGGGCGCGATATTCCCTGGGAGGAACGCCGGCAGTGGTCGCGGTTCTGGCTGGTGGACCCGCTGGACGGCACCAAGGAGTTCATCAAGCGTAACGGCGAGTTCACCGTCAACATCGCCCTGGTGGAGGGTGGTTGGCCGGTCCTCGGCGTGATATACGCGCCTGCCCGGGACACGCTCTACGTTGGCGTGGCGGGCGAGGGTGCCTGGCGGCAAAAGGGTAGCGGGAGGCGGGAGGTCCTGCGCGTCCGCGCGCCCGAGCCGGGGCGAGGCCACGCCGTGGTCAAGAGCCGGTCCCACCCCTCCGGCGAGCTGGCGGACTACCTGCGGTCCATAGAAGTCGAGGAATCGGTGCCGGTGGGCAGTTCCTTGAAGTTCTGTGCGGTGGCCGAAGGCCGTGCCACCCTGTACCCGCGGTTCGGACCCACCATGGAATGGGATACCGCCGCCGGCCAGGCCATCGTCGAGGCGGCCGGTGGTCGCGTCGTGCAGGCGGAGGACGGCGGCAAGCCGCTGCGCTACAACAAGGAGAACCTGTTGAACGGGTATTTCATCGTGTCGGCCTGAGGTCGACACGATGAAAGCGGCGTTAGGCGGGGCGACGAGGGGCGAGGTCTTGAGGGTTTGGGGGGATTCCCGACAGAATCGGCCATCTGGCCCGCATTTCTCACCGCCCTTCTACTACGTACGCCGATCTGCTCGCCGTAGTCGGGGCGTACTCCCTGCAGCCGGCTCGACGCAGTGTCAGCTATGCCTTCGCCGTCTTCCGGTCCGTACCCCCCCCGTCACAGCGGCATCTCGACGCCCTCGCGACGAATGGCGGTGAGATATGCGGGCTGGTTCGCCACTTACTCCTCCAGCGCTTCGAGGATTGTCACCTCGAACACCAGGTCCTTGCCCGCCAGCGGATGGTTCAGATCCAGTATTGCCTGCTCGCCCTCGATGGCGTGGACGCGCGCGGGACGGTAGCTGTCCCGCTCGTCCCCGACCGTCATCATCACACCCACATGCCGAGCCTCCGCCGGCAGGTTGAACAGCGAAACAGTGTGCAGCGCGTCGGGAGAATACTGGCCGTAGGCATCGTCGGCGCAGACCTCTACGAGCCGCGTTTGGCCGGGAGCCAGGTCCCTGAGCGCCCTGTCCAGTGCCGGCAGCAGTTCACCGCTGCCCTCGGTATAGATCAGCGGCGCCTCCCATCGGTTGTTCTCCACCTCCGTGCCGTCGGCGAGAAACAGTGTGTAACGGATGGCGAGACGTCGGGTCATTTCAACGGGAACCGGAAATCGGTGGTCGGGCGGGCCCTGATCGCAACGGGCCCGGGACGGTCAGTTTTCGGTGTCCAGCCGGGCGGCGGTGTCCACGAGTGCCCGGAACAGGGCCTGTTGCTCCGCCTTCTGTGGCAGGTATTCCGGATGCCATTGTACACCGAGCACGAATTCGCGACCGCCATGCTCGATGGCCTGAATGACGGTTCCGGTGTCCCGTGCGGCCACGCGCAGATCGCGGCCGCATTCCCGTATCGCCTGGCGGTGCAGGGAGTTCACATGGCACCGCCGCCGGCCCAGTATCAGGGCGAGTCGGCTGTCAGGAACGATATCCACGGATTTCTGGGGCCAGATGGTGTACAGGTCCGGAGCCTCGGTATAGAACTCCGTGAGATCCTGGTAGAGCGAGCCCCCGCAGACCACGTTCAGCAGTTGTGCGCCGCGGCAGATCCCCAGCACCGGCATGCCCGCCGCGAGTCCGTCGTGAAGCAGCCGGGTTTCAAGCTGGTCCCGGCCGGCGTCACCGCGGTCACGCCGCTTGGTGCTGAGCAGGCGTCGCAGCACCCAGATGAGCGGGAAAAACAGCAGGCTGAGCAGAAACCCGGCAAGGGTACGACTGCGCCGCCGCAATTCCCTGAGCGGTGGCGGCGCATGGTGTTCGCCATACAGCGCCGGGTCGATATCGGCACCGCCTCCGATGATCAGGCCGTCCATGGGTATTCCGGGCCGCGGCCGCGATGGCGTGATGCGGACGGGGATACCGCCGGCGCGGCGCACCGCAAGCCAGGTAAATAGCCAGGCGGCGAGGCCGCCGCGATCCGGGCCGGTGATGCCTATGCGTGGTCGCATTGCAGCCAGCGCTCGCTTTCCTCCGCCCATAACCGGTCGATGCTGGCGATTGCGGGTTGCGTGCGTTGCAGCCAGGCGACCCCCATGTCCCGCATGTGATCGGGCCTTGCGGCCAGCCACTCCACGCTCACCCAGCCCTGCCATTCGTGGGCCAGGGTCCAGGCGGGCTCGTCGATGCGGCAATTCGGCAGGCGATAATGGAATGCCGGGCGCGCCTTGACCAGGGCTGCGTCCACGACGCCCCGCAGGGCAGCATCACCATGGAGTTCCCGAAGCACGGGAAGCAGATCGAGCGCGCGGTTCCGGGTTGGATTCTGGAGCAGGTAGTCGGCAAGCAACCGTGCGCTGTCGGGCGCATATTCCGAATCCACCACCAGTCGGCGATAGGGATTCGGGAACTCGTTGACATAAGGTGTCAATCGCCTGGTCCAGTCGATTTCACCGCGCACATGCAGCCAGTCCCACAGCAGCAGGAAGGCACGCAGATGCGCCAGGATGACGTCGCTGCGGAGGTCCGGGAGTTCCGGGTTGAAGTGCAGTCCGAAGGCATAGAACACGGAAGCCCGGGTACCGCGGGCCTTGGCCTGTTGCAGTCGTTCGCGCAGAGCCTCCAGTTCATGGATCTCGCACATTGGTATGGGCGGCGTCACGATTTCGTGGGGAACCACGGTGGCGGCGATGCGAGCGAGCAGGTCTTCCACCCGGTCACGCTGGACCTGTTCCCGGAGGTTGACCCCGACCGCCTCCAGGTAAGGCGCGTAGGTCCTGTCCTTGAGCAACGCGGTGTCGATCTCGATCTGGAAGTCGCCCCAGCGTGTGTCCGAAACCGTGTGCACGAACCGGCTCTTGCGGTGCACCTTGCCGCCATAGAGCCTGGCCACGATCCGGCTGATGTCCTCGAGCGGCAGCCCGGCGAACTCCAGTTCCACGCCCAGGCGCCTGGGGTGCCCCCGGACGGTATCCAGTTTTTCGGGCAACGGGAAGCTCATTGCGCATCATCCCTGGGCATGAAGTTCTCCTTGGGGCGGTACCAATCGGGTGCCCGCGTCAACCGGGCAGTGTAGCCCCCGGGGCAAGGGCAAGGAAGTACGGGGCTCCGCGTAACCGGCGCCTGCAGCGGATGGTCGTTGAGCGCGGTCCGGGCTTCCGGCGCACGTCCGGCGGGGTTTTGCGGACGTGGCCCGGGCCTGCATGGAAACGGAACGTATCGGTCCGGCGCCGTTGTGGATGGAATGCGCTCGGCGTTCCGTTATGAAATGCCGGGAGGACCCATGGCCCCGGCGGATGACAACCCATGACCTACTGCCTTGCAGCCTCCCTTAACCCGCATACCTCACCGCCCTTCCACTACGCACGCCGATCTGCTCGCTGTGACGGGGCGTACTCCCTGCAGCCGGCTCGACGTAGTGTCAGCTACGCCTTCGCCGTCTTCCGGTCCGTGCCCCCCGACACAGCGGCACCTCGACGCCCTCGCGACGAACGGCGGTGAGATATGCGGGCTGGGTTTCTACCCGCGCGACAGTCTCATTGAACCGCGCAGCATCCGTTACAAGCTCAACTCGCCCTGTTTTGCCTCCATTCGCAAGCAATGTGGGGCGAGGGCCTGCGCCGCCTCTTCAATGATCTGCCGCGATTCGACTGGCAGCAGTAGGCTGTCCGGATCAGACGCTTGCGCATGACCCTTGCTCCGTATTGACGCCGGATGTACTCTCTGCCGGTTTCGCGGCAGCCCCTGCGCTGCGCTACAATTCTGATTACCGGAAAGCCTGCAAGGTCGCATGAAGCCGAAGCTGTACGTCAAGACCCACGGATGCCAGATGAACGAGTACGATTCCGCGAAGATGGCGGAGCTGCTCGTGGCGGCGCGCGGGTTCGAGCAGGTGGCGAGCCCGGAGCAGGCGGATCTGGTACTGCTCAATACCTGTTCGATTCGGGAAAAGGCGCAGGAAAAGGTGTTTTCCGAGCTGGGGCGCTGGCGCCAGCTGAAGGAGCGGAAACCGGGGCTGGTGATCGGCGTGGGCGGCTGTGTCGCCAGCCAGGAGGGTGAAGCGCTGCAGCAGCGTGCCCCGTTCGTGGATCTGGTCTTCGGTCCCCAGACATTGCACAGATTGCCGGAAATGTTTGACCGGGCCGTCGGCGAGCGCGTGCCCGTGATCGACGTCAGCTTTCCCGAGATCGAGAAATTCGACTGCCTGCCCGAGCCGAGGGCGGACGGTCCGACCGCGTTCGTGTCGATCATGGAGGGCTGCAGCAAGTACTGCAGTTTCTGTGTGGTGCCGTACACGCGTGGTGAGGAAATCAGCCGCCCGTTCGACGATGTTGTCGCCGAGGTGGTGTCACTGGCGGAGCAGGGTGTTCGCGAAGTGAACCTGCTGGGTCAGAACGTCAATGCCTATCGGGGTGAGATGGCAGACGGCACCACCGCGGATCTGGCTCTGCTGATGCACTACGTCGCGGCCATCGACGGCATCGACCGTATCCGCTACACCACATCCCACCCGGTGGAATTCTCGGACAGCCTGGTCGAAGCCTATCGCGAGATTCCCGAGTTGGTGGATCACCTGCATCTGCCCGTGCAAAGCGGTTCGGACCTGGTGCTGAAGCTGATGAAACGAGGTCATGCCGTTGCCGACTACGTGGACAGAATCCGGCGCCTGCGCGAGATTCGGCCGCACATCAGCATATCTTCGGATTTCATCGTCGGTTTTCCGGGGGAGAGCGACGAGGCCTTCGAGGACACCATGGCGCTGGTGGAGACGATCGGCTTCGACCAGTCCTTCAGTTTCATCTACAGTGCCCGCCCCGGAACGCCCGCGGCGTCGCTTGCCGACACTACGCCCATGGCGGTGAAGAAGGCGCGCCTGCGCCGGCTGCAGGAAACCATCGACGCCAATGCGCGACGTATCAGCGAGGCAATGGTCGGCAGCGAGCAGGTGGTGCTGGTTGATGGACCATCGAAGAAGGACGACACGGAGATCGCCGGTCGCACCGAGAACAACCGCGTGGTGAACTTCCCCGGTCATCGCCGGTTGATCGGTCAATTCGTGGTCGTCCGCATTACCGAAGCCCTGTCAAATTCCCTGCGGGGCGAGCTGATCGGTCTGTATGACCGGATGCCCGCGTCCGTGGCCAACGCGTGAGGTACCGGAGACGTCTTGAAAGCGCATCCTGATGCCCTGGATTTCGTATTGGAACCCGCTGACAATCAGCGTCTTGCCAACCTCTGCGGCCAGTTCGACGAAAACCTCAGGCAGGTGGAACGTCGGCTCGGGGTGGAAATCAGCAACCGCGCCCACCGCTTCCGTGTCATCGGTGAAGCGGGCGCCATTCGTGCGGCCCGGTCCGTGCTGTGCGATCTCTATCAGGTGTCCGGCACCGAGGAATTGAGCCCGGAGCACGTGCACCTGTTCCTGCAGGACTCCGGTGTCGAGTCCGCCGTCCGCTCCGGAACCGATGACGCCCGTGAGCCGGTGATTCGTACGCGCAAGGTGGAGGTGCGCGGCCGCGGCCCGAATCAGCAGGCCTACCTCGAGAACATACTCGGAAACGATCTCAGTTTCGGCATCGGGCCGGCCGGCACAGGCAAGACCTACCTGGCCGTGGCTGCCGCCGTGCAGGCGCTGGAAAGTGACCAGGTCCGGCGGCTGGTGCTGGTCCGGCCCGCCGTGGAGGCGGGGGAGCGACTGGGCTTTCTTCCGGGCGATCTGGCCCAGAAGGTGGACCCCTATCTGCGGCCGCTGTATGACGCCTTGTTTGAAATGCTTGGTTTCGATCGGGTCGGAAAGCTTATCGAGCGCAATGTCATCGAAGTTGCGCCGTTGGCCTATATGCGTGGTCGGACGCTGAACCATTCCTTCATCATTCTCGACGAAGCGCAGAACACCACGGTCGAGCAGATGAAGATGTTTCTGACACGTATCGGCTTCGGTTCCACGGCAGTGGTTACCGGCGACGTGACCCAGGTGGATCTGCCCCGGGGAACCGCCTCCGGGCTGCGCGACGCGGTTGAGGTCCTCAAGGATATCGAAGGCGTCAGCTTCACCTTCTTCACCGCCCGGGATGTTGTCAGGCATGCGCTGGTGCAGCGGATTGTACGCGCCTACGAGAAGCAGGTTACCGATTCAGCGGTGTCGGGGACCGTTGTCGGTGGAGGACGGAGTCGTGAGTGAGTGAGACGGACAGGCGTCCGGCTACCGCCAGGGTACGGGTGGATGTCCAGATAGCCAGCCGGCAGCCGGGTATTCCGGCGAGATCGGCGCTGCGCCGGTGGGCCAGCGCGGCACTGGAGGGCGTAGCCGAATCGGAACTGGTAATTCGTGTCATCGACGAGGCCGAGGCCTGCGAACTGAACAGCCGTTACCGGGGGCGGGATCATGCGACCAACGTGCTGTCGTTTCCTTTCGATGCGCCGCCCGGACTGGATCTGCCCTTGCTCGGGGATCTCGCCATCTGCGCGCCGGTAGTCGCGCGGGAGGCCGCCGAACAGGGCAAGGCGGCTGACGCGCACTGGGCGCACATGGTCATTCATGGTGTTCTTCACCTGCAAGGGTACGATCATGTGGACGAGGCCGATGCGCTTCGCATGGAAGCCCTGGAACGGCGCCTGCTGGCGAAATTCGGCTATCCGGACCCTTACCGGGCCCCCGGTTGCCCCGGAACCGCTTCCGAAGCGGGCGCCAATGCGGAGGCTGAAAAGAACGAATCATGAACGAGGATCGATCGCATAGTACGTCCACGTCGCAGCGTGGCTGGCTGGAGCGCCTGGGGCAGGCGCTCTCGGGGGGCGAGCCCAGGGATCGTCATGACCTGGTGGACGTGCTGCGGGACGCCCAGCGCCGGGATCTCCTGGACGCCGATCAACTGGCGATGATCGAGGGCGTGCTCCATGTCTCCGAGATGCAGGTCCGGGACATCATGATCCCGCGTGGCCAGATGGTGGTTGTGCGTCACGACGCGGAACCCACGGATCTGCTGGAGCCGATTGTCGAATCGGGGCATTCCCGCTTTCCCGTGATCGGGGACAACCGCGATGACGTGGAGGGCATACTCATCGCCAAGGATCTGTTGCGCTACTTCGCCGAGGACAACAACGGTGGCCGGGGATTCCGCATGCGTGAACTGATGCGTCCGGCGCTGTTCGTGCCCGAGAGCAAACGCCTGGACGTGCTGCTCAAGGAGTTCCGCAGCAGTCGGAATCACCTCGCAGTGGTGGTGGATGAATACGGCGGGGTTGCCGGCATGGTTACCATCGAGGATGTGCTCGAGCAGATCGTCGGCGAAATCGACGATGAGCACGATTTCGACGACGACACCTATATCCTCAGTCACCGTCCGGGCGGCAGCATGGTCAAGGCGCTCACGCCCATCGAGGATTTCAACGAGCATTTCGGGACCGGTTTCAGTGACGAGGAGTTCGATACCATTGGTGGCCTGGTGGCCAATCAGTTCGGCCATGTGCCGAGGCGAGGCGAGTCCATCATCATCGACCGGTATCGGTTCGAGGTGATCCGTGCCGACAATCGCCGGATCCACCTGCTGATGGTGCTGAAGGTGCCGGAACCCGAAGCCGAAACGGATTCCGCGTCGATGGAGCGCAAGGCCCGCGACTGAGACAGGCCATGGATGACAAGAGCCCACTGCTGGCGGAGCGTCGCCTGATCCTCGCCATCGCCGCCGTCGGCGGCTTGATTTCACCGCTTGCCTTTGCGCCTCTCGGATGGTCCTGGGTGGCCCTGCTGTCTCCGGCCATCCTGTTCGCGGTCGTCGCCCGTGCGCCCCGGCGACTTGGTCTGCTGGCGGGCTACGTGTACGGGGTTTCCTACTTCGCGGCCGGCGGCCACTGGATCTGGTTCAGCGTCGGTGAGTTCGGTGGCGGGCCGCTGGTCGCGACCGTGTTCTGCATAGTGCTCGCCCTGCTCTTCGGTCTGATTATCTGGCTGGTGGTGCTTGTCTGGTGGTATCTGCGGCCAAGGCACGAGGCGCTGGCCGTGCTGATTGCCCTGCCAGCCGCCTGGCTTCTTCTGGAATGGGTGCGAAGCTGGCTCTTCACCGGCACCACCTGGCTGCAGCTTGGCTACAGCCAGACCGATAGCTGGCTCGTCGGCTATGCGCCCGTGATCGGCGCCCTGGGAATCAGCCTGCTGCTGCTGATGATGGCAGCGGCGCTGGCCTGGGCGGCGCTTCGACGCCGCCGTGCCGTCAGCGTCGGTGTGCTTGGGGCAATGCTGTCGGTGTATCTGTTGGGTGCGCTGCTGGACAGGCCATGGACCGAGCCCTCGGCGGAGCCGCTGCGCATTGCGCTGCTGCAGGGGAATATCCCCCAGGACGAGAAATGGGAGCCGGAACAGCGGGCCGACACAATGGCCCTGTACCGGCGGCTGACCCACCGTCACTGGGGCGTCGATGCGATCATCTGGCCCGAGACCGCGGTGCCGGCCTTCTATCATCAGGTTCTGGATAACTATCTGCTGCCTCTGGCGGAGGAAGCCGAACATTTCGGTACCGATCTGTTGATCGGGGTACCCGCCCTGGACCGTGACACGGGACGCGTGTTCAACAGCGTGCTCTCGCTCGGTTCCAGTATCGATTTCTATCACAAGCGGCACCTCGTCCCGTTCGGCGAGTACGTTCCGTTCCGCGAGGCGTTCGGCAGCCTGCTGGACGTATTCGGTGCGCCGATCTCCGACTTCAGTCCCGGCTGGCATTCCAATACGCTGCGTATCGGCGATCACCCGGTTGCCGTATCCATTTGCTACGAGATTACCTTCGCCGGTGAGGTGCGCGAGTTCCTGCCGGAGGCGGAACTGCTGGTGAACGTCAGTAACGACGCCTGGTTCGGCAACTCCATCGGGCCCCATCAGCACTTTCAGATGGCCCGGATGCGCGCGATCGAAACTGGCCGGCCCCTGCTGCGCTCCACCAACACCGGCATTACCGCCGCCGTCGACGCCCGCGGCCAGGTCATCGCCCGGGCTCCGCAGTTCAGCGTCGATGTGGTGGTCGCGGACGTGGCGCCGCACCGCGGCGTGACCCCCTATACACGCCT
>SLSJ01000022.1 GCA_007130525.1 Ectothiorhodospiraceae bacterium | reverse complement strand
CCGATCTGCTCGCTGTGTCGGGGCGTACTCCCTGCAGCCGGCTCGACGTAGTGTCAGCTACGCCTTCGCCGTATTCCGGTCCGTGCCCCCCGTCACAGCGGCATCTCGACGCCCTCGCGACAAACGGCGGTGAGATATGCGGGCTAGGGCTTCAGTTCTGGGCGACCACCCGCAGGTTCGACACCACCGACTCCAGCGCCTTGTCGAACAGCATGTCGTCGTCCAGGAGAATCACTCGCTTCTGTTGCAAGGCGCGCGCCATCTCGTCCCTGCGCCGATCGGCGAGCTTGAAACCCGCCCGGTTGACGAACACCAGCCGATCACCGCCGGAAAGGCGTGCCGAGAGCTTGGCACGGATGGCGGGCTTGTCGTCCTCCCGGGGAAACTCGAACCAGGTGCCGACGCTCGCCTCGTCGATCTGTTCCAGGTAGGGCATAAGCTCCGCCGGCGGCCTGGTGGATTCCGGCGACAATGCATCCGGGCTGTTGGCGGCCATGTTGAGCGTACTTGATTTCGAGCGCTCGAAGTCCCCGGCCGTCAACGGTGTGGTGGAGGGTTTCGGCTGACGTTCCATGGGACGTGACAGCAAACGGATGTGCACGCCTTCCAGTTCCTTGAACATGCGAGTCATGTCCACCGGATTGAACATGATACTGTTCAAGCCGGCGCGCAGGTCATGCAGGAGCGCCGGTATCTCCGAAACCAGCTTCTTGCGCTGCACATGGTCGGCCTTGGGCTCCACGCTCCAGATAAGGCGGTCCACCAGGGCCAACTGGTTCCGCCACTGTTCACTCTCGTCGCCCTCCTTGAGCAGGGTGATGAACAGCACCTTGGACCATGCTTCATCGATCAGGCGGATCACCACCTCCGGCAACTCGCGTCCAGCCAGGCGCTGACGCAACCGGGCATCCACGTGTTGACGGGCACTGTCCACCTTGGCCTTGCCCTCCGCCGCCTGCCTCGTGCGCTCCTCGATCTGCCGCGCCCGCTCACGCTCCTCCTCCAGGAATGCACCGAACTCCTCGCGGCAGCACTCGAACACGGCGACATCGTCGCTGAACTCCTCGAGGATGTAGTTGACGATGCTCTCCATGCGGCGGTAAAGCGGGTCACCGGCCGGCTGACCATTGTCGGTCCAGCCGACGCCGGCGCGGGCCATGTCGTTCAGCAGCCTGCGCGCCGGATGACTCGACTTGCTGAACATGCTGGGATCCACCAGCGCCACCTTGAGCATGGGAATCTGCAACCGCGCCAGCAACGCCTTGATACGATCCGGAATATTGGAATCGTTGAGGATGTTCTCGAAGATCAGACTGACGATCTCGATCGTGCAGTCCTCCAGGGCCCCGAGCTTACCGGATCCGCGCTGAGCGAGGCCGCTGTGCACCTGCCTGCGAATATCCTCGGAACTCATCATTGGCTGATCGCCGGGCGCGTGTTCGGGCAAGTGCTGCAATCCGGACAACACCACAACGACTTCCGAGAGGTTCACCGAGCCGCCGATGGACTCGTATCCCGTGCCCGACCAGCGATGCTGACCTCCGCCCGCGGCCTGACCCTGGCCGGACCCGGCCTGGCCGCCACCGGAACCGGAAGCGCCCGTGCCGGACCCGGAGGCGCCCCCACCGACGTTGAGCTCGCCCAGCAAAGCCTGCAGCGCATCGAACAGCCGCTCGGCCTGCGGCCGGGTGATCTCCGTGCGAGGCTGCCGTCGCGGGGGCGTCGGCTGCTCGCTTCGCGGCGGGTCGATATCCGCGCTGATGCCGGCATCGGCCAGCAGGCGATTGAGTTCCTCGTAAAGCCCGCCGAGCTGCCCCAGCACGTGGCGCTCGAAAAGCTTGAGTATGACCAGTCGGGCCTGGATCTCCGTTTCCACGACAGCAAGCGCCGCACCGAAGGCGCTGGCGATCTGATTGGGATCCACGGGGTTGTTGTCTTCGTTGTAGCGCTCACGACCGGCCAGCACGTTGAGGCGGGCGCAGAGGTGATTGAGCGCCTCTGCATGCTGCGTTCGCAGCCTTGAGACCATGGCTTCGACAGCCAGATTCTCTTCCAGCTTCTCCGGGTCGACGAGTGAAAGCTCCGTTTCGTCTTCGGGCTCCAGCGACACCCTGCTCTTCGAACCGGAGCCGAGCTGCGCGTGGCGCTCGCCCATGGCGTATTCGAAACGCTGCTCGATGACCTTGCGCTTGACGCGGATCTCCCGCATCGCGCTGAAAAACTCCGTTCGCGAATCGGCGTCGGTTTCGCGATCCGCGCGGTCGAACAGCGCATCGTCCACCTGGTCGAGCATATGGCGCAGAAGCGCGGACAGCCGCCGGTCGGCAAGTTCCCGGAAACGCTCGCGGATGGCCGTCCCGGTATTGCCGGCGCCGCGCCCGTCCAGAAATACAACCTTGTCGTCCTGCGCCATGGCACGCCACCAAACGAGACAAAACGTCGCCGGTGTTCCGACGCTCTACCCTTATAGACCGCAGCATGCGGCATTCACTGTGAACGCCGTCACAAAACGCCCGCACGGCAAAGCTTCTCACAAACGGGCCATTTCCGGTAGCCGCAACACCGGGATGATCCCAGTTTATACCAGACCCGCGCCCACGGAGATACCGCAGCATGTCAATACCGACGGGCAAACTGTCGGCCATGCCGGCGCCGGATCCCGGTTCCCGATGCAAGGGAACTTCCGCACTGGCAGAATCGGATTGGGGAGACGAAGAGTTCACACGTTCGCGCTAGCCCGCATATCTCATCGCCGTTCGTCGCGAGGGCGTCGAGATGCCGCTGTGTCGGGGGGCACGGACCGGAAGACGGCGAAGGCGTAGCTGACACTACGTCGAGACAGTTGCAGGGAGTACGCCCCGACACAGCGAGCAGATCGGCGTGCGTAGTAGAAGGGCGGTGAGATAACCGGGCTGGAGTCCGATTCCGGCGGGTCGACAAGGCATGGCGCCGGTTGGGGAGCCTTGGCTTCCGGGCCGGCGAGGCAACGCCGCCGGGGGCCATGCGGCCGAGTCCGGACGCGAGCGCGGAAATTGACCCGTTTCCACTTCAGTCCGGTGATTTGAACTCTTCGGGTTTATCCGGACAGGTATCCGTGCGAATCGCGCGGGGGTTCCTTATAATCACCGCGCTGCCGGAAAGGGCTGACTCGTCAGGACGACGCTGACTGTTCAGGCGTTCGCGCCCACACCGGTTTTCGTTAGGCGGGATCAAGCAGAAAACCGCGCGCCAATCGGCTGAACACGAGAACTGCACGTTCAAGCAAGAAAGCGGGGGATCACCATGACAGATATTCAGTCACTACTCGGCGCGGAAGCCGAAGGGCTGCTCGGACACACATGCACGGGCATCACCCGGGATCAGATCCACGCTCCCGGCCCGGACTACGTGGACCGCGTGGTCTCCATCAAGGACCGCAAGCCGGGTGTGCTGCGCAGCATGCAGACCCTGTTCGACAACGGCCGCCTGGCGGGGACCGGCTACCTGTCAATTCTGCCGGTGGATCAGGGTGTCGAGCACTCGGGCGCCGCGTCGTTCGCGCCGAATCCGGCCTATTTCGATCCGGAAAGTATCGTCCGGTTGGGGCTGGAAGGCGGCTGCAACGCGGTAGCCTCCACCCTTGGAGTGCTCGCTTCCGTGTCGCGGCGGTACGCCCACAGGATCCCCTTCATCGCCAAGATCAACCATAACGAACTGCTGACCTATCCGGAGATCTACGATCAGACGCTGTTTGCGTCCGTGGATCAGGCCTTCGATCTGGGCGCGGTCGCCGTCGGCGCCACCATATACTTCGGTTCGGCGGACAGCCGAAGGCAGATCCAGGAGATCAGCGAGGCGTTCGCACACGCCCATGAACTGGGCATGGCCACCGTTCTCTGGGCCTACCTGCGCAACAACGCCTTCAAGAAGGACGGCACCGACTATCACATCGCTGCCGATCTCACCGGGCAGGCAAACCACCTGGCCGCCACCATCAACGCCGACATCGTCAAGCAGAAGATGGCCGAGAACAACGGCGGCTACACGGCCATCGGCTTCGGCAAGACCCACCGCAAGGTCTATGAGGAACTGGCCACGGAACACCCGGTGGACCTGGTGCGCTACCAGGTCGCGAACTGTTTCATGGGCCGTGCCGGCATGATCAACTCGGGTGGCGGATCCGGCGACAACGACCTGCAGCAGGCCGTGCGCACGGCGGTCATCAACAAACGCGCCGGCGGCATGGGCCTCATATCCGGGCGCAAGGCCTTTCAGCGCCCGATGAAGGAAGGCGTGGAACTGCTCAACGCCATTCAGGACGTCTACGCCGACAACACCATCACCATCGCCTGATGCCGGGCGCCGCGGCCGCCTCTGCCGGCGTGTCCGCGGCGCCCCGGACGCGCTGACCTGCACTTCCGCCGGCGCCGGATGCGACCGCGTGCCGGACGTGTCCACCTTGCCTCGACAGCACGCCATCCGGTATCTTCTCGGCCTTCATGGCCTGTGATTGCGGACCCGGGCCGCCGCTTCCTGCGGCCGGCCGCCGCCACATGCCCGCTGCGTGCGGCAACGACTCGGGCCGCCCGGCCAGGGGCGCATTCAAAGGGGTTTCCTCTGACTATGCTCATCGCCGTCCTATCCGGGTTCATTCTTGCTGCCTTCGCTCCCTGGCTCGCTCGCAGCGTCGGCGACAAGGCAGGCTGGATGCTCTCGCTGCTGCCGGCGGGGCTGTTCGTATATTTTCTCGGCTTCATCCCCGCCGTCATCGAAGACGGCGCCCTGGTCATTCACTACACGTGGATACCCGGCCTGGACATCAGCCTGAACTTCCTGGTGGACGGGCTGAGCCTGCTGTTCGCCCTGCTCATCAGCGGCATCGGCACCTTCATCATCATTTACGCCGGCGGTTACCTCCACGGTCACCCGCACCTGCCACGGTTCTACGCCATCATGTTCGGCTTCATGGCGTCGATGATCGGGCTGGTGCTGTCCGACAACCTGATCACGCTGTTCGTGTTCTGGGAACTGACCAGCATCACGTCCTACCTGCTGATCGGCTTCGACCACGAAAACAAGCATGCCCGCTGGTGCGCGCTGCAGGGATTGCTGGTAACGGTCGCCGGTGGGCTGGCGCTGCTGGCCGGACTGGTGATGATCGGCCTCGCCGCCGGCAGTTTCGAGCTCTCGGAGATTCTCGCCGACGGCGATGTGCTGCGCGAGTATCCGCTCTACACTGCCATGGTGCTGCTGGTGCTTGCGGGCTGCTTCACCAAGTCCGCGCAGGTGCCCTTCCACTTCTGGCTGCCCAACGCCATGGCAGCGCCAACGCCGGTGTCCGCGTTCCTGCATTCCGCCACCATGGTCAAGGCCGGCGTCTACCTGCTGGCCCGGCTCAATCCCGGACTGGGCGGCACCGACCTCTGGCTGTATGGGCTGGGTATCGTCGGTGCGCTCACCATGTTCACGGGTTCGTTCATGGCCCTGCGCAGCACCGGCATCAAGGCGGTACTGGCCTACACCACGGTCATGGCGCTGGGCACGCTCACCATGCTGATCGGCATCGGCACCGAACTGGCCATCACCGCCGCCATGACGTTCCTGCTGGCACATGCCCTGTACAAGGCATCGCTGTTCATGCTTGCCGGCGCGCTTGACCATGAAACCGGCACCAAGGACATCCTCGAAATGGGTGGGCTGCGGCGGCTCATGCCCATTACCTTCGTGACGGCCTGCGTGGCGGCGCTGTCACTGGCCGGACTGCCGCCACTGTTCGGGTTCATCGCCAAGGAATTGATGTTCGAGGCTAGCCTGCAGGCGCCCGGCATCGCCTTCTTCGCCACCGTGCTGGCCGTGGCATCCGCGATCATGATCGTGGCCATGGCCGCCGTATTCGCGACGCGTCCGTTCCTGGGCGATCTGAAAAAAACCCCGAAGCATCCCCACGAAGCCCCGCTGTCCATGCTGATCGGTCCGGTCACGCTGGCGGCGCTGGGTCTGCTCTTCGGCGTCGCCGCCTTCATCCCCGCCGCTGCGATCGTGGGCAGCTCGGTGGCGGCCGTTTACGGCGCGCCGGTGGAAGTGGAGCTGTACCTGTGGCACGGGATCAATCTGCCGTTGATGCTCAGCATTCTGGCCGTCGTCGCCGGTGTGGTGCTCTACCGGCAATGGGATCGGGTCCTGGCCATGTTCGAGCGCATGACCTTCATCGACCGCTTCGGTCCGGAGCGCGGCTACGAACATGTCATGCGCGGCCTGGACTGGATTGCCGCATGGCAGACCGGAGTGCTTCAAAACGGCTACCTGCGCAACTACCTCACCACCATCGTCCTCTCCACCGTCGTGGTGACCGGCTGGACATTCTTTTTCCGGGCGGACGGGGCCATCAGCCTGGAGGACGAGACCGGCTTCACCTTCTACGAGCTCGGTGTGGCCGCCCTGGTGGTGATGGGCGCGGTGGTGGCTTCGGTCACCTCTTCGCGGCTGGGCGCAGTGGCCACGCTGGGCATGGTCGGCTTCGGCATCGCACTGATCTACGTCCTGTTCAGCGCGCCGGATCTGGGCATCACCCAGATCATGGTTGAGACGCTGACGGTTATTCTGCTGGTGCTGGTGCTCTACCGGCTGCCCGACTTCCTGAACCTTTCCAACCCGGTGGTGCGTATGCGGGACGCCGCCGTGGCCGTTTCGCTCGGCGGCCTGATGACCGTGCTCATCCTGGCGGTCAACGGGGTCACGGTGAACGACCCGATTTCCGATCAGCTGGTGGCCTGGAGTGTGCCGGAGGCGCACGGCCGCAACATCGTGAACGTGATCCTGGTGGACTTCCGGGCACTGGACACTCTGGGTGAGATCTTCGTCGTCGGGCTTGCGGCCGCGGGCGTCTACGCCATGATCCGGTTCCGCGCGGAGGACAAGCAGAAATGACGACCATGGGTTCTCTGATCCTGCGCACGGCGTCTCGCTTCCTGCTGCCGTTGCTGCTGCTGTTCTCGGTGTTCATGCTGCTGCGCGGCCACGACGAACCCGGCGGCGGCTTCATTGCCGGACTGGTGGCCGCCACAGGATTCGCGCTGTACCTGTTTGCCTTCGACGCGGGACGCACCCGCGAGCTGATGTGGGCGGACCCACGGGTATTGTTCGGCCTGGGCCTGCTGGCGGCGACGCTGGCCGGGGTGCCGCCGATACTGGTCGGCGAACCGTTCTTCACCGCCATGTGGTGGCCGATCGAAGTCCCCGGATTGGGCGAAATCAAGCTTTCCACGCCCCTGGTGTTCGACATCGGCGTGTACCTGGTGGTGCTGGGCGGGGTGATGACCATCGTGCTCGCACTGGCGGAAGCGGAGGAATGACGTGGAATCAGTAATGGCAGTGGTTGTCGGGGCCCTGTTCGCCGCATCCGTCTACATGATGCTGCGGCGTTCGCTGGTGAAACTGGTAATCGGCCTGATCCTGCTCAGTAACGCCGCAAACCTCCTGATCTTCACCGTCTCCGGCCTCACCCGGGGCAAGCCGCCCCTGATTCCCGAGGGCATGGACCTGCCCGCCGGCGGCTGGGCGGATCCGCTTCCCCAGGCCCTCATCCTCACCGCCATCGTCATAGGTTTCGGCGTGCTGGCCTTCGCCGTCGTGCTGATTCGTCGCGCCTACGAAGTCGTTGGCGAGGACGACCTGGACAAGATGCGGAGTACCGACTTGTGAATCCGGAGGTCGCGCTGCCCATCCTGATCCCGTTCGTCGCGGGTTCGCTGTCGCTGGTGTTTTTCCGGTCGAACGCCGCCCAGCGCTGGATCGGCGTGATCGGGACAGGCGCACTGCTGGTGTCCAGCCTGGTGCTGCTCTACAACACCTGGAGCCACGGCGTCCTGGTGATGGAGATGGGCAACTGGCCGGCGCCTTTCGGCATCGTGCTGGTGTCGGATCTGCTCGGCGCCATCATGACGGTGCTGGCCGGTATCATGGGCTTCGCGGTGGCGGTGTATTCGCTCCCCAGTATCAGCGCGGATCATGAAACCTTCGGCTACTATCCGCTTACCCACCTGCTCCTGGCCGGGGTCTGCGGCGCATTTCTGACCGGCGACATCTTCAACCTCTATGTCTGGGTGGAGGTGCTGCTGATCGCCTCCTTCGGTCTGCTCATTCTTGGCGGCGAGCGCGGACAGATGGAAGGTGCGGTCAAGTACGTCACCCTGAACCTGTTCTCGTCCATCATGCTGCTGGCGGGCGTGGGCCTGACCTACGGCATGACCGGGACGCTGAACATGGCCGACCTGGCCGTGAAGCTGCCCGAAGTGGAGAACCAGGGCCTGGTGACCGTGGTGGCTATGCTGTTCCTGGTGTCCTTCGGCATCAAGTCGGCCGCCTTCCCCCTGTTCTTCTGGCTGCCGGCGTCCTACCACACGCCCCCGGTGGCGGTTTCAGCGCTGTTTGCGGGCCTGCTGACCAAGGTCGGTGTCTACGCCCTGTACCGGTTCTTCACCCTGCTGTTCAGCCATGATGTCGGCTACACGCACGAACTGCTGCTGTGGATGGCGGGGTTCACGATGATTACCGGCGTGCTTGGCGCGGCCGCACACTATGAAATGCGCCGGATCCTGTCGTTCCACATTGTCAGCCAGATCGGGTACATGATCATGGGTCTGGCGCTGTACACGCCGCTGGCGCTGATCGGCGGCGTCTTCTATATCGTGCACCACATCATCGTAAAGGCGAACCTGTTCCTGGTGGCCGGCGTGGTCTACTTTCTGCGTGGCAGCTACGAACTCAAGGAAGTCGGCGGCGTGTGGCACACCCGCCCCTGGCTCGGGCTGCTTTTCCTGGTTCCGGCCATGTCGCTTGCGGGCATCCCGCCGCTGTCCGGCTTTTTCGGCAAGTACATGCTCATTCGCGCCGGCGTCGAGGTGGAGAGCTGGGGTATCGTCCTGGTCGCGCTCGTGGTGGGCCTGCTGACCCTGTTCTCGATGGTCAAGATCTGGGCCGAGGCCTTCTGGAAGGCACAACCGGAGGAAACCGGGGAACGCGCCAGGCGGTTCGAGGCGGCGCTGCCGCAGAGCGCCGTGGTACTGATGGTGCTGCCGATAATCGGGCTGGCGGCAATCACCGTTTTCATCGGCCTCGGCGCACAGCCGATCTACGCCATCGCCAATGCCGCGGCGGCACAGTTGCTGGATTCGTCGGACTATATTGAAGCGGTACTGGGGGTGCGCCCATGACCCTGTTCATATGGAACATCCTGCTGGCATTCGCCTGGATATTCCTGACCGGGAACTTCACCGGCAGCGGTTTTTTCGCCGGCTTCGTGTTCGGTTATTTCGTGCTGCTGCTGATCGTCCGCGCCTCGGGAAAACGGCCCAACTACATGCGCAAGATCCCCCAGATCGTCAACTTCACGCTTTTCTATGTGTGGGAACTGATCAAGTCCAACATGCGGGTGGCCTATGAGGTGCTTACCCCTTACTACACCATGAAACCGGGCGTGATCGGCCTGCCGCTGGAGGAGGACAGCGACGCCGCGATCACCATCCTCGCCAACCTGATCACCATGACACCGGGCACACTGAGCCTTGATGTCTCCAAT
>SLSJ01000089.1 GCA_007130525.1 Ectothiorhodospiraceae bacterium | reverse complement strand
CCGAAGCTCTTTGACAAGACAGGAGCGACGGGTTGTTTCGTGCCGTTGTCCACAGCACAATACCGATCCCGGAGAGGTGGCAGAGCGGTCGAATGCGGCGGTCTTGAAAACCGTTGGCCCGCAAGGGCCCGGGGGTTCGAATCCCTCCCTCTCCGCCATATCCATGAAAAAGGGGCCCACACGGCCCCTTTTTCATGGATATCACCCGGGGGATTCGAACCCCCGGACGGACAAGTCGGTTCGAGTCCCGGAGCGAAGCGCAGGGACAACGCAGGAGCGCAGCGACTGCGGTCCGAAGGGCGAGCGGCGCAGCGCGCGGCGTACCGGATGGGCTCTCGATCCTGCGCCATTGACCACTTTCCCGGTCCGGGTGACGGTCCAGAAAGATCGGCAGGGGCATGGGGCTGGCCGAACAGAAACCCTGTGTAGCGTCAAAGCCGAGATGCCGTACAAGTGACAGATCATCGCGGGCATGTATATAAACCCGCACCCCCTAGCCCGCATATCTCGCCGCCGTTCGTCGCGAGGGCGTCGAGATGCCGCTGTGACGGGGGGCACGGACCGGAAGGCGGCGAAGGCGTAGCTGACACTACGTCGAGCCGGCTGGAGAGAGTACTCCCCGTCACGGCGAGCAGATCGGCGTGCGTAGTAGAAGGGCGGCGAGATATGCGGGCTAGACGAGGCCGTTTCGACATCACCCATTCATCAGTAGTGCGCGATCACGCCGGACCGGGTGAGTCATCTCCGAGCGCTCAATTCAAGCCGCGTGATGAGTCGGAATGGTAAAGAAACAGTGATGTCCGTCAATACATTCATCGGACGGAACTGTTACAGTATTTCAGACCTCAAAACATCTATAAATGCATGGCAGCCATGGACACTGTGTTGTCCGATGCGTTCAGAAATCGGTTGATGGAACGACTCGCTCTGCGCGACTCCGGCCGGCCTGTTGTCTGTTACGACGGTCCTCGCGAGGTCTGGCGCCCCGCCGCCGTACTCATACCGCTTATACCCCGAGAGGGACGCCTTCAGGTGCTGCTGACTCGTCGCAGCGACGATCTGCGCGAGCACGCGGGGCAGATCAGCTTTCCCGGTGGTTGTATCGAGGATGACGATCATTCCCCGGAATCAGCCGCACTTCGTGAGGCCCGGGAGGAAGTGGGATTGAGTGCCGATCGCGTGGAAGTGCTTGGGGCGCTCGCGCCATACGGTACGGGCACGGGCTTCGTAATACATCCATTCGTGGGATTGGTGGAGAACCCGGGCAGGCTAGTCCCGGATCCCGCAGAGGTGGCGGAGATATTCGAGGTGCCGCTGGACTTCTTTCTCGATCCGCGGAATCTCCAGATTCACGTGCTCCGGCATAATAACCGTCAGTACCGGCTGCCCGCCATGCCCTACAAGGGGTACTACATCTGGGGGGCAACGGCGGGCATACTGCGGAACCTTTGTGAATTGATGAGGGACGCGTGACAACCGTTTGCGCGAGCTCAGGGCTCCCCGGTGATCCGGTTGCGCAGACATCCCAGGCCCTCGATCTCGCACTCCACAACATCACCGCGTTTGAGGAATTCGGGGGGCGTGCGGGCGAAACCGACGCCGGCAGGCGTGCCGGTCGCGATGATGTCCCCAGGCTGAAGCGACATGACGTGCGAAAGCGCGGCGATGATCGCCGGAATCCGGAAAATCATGTGGGCGGTGTTCGATGCCTGCTTCTCGACGCCGTTCACACGGCAGACGATCCGCAGCGCATGCGGGTCCGGAATCTCGTCGCGCGTCGTAATCCACGGGCCCATGGGACAACAGCCGTCCAGGCTCTTGCCCAGGAAAAACTGGCGGTGCCGGAATTGCAGATCCCTGGCGGAGAGATCGTTCAGAACCATGTAGCCGAAGACATGCCGCATGGCCTGCGATTCGGTAATGTGTCGTCCGCCGCGGCCAATCACCACGGCAAGCTCGACCTCCCAGTCAAGCTGCACGGTAACTGTCGGATCCAGTGTTATGGGATCTTCCGGGCCACTGGCACTGGTCGTGGCCTTGGTAAACACCACCGGATGCTCGGGGATGACGGGCGATTTCCCCTTGGCCCGGAATGATTCCTCGGCGTGATCGGCATAATTCAGGCCCAGGCAGATGATGTTGCGCCGGGGTGCTGGGATCGGGGCCATGAGATCGGGGCTGCCCGGTGGCAACTTCTCCCAGGTGTCCGTTGCGCCAAGGGATGAGTTTGCCTCGATGAACTCCTGCAGCGTTTGCGGTCCACGATCCCCGGGCGGCGCCAGTCGAATGTCTCCGTTGACATCGCGGGTGCCCCAGCGGGGCGCACCGAGGTGCTTGACTGTCAAGAGCTGCATGACAATCCCTTTCCGGCTTTTGCGGCTTGCGCGATATACTTGACGACGACTTCGAACCCTTGCATGCGCGAACCCTGGTGTCCGCCACCGATAAAGGAGTACCAATGTTACAGGGATACCAATGTACATGATCCAGTTCCCTTTCAGGCAGGTCTTGCCAGTGATGACAGCACTGCTGGTGCTGGCACTGTGCGGCGCCGGTGCCCATGCCGGAGAGGAGATAACGGGAGATGAAGTGGGTGGCGAGGATGCGGAAATCCTCCAGCGTAATGTCTACCCGTTGCCGCCGGACGACGTCGACGTGGTCGGGGAGATCCGGGTGGTGGAGGCGCGACACCAGGACACCCTTCTTGATATCGGTCGCCGACACGGCATCGGGTTTGAGGCCATGCGGATGGCAAATCCGGGCGTGGATCTGTGGATGCCGGGGGAGGGCACGGAGGTCGTCATACCAACGCGCTTCATTCTACCCCCTGGCCCGCGCGAAGGCCTGGTGATCAACCTGCCGGAAATGCGCATGTACTACTATCCGGAACCGGCTCCCGGTGAGCAGCGCGTGGTGGAGACCTACGCGGTCAGCGTGGGACGGCTCGACTGGTCCACACCGATCGGCACCACCCGGGTTACGAACCGCCTGGAGAACCCCGCGTGGTTCCCACCGGCTTCGGTGCGGGAGCGGCATGCGGCGGAAGGCCGCACGTTGCCAAAGCGCGTGGATCCGGGTCCGGACAACCCGCTCGGTGATTACGCCATCGGTCTGGATATCCCCGGCTACTTCATACACGGGACAAACCGGCCAAGTGGAGTTGGCATGCGGGCGACGCATGGCTGCATTCGCATGTTTCCCGAGGACATCGAATCGCTGGTCTACCGCCTGCCTGTCGGTACGGCAGTGCGCATCATGAACGAACCTTACAAGGCCGGCTGGCATGCGAACGAACTCTACATTCAGGCGCACCCGGTGCTGGAGGAGCATGCCGACGAGGATTTCGGCACCTATGGATCTGCCGTCAGAGCGGTGGCGGCGGTGCTGGAGGGACGCCCCGGCCGCGTTGATTACGAACGACTGAAGGCGGCGGTGAAAGTCCGTAATGGATTGCCGGTGAATATCACGCGAAATGCGGATGCCGGTCGGGATATTGCAGAAGCGCGATAGGAGCGTTTAATTCGGTGGCCAGGGATACGTTTCCGAGATCATTACTGTTGCGATTTCACGGAGCGCATTCCAGAGAAAGTGTCGTTACATTGAGACAGTTAATGCAGGCATAAAAAACCCCGCCGGAGCGGGGTTTTTTATGAAGTCGGAAAAGGCTTACTTCTGCATCGTCCGCTCGAACATCCGATCGATCTTCTCGTTGAGATCATCGATACGGCTGCTGTTACGGTTGGCACGACTACGAGCATCGTTGGCGGTGCCGCGGGCGTCGAGAGCGATGTCACGCGCTTCATTGGCGGTGGCAAGCGCTTCATCAGCCTTGGCATTCACTTCTTCGATGGTCAGTTCATCTTCTTCGGCGACGGTGGCGCAGCCGACGATAAACGCAACGGAAAGGCCAAGCACGGATGCCTTGAGCAGGCTCTTGAGGCTGTCGGACATTATCAAAGTCTCCTTTCGTCACTGTTGTTGTGATGCCGATCTCCCTGGACCGACAACTGGTGCCCATTCTAGAACCATTATTCCGGAATGCAAACAACCCCGACATGATGACCCGGAATTCTTTCTACTCTAGCGTATTACCACACGCGTACCAATAGACACCAGTTCCGCCAGTTCCTCGACCTGGCTGTCGGTCATGGCGATGCATCCGCGCGTCCAGTCGGCAATCTGGTGGATATAAGGATCCGCCTTGCCCAGGCCGTGAATGCCGATATGGCCACCAAGTATGGTCGTCTGCGGGGGCAGGCGCCGCATCCGCACCGCGTCAATGACGGTGAGATAGTCGTCAAGCTCGAGGTAACCGGCCCTGTATGCGCGACTGGCATGCCTGAAAGTGGGATAGTCGATCCCCAGAAAGATGTGATATTCGCTGTCCCAATTGATCCAGCCGATCCGGAACTCGCCCAGCGGCGTCTTGTGGTCCCCCCGCTGACGATTTTCGGCCGCGCCGCCCCTGCCGATGGCAATGCCGTTGAAACGTGAGAGTTCCCGCTCACCCTGGTATACGACGAGTTCGCGGCTATCGGTATCCACAAGCAGCCAGGTGCCGGATTGCGCAGCGAGGCCCGATGAGGCCAGCAGAGACAGGAAAAAGAGGCTTAGGAGATAAAGCCTCCTGTTTATGAGCGATGTCTTCATACCGTCTTGTTCCGGGCTTCGCGCAGAAACGCACCTATGTCTTCATGGTCGAAAGGCCAGTCGAGTTCCACATCGGTTCCCGAGGCGGCGAGCACGGGTATGCGTTCGCCGTAACGTGCAGACAGGGCGTCATCTTCGGCAATATCGACGGTCTGCACCGTGAACTGGCCGGCATTATCCACCTCCAACAGCATGCGCCGGGCCTGGTCGCAGAGGTGACAGTGGTCGGTGCCGTATAGATACAGCTGCGAGGCGGGGTGCTTTTCGGCTCGATGGTCCACTTCTGCGCGTTATACTGCTGCCCGGCTACGTTTTCCGAGTTTTTATCATCCATTTTGTCCCAATACCAGAGTAAGTATGCGAAATCGCCTATTTTCAGTTGCGCCGATGATGGACTGCACGGATCGTTTTGCCCGTTATCTGCTGCGGTTGATTTCCCGCCATGCGCTGCTCTATACGGAGATGGTGCCGGCAGCGGCCGTGGTGCATGGCACGGCCGATCGGTTCCTGCGCTTTGATCCGGCCGAGCATCCCGTTGCGGTGCAGTTCGGGGGCAGTGAGCCGGATGAACTGTCCCGGTGCGCTCGCTGGGCGGATCGCTATGGCTATGACGAAATCAACCTCAACGTCGGCTGCCCGAGTGATCGCGTGCAGTCCGGTCGTTTCGGCGCCTGCCTGATGGCGGAGCCGGAACGGGTGGCGGCCTGTGTCGCGGCCATGATCGCGGTCACGGACGTTCCGGTTACCGTCAAGACCCGCATCGGCATCGACAATCGGGACTCGTATGCGGCCCTGGCGGAATTCGTGGAGACAGTGGCGGCCGCCGGATGCCGCTGTTTTACGATACATGCGCGCAAGGCGTGGTTGCAGGGCTTGAGCCCACGGCAGAATCGGGAGATTCCACCGCTGCGGTACGACAAGGTGTACCGGCTGAAGCGTGAGTTCCCGGAACTGGAGATCATCGTCAACGGCGGCATACGCAGCCTGGATGAGGCCGATCGCCATCTGTCAGTGGTTGATGGCGTCATGCTGGGCCGCGAGGCCTACCACAATCCCTGGATACTCGCGGATGTGGATCGACGCTTCTTCAACGATGACGCGGCGCCGCGGCGTGACCGGGAAACAGTCCTGCAGCACTACCTGGAGTTCGTGGATCGGGAACTCGCATGCGGTGTCCCGCTGCCGGCCATGAGCCGGCACCTGCTTGGCCTGTACCAGGGCGTACCGGGAGCGCGCCGCTTCCGCCGCCACATCAGCGAAAACGCCCACAGGCGCGGCGCCGATGCCGGCGTGCTGCGGGAAGCCGCCGCCCGCCTCTGCGCGCACGGAAAACGAACAGCCTGAGTCAGTCGGGCAGACGGAAGAACCTCCGTGCATTGCGGCTGGTGCTGTCGGCGACCGTGTCGACCTCCTCGCCGCGGTGCCGGGCGACCGCAGCCAGTACCTGGACCAGAAATGCCGGTTCATTGCGGCCACTGCGGGGGCGCGGACTCATGTCGCGCGGCAGCAGATAGGGTGAATCGGTCTCGATCAG
The DNA here is from genome assembly GCA_007130525.1 of Ectothiorhodospiraceae bacterium. Classification (GTDB taxonomy): domain Bacteria; phylum Pseudomonadota; class Gammaproteobacteria; order Nitrococcales; family Aquisalimonadaceae; genus Methylonatrum. Next base: position 3,384 of record SLSJ01000089.1, on the reverse strand, counting down.
CAGTCGGTCAGCCGGTATGTCGCCAACCAGTTCCTGCAGCTCGCGTCCGCGTCTTTCATCGCAGATCCAGCCGGTAACACCGATGTGCAGGTCCAGGTCGAGATAATCCCACAGGGCATTGCGGTTATCGGTGAAGCAGTGGATCACCGCGTCGGGCAGGGCATCCCGGTACTCCCTGAGGATGGGCAGCAGGCGCTGATGCGCGTCGCGCTGGTGAATGAAGACGGGCAACCGCATCCGGGCCGCCAGTTCCAGCTGTCGCTCGAATACGCTTTCCTGCAGCGGTCGTGGTGAAAAGTCGCGGTTGAAGTCGAGTCCGGTCTCCCCGATCGCCACCACCTCGGGCTCTGCGGCCAGTGATTCGAGTTCGCTCAGCGCCGAGGGATCGAAATCCCGCGCAACGTGAGGGTGTACGCCGGCCGTGCTGTAGAGCATGCCGGGCCAGCTTCGGGCCAGATCCAGCGCCGTTTGACTCTCCCGTATGCCGGTGCCGGTGACGATCATTGTCGTCACGCCGGCATCGCGGGCACGAACGATTACGTCGTCAAGGTCCTCCCGGAAGGCCTTGTTGGCAAGATTGACGCCGATATCCACCAGTTCCATGCGCACCTCCTCCCCGGGAAACGCGTTCCAACCCACGCCATCGCCGGATGATCCGGATTCGGCCTCGATCCCGTTGGCAGCACCCCGGCGGCGTTTCGAGGCAATCCGGCCGCATTATGCAGGTTTCCCCGCGCACCTGGAAAACCGGGGTGGTACGGAGTTATCGTTGCAGAGCAACATGGGGGTGATGGAGAACATGAACATGGCCGCTGGCGGAAGTTTCGACGATCTGCCCATGGACTGGGTTGGTAACTGGGTTGGCCGGTGGGCGCGGGTCGCGCCCGGTCGCACCGCCATACTCGATGCGGGTAACGGTCGGGCTTTCGATTACAGCGATCTGGACCGCCGCGCCAACCGTCTTGCCAACAGGCTGACCGACGACTTCGCACTGGCGCGAGGCGATCGGGTATGCATGCTGCTTCGCAATCGGATCGAGGCCGTGGATCTCTACCTGGCCTGCGGCAAGGCTGGAATCATTCTCGCACCCCTCAGCTACCGTCTGCGCCCTCGCGAGTTGAATGATCTGATGGCGCGGATCCAGCCCGGGCTGCTCGTGGCCGAGGACACATTCGACGACCTTGTCGGGGAGCTGGAATACCCCCGGCCCAAGCCGGCAATGCTGCGAATCGCCGACGACGGCGGCTACGAGCAGGGCCTGGAGTCGTCCAGCGACGCGGAAGCGAACACGGCGCTCGCCATGAGCGACACCTTTCTCTATATCCACACCGGTGGCACCACGGCGACGCCCAAGGTCTGCGTCGTCCCGTATCGGCAGATGGTATGGAACTCCTTCGACCTCATGGTCTGCGGCGGCGGCACTCTCGATTCCCGGGAGCTGATCACGTTTCCCCTGTTCCATGTCGGTGGATGGAACTCGCTGACCCCCATACTGCATGGCGGCGGTTACGCGGTGCTGACACGCCAGTTCGATCCCGGTCAACTGCTCGATCTGGTCGCCGAAGAGAGAATACGGCACTTCGGCGCGGTCGAGGCCATGCTGCGCATGGTCCTGGCGCATCCGCGGTTCGAGCAGGCCGATCTGTCCTCGCTCGAACGTGTCACCACCGCGGGCGCGCCCTGTGCCGAACCCGTCATGCGGGCGTTTCACGATCGCGGTATCGCCATCACCCAGGCATACGGCCTCACCGAGGCCGGCCCATCAAACTTCATCCATGCGCCCGTGGATCAGACGCACGACGAAATCTGGCGGCACAACCGCAGTATCGGCACCGCCATGCCGCATTGCGATTACCGGATCGTCGATCGGGAGACACGGGAACCGCTGCCTGCAGGCGAAACCGGCGTGCTCTGCATGCGCAGCATGCACAATTTCGCCGGTTACCTCGGGCAGCCGGAGCGAACGGCGCAAGCCCTGCTCGATGACGGCTGGGTCTACAGCGGCGATCTCGCCATGGAGGATGACGAAGGGTACGTGCACATTGTCGGACGCGCTGACAACATGTTCATCAGCGGCGGCGAGAATGTCTCACCGGAAGAGATCGAGGACGTGCTGATGCGCCGGCCCGGCGTCCAGCAGGCGGCCGTGGTTGCGGTGGATGACGAGCGCTGGGGGCAGGTGGCGGTTGCCGCAGTGGTCGCGGAGCATGCCGTCGAGGAATTGCGTGCGGGCCTGCTCGAACTTTGCAGGCAGGAACTGGCCGGCTACAAGGTGCCGCGCCGAATTGAATTCATGGACGCCCTGCCGGTCACGGGCGCCGGCAAGATCGACCGCAACGCCATTCGCGCCCGCATATCGGGTTGAAGCGCCGTGGTCCGAAAAAGTCTGCACCGGTATTCATTCAAGGCGTCAGTCAAGAACCGGACGGGGAGTTCCGCGACATGCGCCGACACGGTCGAGTCCTGATCATCGCCGGCTCCGATTCCGGAGGCGGGGCCGGCATTCAGGCCGACATCAAGACCGTGACCTGCATGGGCGGTTACGCCATGACGGCCATCACCGCGCTCACGGCACAGAATACCCGCGGCGTGGAAAGCGTGCATTCTGTTCCCACGGCGTTTCTGCAGGACCAGATCCGTGTGGTCCTGGAGGACATCGGCGCCGACTGCATCAAGACGGGCATGCTGCATGACGGTGACACCGTGCGCGCCGTGGTTGACGCGCTCGATCGCTGGGGGAGCGGGATTCCGCTTGTGGTGGATCCGGTCATGATCGCCCAGAGCGGAGACAGGCTGCTCAGCACACACGCCCTGGAGTCGCTGACGTCGGCGCTGCTGCCTCGCGCGACGCTGTTGACGCCGAACCTGCCCGAAGCCGAGGCGTTTCTCGGCAGGTCCATCGACTCCGCCGAAGCAATGCCGGAAGCCGCGCTGGCGCTGCGCGACATGACAGGCGGCGCCGTGTTGCTGAAGGGGGGGCACCTGCCGGGTGACGATCTCATGGATGTGCTGTGTACCGGGAATGCGTCCGATCAACTCCACATGTTCCGTCATCGCCGTATTCCCACGCATCATACGCACGGCAGTGGCTGTACGCTGGCGTCGGCGATCAGCGCCGCGCTGGCGGGCGGCGAGCCGCTGGAAAAAGCGGTTGCTCTCGGGCGGCGGTACCTGCTGGAGGCCATCCGATCCGCGCCGGGGCTCGGCCATGGCAGCGGACCCGTCGATCACACCTGGACGGTCGATGTCGCGTGGCTGCGTTGCTAGCCCGCATGTCTCACCGCCGTTCGTCGCGAGGGCGTCGAGATGCCGCTGTGACGGGGGGCACGGACCGGAAGACGGCGAAGGCGTAGCTGACACTACGTCGAGCCGGCTGGAGGGAGT
>SLSJ01000166.1 GCA_007130525.1 Ectothiorhodospiraceae bacterium | reverse complement strand
GTTGTTGTCCAGACAATACTTCGGGCTTGTGGAGAAGCCGGATACCCGGTGGGGCGCCTCCCGTGAATAACATCTGGTTGCGGGACGCCCAGTATCAGGGTGCGGGTCGCCTGGAGGCCTGTCCTGCCGACTGGTGGGCATGGTCCGGACAAGTCGATGCGGAACGCCGCCAGCTCGATGTTTGACGGGCCGGTGATCGCGCTTGAAGGGAGGGGTCAGCGCACGAGAGCGAGGCGGGTGGCAGACGATCACCTCCAACCGGATGGCGGGAAGGCATGCCGTGACCGATATCGACAGTCTCCTGAATAAGCCGGAGTTCCCGCTTTCCGGCCGATACGACTCGGACTGGGTCCTCGATAACCAGATGGGCCCGAATGCGCTGTGGCTGGTCGAGTGGCTTCTGAATGCATTGCCTCTCAAATCCGGTATGCGCGTGCTGGATCTCGGTTGCGGACGGTCGCTTACCAGCATTTTCATGGCCAGGGAATTCGGCGTCCAGGTATGGGCGGCCGATCTCTGGATCACCCCCGACCACAATTGGAAAAGAGCGGAAGCGGCTGGAGTCGGAAATTCCGTTTTCCCCCTGCGTGCGGAAGCGCATGCATTGCCGTTCCCGGCAAACTTCTTCGATGTCGTCGTGTCCATCGATGCCTACCAGTATTTCGGCACTGATGTGCTCTATCTCGGCTATCTGTCGCGGTTTCTGCGGCCCGAGGGGTACCTGGGCATCGTGACTCCGGGTTTGATGCAGCCGATCACGGACGTTCCGGAGCACCTTGTCCGGCCACAGTCGAACGGGAAGGTTTTCTGGGAGGATGAGTGCTGGAGTTTCAAGACACCGGACTGGTGGCTTGAGCACTGGAGCCGCAGTGCCGGGGTCACCGATGTCCGGGTTGATACCCTCAGGGATGGCTGGCGTCACTGGCGTGACTTCGAGCAGGTGCTGGAGGTTTCGGGCAAATCCGTTTTTCCGTCAGATGCGGAAGCGCTCGACAGGGATCAGGGGAGATACATCGGTTTCGTTCGCGCAATCGCAAGGCGTACGGGGACCGCGGGAGTCAATTTGTATGACCCCGCCACAGGCGCTCAGGCGGGCGTGGACTGGTGACGCCAAGATGCAATACATACGGTCACAGGCACAACATGATGCCGCCCTACGTCATCAGCGAAGATCAGATCGATCACCTGGCGAAGGTCGCGGAGGAAGGGATCGACCTCGCTACGCGAGATTAGCGCCGAGCGCCGAGTTCCAAGGAGAAAGGGAAAGAACACACCCTGACGGGCCGGAACGGTCATGCCCACAGACTCCCATGCCTTGCACCGCCCCTACACCCCTTTTTCCTCGGTGCTCGGCGCTTGCAGCTCCTAACCCGCATATCTCACCGCCCTTCTACTACGCACGCCGATCTGCTCGCCGTAAAGGGGCGTACTCCTTCCAGCCGGCTCGACGTAGTGTCAGCTACGCCTTCGCCGTCTTCCGGTCCGTGCCCCCCGTCACAGCGGCATCTCGACGCCCTCGCGAAGAACGGCGGTGAGATATGCGGGCTAAGGGCTAACATGGCGCAGGCGGATTCTCAGTACAGCCGCTTGCTGACCTCCTTGATGTCGTGGCTCGACGGGTCCGTGCGGATGGAGAAGCCGAGCCGTTTCATGAGCGCCAGCATGTGCGTGTTCTTGGCCAGCACCTCACCTTCGATGGTGCGCAGGCGCCGCGACTCGGCGACATCCATCAGGCAGCGCATCAGGTGGGTGCCGATGCCGCGGCCCTGCCACTCGTCGGCTACCACCAGTGCAAACTCGCAGCTGCGCTGGTCCGGGTTGGCGCTGTAACGAGCGACGCCCACCTGCAGTTCACTGCCGTCATCCCGTTCCCGGACGGCGATAAGCGCCATGTCGCGGTCGTAATCGATCTGGGTGTAGCGCACCAGCATTTCCGTGGTCAGTTCGTGCAGCGCCTGCATGAAGCGAAAGTAGCGCGATTCCGACGACAGGCTGCGGACGAAGGCCTGCTCGATCTTCGCGTCCTCGGGCCGGATTGGCCGGATCGTAAGGGGCGTTCCGTCGGCGAGTTGCCAGCGGCTGACAAGGTGCGACGGGTAGGGATGGATCGCCATGTGCGCATAGGGATCCGGCGAGGTCGGAGGATCGCCGACGACTATGCGCGCATCCACCGCCACCAGGCCGCGCTCGTCGGCAATCAGCGGATTGATGTCGAGTTCCTGGACTTCCGGCAACTCGCAAACCAGCTCCGAAATCCGCGTCAATACCTGCTCGAGCCGTTCGAAGTCCACCGCCGGCATGTTGCGGAAACGCTCGAGGAGCTTCGCGACCTTTGTGCGAGCGATCAGTCCGTGAATGATCAACTCGTTCAGTGGCGGCAGCGCCACCGCGCGGTCACGGATCACCTCCACCGAGGTGCCGCCGGAGCCGAAGCTCACCACGGGTCCGAACACCGGGTCGCGCAACGCGCCTACCATCAGCTCGCGACCATAGATGCTGCGGTACATGCGCTCGACGGTAACGCCGTCGATGCGCGCATCCGGCCGTTCGCGCTTCGCCGTCTCGATCATGTCCTGAAAGGTCGTGCGCACGGCGGCCGCGTTGTCGATGTTGAGGCGCACGCCGTCGACATCCGACTTGTGACTGATGTCCGGTGAGTCGATCTTGAGCGCCACCGGGTAGCCCAGGGTGCCCGCGCCCACCATGGCCTCGTTGGCCGTGCGCGCCTGCACCGTCTGCGTGATGGGGATCCGGAAGGCGGACAGCACCGCCTTGGCTTCCATCGTGTTGAGGACGCTGCGCTGTTCGGCGCGGGCGCCCTCGACGATCAACCGCGCGCTTTCCACGTCGGTGCCGGCGCGGTCGGCGAGCGGACCCGGTACCTGCAAGAGCAACCGCTGGTTGCGGTGATAGGCGGCTAGATGGGCGAACGCTTCAACGCTGGCCTCCGGCGTATTGAAGTGCGGCAGGCGGCTTTCCCTGAAATGCTCGCGCGCCGCGCGTACCTGGCTGTCTCCCAACCAGCATGCGATGACCGGCTTGGGGGGATTGGCGTCCACACGCACGACCGCCTTGGCGACCTCGAGCGGGTCTGTCATCGCCTGCGGCGTAAGCATCACCAGCGCGCCGTCAACCCCGCGATCGCCGAGCACCGCTGCCAGCGACTTCTCGTAGCGCTCGGCGGTGGCGTCGCCGAGAATGTCGACCGGATTGCCGTGTGACCAGTGCGTCGGCAGCAGCCTGTCGAGTTGCTCAAGCGTCTGCTCGCCGAGTTCCGCCATGGCCACGTCCATCTCCACCGCGCGGTCGGTTGCCATCACCCCCGGCCCGCCGGCGTTGCTGATGATCGCCAGGCGGTTACCGGTAACGCGATGCCTGCTGGAGAGCATGCGTGCGGCGGAAAACAGTTGCTCCACCGTCATTGCCCTGACCGCCCCGGCGCGCTCCAGTGCCGCGTCGAACACGTCATCGGCGCCGACAATGGCCCCGGTGTGCGACATGGCTGCACGCGAGCCCTCGTCGTGGCGCCCGGACTTGATCACGATCACCGGTTTCATGCGCGCGGCCGCGCGCAGCCCGCTCATGAAGCGTCGCGCGTTGTGAACCCCCTCCACATAGAGCAGGATGCTGCGCGTTTTTCCGTCCAGCGCCAGGAAATCCAGTACGTCGCCGAGATCGACATCCGCCGTGCCGCCCAGCGACGCGATCATGGAAAAGCCGATCTGCTGCGCCTCCGCCCAATCCAGGATCGCCGTGCAGATGGCGCCGGACTGCGACACCAGTGCCAGATCGCCCGCGAGCGCCGCATTCTTGCTGAAGGTCGCGTTGAGCCCGAGCGCGGGCCGGATGATGCCAAGGCAGTTTGGCCCTATTATGCGCAGATCATGTTGCCGTGCCGCCTCGAGCATCTCCTCCTGGAGCCGCCTGCCCGCTTCGCCGGTCTCGGCGAAGCCCGCCGAGAGCACCACGGCGCCGTGCACACCGTAGGCTCCGCACTGCAGAATGATTTCCGGCACCGTCGGCGCCGGTGTGGCGATCACCGCCATGTCCACGGGGCGGCCAATGGCCTCTACATGCGGGTACGCCCGCCGCCCCTGCACCCGCTCGTGCTTCGGGTTGACCGGATAGAGCTTGCCCTTGAATCCCGCCGACACAAGATTGTGGAACACCACGGTGCCAACTGCGCCTTCGCGGTCCGAGGCCCCGATCACGGCGATGCTCTCGGCACAGAGAATTCGATTCAGAAAATGTGGACCCATCCGAGGCTCCGGGCAGATTGACCGTTATCCCCATGCCGCGTGGTGGCGGTAAGCCGGCGCGGCCGGGGCCGTTGACTGACTGACCAGTGTTCAGGCTCCCACAACCCTGACACTAGCACTTCAGGTACGGCGCATAACGCTCCAGTAGTGTATGGATCCATCGCTACGCGCGTCATGGGCGGGCCATGACGGCCCTCGCGGTCCCCGGTCGTGTCAACGGCTCGGCCACCCCCCCTTGAAGACATTGCCTCACATCCACAGGTTGGGGGATACACGGTCAAATGACCGTGGCATTCAGTTTTTCGAGCAACGAGAGGAGTCATGCTGCTTATGACACCGATCGTGAAAATTCGGACTATCGTTCCCCTTTCCCTGGTAACGCTTGTGCTCGCCTTCGCCGGTACGGCGCAAGGCGGCTATCAGGGCGACCTTGAAGGAGGCGCCGCCGGCATACCGGCCAAGCCGGGCGTGCAAGCCGGCACCGACACCCACGGCATTCCGGCAGAGGAGAAGACGGTTCGCGAAAACAGGGACGGCGACCCGGTAATCGGCGGCGCGCCCAATATAGCCGCCAAGGCCGGTGTCCAGGCCGGCGCCGCGACCGACGCCGCGACGCCTCGGGGCGGCCATCAAGGCGACCTTGCAGGCGGCACCGCCGGCATACCGGCCATGTCCGGCCTGCAGGCCGGTGCCGAAACGCGCGGCGTTCCGGGCGAGGAGAAGACCGATCGCGAAAACAGGGATGGCGATCCGGTGACCGGCGGCGCCAGCAACATGCCGGCCCAGGCCGGCGTCCAGGCGGGCGCTGCGACAGACAGCCGTCACGGCGTCTGACCTCCGCAAAGGAGAAGGAGGGAGCCGCCGGACCGGGCGGCTGATGACGAAAACCGGGGCGCGCAGCAGCGAAGCGGCGCATGGTTGCCTGTCACAGGCCGGGGAGCACAGTTCCCCATCGCTCGCTGGCGCGCCCCGTCTCTCGTTCACGCAAGGTTTTTCCCCCCGGTATGGAATTACAGGAGGCTGCTCTCGGGCAGTCCGGGGACAAGATCGGGTGATTTCCTTTTCAGCCGAGCCCCGCCCGGCAGCCGGGTTGACCATACAGGAGCCTTCGGGCGAACGATGACTGCGGTCAACATGCAACGAGGGCATGCAGGCTAAGGTCAGCGACTGGTTCCCCAACGAAAGGTCGCAGGCCTCATGAACAACGTGCAGCTGAACGAACTCAAGCAGCGCTATGTCGCCAACGGCTGTGCCAGCCCCGCAACCCAGTTCGCCGAACGTGCCGAGAACGCCGAAGTGTGGGATGCCGACGGCAAGCGATTCATCGACTTCGCCGGCGGAATTGCCGTGCTCAACATAGGCCACCGCCACCCGAAAGTGGTGGAGGCGGTGAAAGCGCAACTCGACAAGGTGATGCACACCTGCGCCGTGGTCATGCCCTACGCGCCATACGTGCAGCTTGCCGAGAAGCTGGCCATGCTGACGCCGATCAATGGCAGTGCCGGCAAGGTCATGCTGATCAACTCCGGCGCCGAAGCGGTGGAAAACGCCGTCAAGATCGCTCGCGCCGCCACCGGCCGCAGCGGCGTGATCTGTTTCGACGGCGGCTACCATGGCCGCACCTTCATGACGCTGGCCATGACCGGCAAGGTGCTGCCCTACAAGAATGACTTCGGCCCCATGCCGGGCGACGTCTTCCGCGCCCCCTTTCCCGTGCCCTATCACGGAGTCACGGAGGAACAGGCCCTGCGCAGCCTGAAGATGCTGTTCGAGACCGATATCCCGGCGCATCGCACCGCCGCCATTGTCATCGAACCAGTGCTCGGTGAAGGCGGCTTTTACATCGCACCGCCCGGTTTCCTCGAGGCGCTGCGCCAGATCTGCGACGAGAATGGCATCATGCTGGTCTTCGACGAAGTGCAGTCCGGCTTCGGGCGCACCGGCAGGCTGTTTGCCTGCGAGCACAGCGGCGTCAGGCCCGACCTGATGACCATGGCCAAGAGCCTGGCCGACGGCATGCCGCTCTCCGCGGTGGTGGGCCGCGCCGACGTCATGGACGCCTCCGGCCCCAACTCCCTGGGCGGCACCTACAGCGGTAGCCCGGTTTCCTGCGCCGCGGCGCTGGCCGTGATCGAGGTTATCGAGGAAGAGAAGATTCTCGAGAAAAGCCGGGTGCTGGGCGACAAGCTGGCCAAGCGCTTTGCTGTCTGGCAACGCTCCTTCGACTGTGTCGACAACCCCCGCAACCTGGGTGCGATGGCTGCCTTCGAGCTGGTTTCCGACAGAGCAGAACACACTCCGGACGCGGATCTCGCCACCGCGCTGTGCGAAAAGGCCCGCGACAAGGGGCTGATCCTGCTCTCCTGCGGCACCTACGGCAACACGATCCGCATGCTCATGCCCGTGACCATAGAGGATGACGTGCTGGATGAGGGGCTCGTCATCATCGAGCAGGCGCTCCGGGAACTGCTCGGCGGCGAGTCCGCCGTCACCGGCTGATCAGCCCATGCCATCCGGCGGTTGGGCGCGGGCGGGCGCTGCGCTGGAGGAGCCGCCGAAGCAGGAATGTTACGGGCGAGCCGTATCGTCGGGCGGCGGCCTGCGATACAGGGACAGGCGCTCGGAGACAACCTGGAACCGCGGGCCGCCTTCCGGCAGCCGCTCGTGGATGCCCAGCAGGAGTACACCGCCCGCCAGCAGGTGGTCACGAAAGTCTCCCGCCAGTCGCCGCTGCACATCCGGATCAAAGTATGTGAAGACCAGGTTGCGACAGAGGATCAGATCGAAGCCGCTCTCCGGAAGCGGGGTGCGTACATCGTGGTCCAGGAAGCGGACCGGCAACCGGAATACCGGCCTCAGCCGGTATTCCCCGTCACGCAGCTCAAACGCGGCCGCTCGCCAGGCGGCCGGCAAGTTGCTGACAGCGCTCCAGGGGTAATGCGCCAGAGCCGCCCGGGCGAGCAGTCCGGAGTCGATGTCGGTGGCGAGGATCTCCAGGCCGAGTTCCGGGAAGTGCCCGGCCAGCTCCAGATGCCAGCCGATGCTCAGAGTATAGGGTTCCTCCCCCGAGGCACACCCGGCACACCAGATGCGCAGGGTCCGCGCATCGCGCGCCAGCGCAGCCCGGGCCAGGTCCGGGAGTACCTCCTGCATCAGCACCTGGAAGACCAGTCTGTCGCGGTGGAATCGCGTAACGGTAATACGGCAGAGCGAATCCAGAACATCCCACTCTTCCGCATTGTTTTCCAGGTACCGCCGGTACGCGCCCAGGTCCGGACAGGACAGTTCCGTCATCCTGCGCTGGATGCGCTTGCACGCCTGTGCGCGTACACGCCGAAAACCGCGCCACCGCATCTTCATGCGTGGCAGGCACCACTGCAGAAAGCGGACGCAGTCCTCATCCTTCACCGCCATCCTCCTTTCCCCGTTGGAGCTCGAGACACACCGTACCGCCCCCCGTGAGCAGATATAGCCAATCCGGAGCCCCGTTTCTCCGGGGGCGACAGTGGACGAACCCTGCCGACGCGCACCTGCCCCGGGCTCGCCCGCATATCTCACCGCCCTTCTACTGCGCACTCCGATCTGCTCGCCGTAAAGGGGCATACTCCCTGCAGCCGGCTCGACGTAGTGTCAGCTACGCCTTCGCCGTCTTCCGGTCCGTGTCCCCCGACACGGCGGCATCTCGACGCCCTCGCGACGAACGGCGGTGAGATATGCGGGCTAGACTGTGATGAAACGTCGGGTGAGCGGCATTCGCTCGGGATCCGGTCAATTTCAGCGCGTCGTTTGCCCGGCGCACCCTGGGAGCAATCCACGGACCACCGCGATGGGCGGCACGCCACGGCCAGAACCCTTAACCAGGCTTCGCACCTCGACGGCGCGCGCACCGGAGCGGAGCCTGGAGTCGCGCCTGCAAACGCACGTACAGCGGCTTGCGGGTGAAATCGGCGAGCGCAATGTCTTTCACCCCGAGGCACTGCACGCGGCGGCCGCGTATATCGGGGACGTCTGGGCCGGACAGGGTTACGCCGTCCACCGACAGAGCTATGACGTGCACGGCGTGGTGAGCGCGAACCTGGAAGTTTCGCGCGCGGGGTCTTGGGGGACGGATGGCATGGTGCTGCTGGGTGCACACTATGACTCCGTCTACGGTAGCCCCGGGGCCAATGACAATGGCAGTGCCGTTGCGGCATTGCTCGAACTCGCGGGCATGTTCGCCGCTGCCGCGCCCGCACTGACCGTGCGCTTTGTTGCCTTTGTCAATGAAGAGCCCCCGTTCTTTACTTCGGACCAGCAGGGAAGCATGCGCTATGCCCGCGCTGCGCGCCGACGGGGCGACGATATCCGCCTCATGATCGCGCTGGAGACCATCGGCAGCTATGACGATGTGCCGGGCAGTCAGCACTACCCGCCACTGCTGCGCTGGTTCTATCCGTCGAGCGCGAATTACATTGCATTCATATCCAATCTGCGCTCGCGCCGCATGCTCAAGCGTTTGGCCACCGCGTTTCGGACCGTAAGCGACTTCCCCCTGCAGACTGCCACCTTGCCGGCCATTATTCCCGGTGTGGACTGGAGCGACCACCGCTCTTTCTGGCGCCAGGGCTATCGCGCCCTGATGGTGACCGACACCGCGTTCTACCGCTATCCCTGGTACCACACCGCCGGAGACACGCCGGAGAAGCTTGACTACGCGTCAATCGCCTCGGTGACGGAGGGCATGTTCGGTGCGGTGATGCGCCTGTGTGATGGCTTGGCGCGGTGAGCGGCGGCGTGCCCGGGACGTTCCGCTACACGAGGCCAGTGTCTGCCGTCATGGCGGCCTCCTCGCGGGCGCTATGAGCAGGCAAGGCACAAGGGGACTAGAGTTGAAGCTAGGGAGACGCTGATGTATTCCCGCGAACCCGCGAATACATCAGCGTCTCCCTAAGCTAAGGATGACGTGAGGCACGGAACAATGTCCGTATCGATGAGCGAACTTGTCCGGGCGCGTGAGGTGGTGGAGGGGCTGTTGGAGGAACTGCATATCAGCGCCTACAGGTTCGAGGTGGAGCCGCGAGGCGAAACCTGGGAGATTCTGATCGAATGTACTGTTCGTGGTGGCTGGATGAGACGGGAACTCAAGGCGGGGAGGGAAGAACTGCTGCGAGGCGGCGACGATGCGGTCGTGCGTCAGCGGCTCCTGGACGATTGGACAGCGGCACTGTCCGCATGTCAGCGCTGACACGGGCGACGATGCATCCTTCCGTGTGGCGTCGCCGTGTCTAGCCCGCATATCTCACCGCCCTTCTACTACGCACGCCGATCTGCTCGCCGTG
>SLSJ01000028.1 GCA_007130525.1 Ectothiorhodospiraceae bacterium | reverse complement strand
GCCGGCGAATGGATACGCCCTCCCTACAGGCGGTTGTGTGTACCGTCGCAATAAGGCTTGTCATTGCTGTGCTTGCAACCGCACAAGGCCACGGTCCTGGTGCGCTCGACCACGAACCTGACAGGACTGAAATCCGTTTCGGAATGAGAACCATCGCAAAACGGCTGGGTCGCGGAACGTCCGCAGCGACACCACCAGTATTCGCCAGGCTCGAGTTCAAGCACATACGGTGATTTCTGGGCGATGACCGGATCACTCATGGTTGCCTTGCTCCAGTTACAGTAACCGGGAAACGGCGGCCGGGGACCGGCCGCGAACACGTTCCGCGTCACTGTATGGAAGCGCCGGCGCATTGGCAATTCCGGCCGCGGTGGTGGGCGCGCCATCGTCGCCTACCGCCTGTTGTCCGCGGACGGGCTCCCGCCCCCTTTCCCCACCGCGGAGGAAGGCGGAAACAGAAATTCCAGCGGTCGGCGGCGCAACCGCCGGATGTAGGCACCGAACAAGTGCACCGGATTGCCGATCCGCGTTTCCCGGGCGTTGAGCGCCACATACAGCGCCAGCCCGAAACTCACCCAGAGGTTGACGGCGGCAATGAGTATCACGCAAAGGAAATAGAACAACAGCTCCAGCAGCCCCGGGGGCACCGAGATCACCACGTAACCCAGATTTGCCGCCGCGAAAGCGACATGCCGGATATCCAGTGGCAGTCCGACAACGTAGCCGACGAACGCCGTGCCGCCGAGCAGCACCCCGAAGAAGAAGTTTCCGGCCAGTGCGCCGTGGTTGCCTGCCACATAGTCGGCCAGAGCGTCGCGCCGCTGCCGCGAGAGCCGGCCCTGGAGCAATGGATGCCGGCGCAGGCGGCCCGGCAGGTCCAGATAGGCACAGCGATTGTCGAAAAAACCCGATATCAGGCCGGCCAGAAACAGCCAGACACCAGCGATGGCGGCGTGAAATAAAGCCAGACCCGCAAACGGCCGCAGTTCATTGAGCTCATTATCCGCCCCGGCGGAATCCAGCACCGGCGCCCCGAAGTAGAGCACGTACAACCAACCGGTCAGCACCGCCACCGGCAGGGCCGCGACCACGTTACCGACCACGGCAATGAACTGCGAACGACCAACCTGAATGAGCAGCTCGGCGAGCCTGCCCAGATCCGCCCTGCCGGTATCGCTCTTCTCCACGGCCTCGGCAATTGCCGCCGCGGTCATGGCCGGCTGCTTGGTGGCGACCGTGAAGTGAAGGACATGGATGAGCACGAAGCCGAGCCCGTAGTTCAGACAGATCAGGATCGTCTCCGGCAACGGCGCAAGCCCCAGCCCCGCGATCTGCAGCTTGAGGATGGCCATGATCGCGATAATCGCGCCCGCACCCGCACCGGAGCGCAGCATCCGAAGGTATTCGACTGCATTCCTGGTGATGTAGTGTTCACCGCTGCCACTCGCATTCTCCGTCACGCTGCGGGACAACAGCCGGACATTTTCCCGCCAGAGATGCGACACACTGTGGCGCAGGGCGGCCGCCGCCACTAACCGTTTGAACAGGCTGACCGCCGCGACTCCCGCCTCGTGCATGTCCGGAGCATCCAGCACCTTCAGGAGCGCCCGGATCCTCAGCAGGGTCTGATCCAGCCTCTCCAGCAGGTAGGTGAGGCGTATACTGGTCCCCTTCTCGAGGGCGCGGCTGCGAAAACGGCTCACCTGCTCGGCACACTGGTCAAGCAACACCTGGATTCGCGCCGAATCCGGCCTGCCGGACCCGCGGCCTTCGATCCCGCCCCGACAGGCCTGCACGAAGGCGGCCACCTCCCGCTGCTGCGCAACGAACGGCGAGTCTTTCTCCACAATATCCGGATCCAGCCGGATCAGTTCAGGTTCGAGTTCCTCGGCCGCCAGCCACAGGGAGAGCATCTCCAGTGCATATAGCTGTTCGTCCCGTGCCCGCTCCAGTGCCTCCTCTCCCTCCACCGATCGCAGGCGCAGGGCATCCACAAGGCGAAGCCAGGTGTCCTCCGAAACCGCGGCCACCCAGCGAATGTCGGCGGGGTCGTGGAAAACCAGCGAGAGAACGTCGCGGAGGTTGTCACGATCGGGCGGCGTGGGCAACACCCGCTCGTAGAGGCGACGTCCCAACTCGCTGATGAAGCCGCGCCGCGAGAATATGCCGACCTCGGCGCAGAGGTTCAGATGGCGAGCACCGGCAATCCATTCATGCAAGCGGCCGCATATGCATGCGCGACGCTCCGGCTGCTCCTCGAATGCGACAACCAGGGTGTCAATGCGCTCTACAACCTGAGCCACGTTGGCTGAATTCACGGGGCGCAGCCAGTCGACCAGCGCGACCAGCATGCCGACGGCGTCGGTCCGATCATCGACAAGCCGCCGCAACAGCGGTTCGACGTCCGTTTCGCTGTGCATTCGCTTCCCCCAACTCCGCGGTTGGATGCTACAACTGTGCTGCTGCCCGCGCCGGGAGTGAGAGCACATCCTCACCGGCGACCCGGGTGCCGGTTTCCTCGAACCCCACGCCGAGGTAAAGCCGTCTGGCCTGCTCGTTATCGGGATGCAGCGTAATGCTGACGCCGGCATCGGGGCGTTGCTGGCGCAGGTATCGGATGGTCTCGAGCAATGTCGCCCGGCCCAGTCCCCGTCCCTGGTAGCTTCGGTCGATCATCAGCCGAAAGATCCACCAGTCGCCGTTCGCCGGGTCGAACTCGTACATGATGAAGCCGATCATGGTGTCATCACAGTAGACGGCGCGGGGCACGCACTCTGGCTGAACACCAGCCTGTGCGAGCGAATACAGGTTGGACGCGACGAAATGCTCCTGGCCCGGCATCACTTCGAGGTCGATGCAGGCAAGCCAGTTGTCCGCGGTTATGTCGCGCAGCGTGATCATGCTCCATATGCTGGGCCAGGCCGATCATGATCACAATCACGGCGCCGCCGGTCGGGAAACGCGGGCCCTTATAAATAAATCTGCTAATAATTGAAGTTAAGGAAACACCGATGTGTTCACGCGGTCGTGCTGGAGGCAGTTTTCGCCCCTGGAGGGTGTTGCGCTGCTTGACCGCAGGGTGACTGCGGCGCTGCGCAGCGCGCCTTGCCTCAACAAGGCGACACCAGCGTGAACGCGTGAATAAATCGAATAAGTCAGCATCCTTAACAGCCAAGGAGTGACAACGGTCAATGCCCTGTGCATGGCCCGCAAGGCATCGTTAGTGACGATCGGCACGGTTGTCAGCCAATGCAAGCAACGGAAGGAGGTCCAACATGGCTACTATGCAGGAATACATGAAGATCATGGAAGAAGACGAGAAACTGCGTAACATCTTCAAATCCGAGCCGGAGGAGGCGATCCATCAGGCGCGACTGTCATTTGAAGACAAGGCGATCCTGAGAAGCTGCGACCCGGACCAGATCGCCAAGGCAGCCGGTGTCACGTCGCTCTCACAGGAAGTGCGCGAGACGCTTGCGGAAGCCAGCAAGAAGCTGGGTAGCGGATAACCGCGACAATCGGCGCCCGGCAACACCCCACTCCCACCCGCACTGCCGCGGGAGGGTGGGTAATTGCCGTTTCCGCGCGGTGCCTGGATCAGGCATCCGCACCCATGGCCAGGGCCCGGCGGCGGGTGTCCGCGGCATTTCGAAGCGCGCGCGGTCTGCCGCCCGCTTCCGGCCAGCCCTGCACATGATCCATCACCAGCCCGGCAAGCATGTCCAGGTGATCGCTGCGATCGTTCAGTGCCCGTATGTAGCGCAACCTGCCGCCACCGGCCTGCTCGAAAATCCCGGCGTTCTCGCCTTCGATTTCCTCCAGCGTTTCCAGACAATCCGCCGAGAACCCGGGGCAGATCACGTCCAGGGTCCGCATACCGGTCCTGCCGAGTTCCTCCACCGTTTGGTCCGTGTAGGGCTGCAACCAGACTTCGCGTCCGAAGCGGGACTGAAACGTCACCATCCAGGCGTCCGCTGACAAGCCGAGCTTTTCCGCCACCAGTCTGGCCGTTTTCTGGCACTGACAGTGGTAAGGGTCTCCCTTGTGCAAATAACTCTGCGGTGTGCCGTGAAACGAGAACAGCAGTTTTTCACCCATGCCATGGTGCTCCCAGTGTTCCCTGATACTGTTGGCAAGGCACTCTATGTAGGCGGCATCGTCGTGGTACTGACCAATGAAACGCAGCTCCGGCACCCAGCGCCACCGTTTCAGTTCCTCTGCCAGGGCATCGAACGTCGAAGCCGTGGTGGCGCCGGAGTACTGGGGATACAAGGGCAGCACAAGCAGCCTCTCGGCGCCCTTCTGACGCAGCTTGCGCAACCCTTCGGCCATCGACGGCGTGCCGTAGCGCATGGCGAGTTCCACGACAACGGGCCCCGCCAGGCGCTCCTGCAGGCGCGTGGCGACGCCCTCGGCCTGCGCCCTGGCGATGAGCAGCAAAGGCGATCCCTCCGCGGTCCAGACCTCCGAGTAGGCCCTGGCTGATTTCGCCGGACGCGTACGCAGTACGATCCCGTGCAGAATGATGCGCCAAAGCAGGCGGGGCGCTTCGACCACCCGCGGATCGGCCAGGAATTCCGCCAGATACCGCCGCAGTGCCGACGGCGTGGGGGCATCGGGCGTACCCAGATTGGTCAGCAGCACGCCGAGCCGAGGCGTGTCATCGTGGCGAAAACCCTGTTTGGCCGTGTAGCGCATGGTTCTGAAGCTCCTTGATCAAGACGATAGCGGCGACGCTGCCATGGCTGCCGGGTCGGTCCAATCGCTGTCCCGCCGGCGCAGTAGGGCGATCCGAAGTCCGACAGGTCCCAGCGTACAACTCTTGTCCAATCCATTCGATATCGACAGGTGAAGCAACGGATATAGCTTCAAGGCATACCCTTAAAAGCATTTATTCCTTCTGCTGGCAAGCATGATGCGTAGACTCGGGTAGCGGACATTTCCGGCCATCCGGGCCCGCAATGATGAGAGACTCATGAGCACTCCGCAGCATCAGATCCGGCAACCGGTCAACAACAGCGCAGGACTGTCACCGGAGGCGATCGCGGAACTCAGCCGTGCATACGCCCCGCTGGATTTCGAGGCCCGGATTCGCCGCCTTTATGAGGATTTTGCCCCCGAACGGGTGATGGTTACCTCGTCGTTCGCGGCAACGTCCGCATACTTCCTGCATATCATTTCCGGGATTCGTCCGGAACAGACCATTCATTTCATCAATACCGGTTTCCATTTTCGGCAGACGCTGGAGTACCGGGACTACCTGATCGAACTTTTCAGACTGCGGGTAGAGGATATACGCCCGGACTCCCACCACTTCCGGTACGCGCAGCAGGAGAGGCTCTACGAGACGGATCCGGACCTGTGCTGCTCGGTAAACAAGGTTCAGCCGCTGGAGGCCGCCAAGGGGGGCTTCGACGTCTGGGTATCCAGCCTGATGCGCTGGCAAACCGACCATCGCGCAGACCTGGAGATTTTTGAAGAACGACGCGGCATCCTCAAGTTCAATCCCATGATCGACGTAACCCGCGAGGAGCGCGACGCCTACATCCGCGAACATGACCTGCCCTTTCATCCACTGGTCGCGGAAGGGTATTCCTCCATCGGGTGCTCCCACTGCACCGTCAAGGGCGAGGGACGCAGTGGCCGCTGGCGGGGCAAGCCGAAAACAGAGTGCGGCCTGCATCTGTAGGCAAGTTCCGCCTCATTCCCGAGAAGGCTGGCATTCACACCGTGGCGCATGCCACAGCGGGGGGTCCGCGCCCGGCGCCTGTACCGGTAGTCGCCAAGGGCCCCCTGGGCCGGGATCCCTCAACGGACAATAACGACTGACTCCCGGGAAAAGGCCCGAATTCGTGCCTTGCGCAGCGATGGGGGGAGCCTTCCGATGCTGGTACCCAATGCCGTGTCCTTGCTTCTGCTGATCGCGTCCATGGGGTTCGTGTTGTTCACCATCGCCGCCGTGATCCGGCCACATGCCTTCAAGACCCGTTCCCGAACCCATGCACTGGCCGTTGGCCTTATTCCCGCGCTGGCCCTCTACATGGGTTCGGCCCTGATGTTCTTCCTGGGACAGCAGGAAACCGCCGGCCCGTTGACCGGTGTGCTCGCGGCGCTCGGCGGGGCCGCACTGATCACCCTGGTCGTGGCCGGGGTAATACGCGAGAGACGCGCCTACGACAAGGCGGCGAAGCCGCGCGAACCGCCGCGCAGGCATTGAGCGACGCTAGCCCGCGTATCTCACCGCCCTTCTACTACACACGCCGATCTGCTCGCCGTGACGGGGCGTACTCCCTGCAGCCGGCTCGACGTAGTGTCAGCTACGCCTTCGCCGTCTTCCGGTCCGTGCGCCCCGTCACAGCGGCATCTCGACGCCCTCGCGACGAACGGCGGGGAGATACGCGGGCTAGCAAAGGGTTTTTCGGCATGGTTCGCAGCAAAGCGGCGACTCTCGGGTTAGCCTGCGCTCATGATCAGGTCGGTCCTGCCCCTTTTTCTGCTGCTTTGCCTGCCCGCGCTGCCCCTGCAGGCGGGCACCGTCTACACGTGGGTCGACGGCAACGGCACGGTCCAGTTCAGCGATGAGCCGCCATCCGGCGGCGTGCAGTATCGAAAAATCGGGCTCTCCACGGGCCGGCCGGCATCGCGCCCACCGTCGGAGCGGGTACAACGCATCCGCTGCAGGGATTTTCGGGGTGCGCTGGTGCAGTTGGATGAACTCCCGGAGGCCGAACAGCGGGATCCCGAATGGCAGGCCGCCCGACGACTGGCGGAGTCCCGGGTGGATCAGTGGTGCCACTAGCCCGCATATCTCACCGCCCTTCTACTGCGCACGCCGATCTGCTCGCCGTGACGGGGCGTACTCCCTGCAGCCGGCTCGACGTAGGGTCAGCTACGCCTTCGCCGTCTTCCGGTCCGTGCCCCCCGTCACAGCGGCATCTCGACGCCCTCGCGACGAACGGCGGTGAGATATGCGGGCTAGGGAGACGCTGAAGTATTCACGCGCTCGCGCTGGAGCCGCAGGCGGCAGTGCCGAACACACTGTGTCCCGGAACTCGACGGCCGGCACGCGACCAGGTTCCCGACTACCGTCAGCTCAGTAGGGCAGCCTCCGGGGCGACAACACGGTCAACGTCCTGCCGCGACAGCGGCAGCGCGCCGTGCATCCAGGCGCCGGCGGCGGGCCGTGTCGCAGTGCATCGCCCGGGAGTCCAGCTGGTAGTCGGCAGGACTGCTGGTACAGTCAATCAACAAGGGGATATCCGGTTTTCCACCATCAGGGTCCGCAGCGATATCGATCGTCTCCGTGGCGACGAATCCGTAGCGCACGGAGCCCCCATGCCAGGATGCCACGGTGGACCGCAGGCACGCCGCCCTGCCGAGTTCCTGCAGGCCGGGGCCATAGAGCGAGGGGGCCTGGGCAAAACACACGGCGACCCGGCCCAGGGGCACGCGCCGGGCACTCATCACCCGTTCCATGGCCAGCGCCCGATAGGCGATCAGCATGCAGGCGGCATGAGCATCATTTTCGTCCATGGCAGGGTCCAGGGTGAACCATTCCACCTGCGAATCGGTGATGGGCAGCGGTGCCGAGGTGACGAACCGAGCGGCAGCCGCGCTGAAAACCTCCCCGACCTGCGCCGCACCCACCCAGGGATCCGCGGCGAGCACAAGGCTCATAGAGTCACGAAGCATGCTGAGGAGTATGCCGTCCTCTTCCAGGGCGGTGGCCATCAGTGCTCGAGGGTCCAGGTTGACAGGCTGACCCGGGCTCAACGCATGATGCCCCGGCTGAAGGCCGCCGGCGACGCCCGTTTGCGGCGGCTCGCTGCTGGCAACCACCAGCAGCCTGTCCCAGAAAACCCCGCGCGACTGGCGGTAGAAGGCGTCAAGCTCGGGCGACCAACCTTCCCGCCGAACCATTATGGCGTGCTGCGTGCTGAATACGGATGGCAGCAGAGTGATCGGATCGCACTCGTTAATCCTTTTTTCGATCGTCCCGCTCATCGTCAACTCTCCACCGGGAACTCCCCTGAAAGTCAAGGTAGCGCGGCCCGTTTCCCGTGAGCGAGACACAGATCCCAAATTTCGGCGGGCACTTGCGACACCGGCGCCGCCGCGCACGTCAGGGTCGCCTTCGCCGTGGAAGCGATCGATGCAACGTGACAGATGGGAATCGGCTCATTCAGCGCTGGCTGCTCCGTTACCTGATCGGACCACTGTCACGGCGTCGGCAACCATGGTATGCGCCCGCCAGCACTATGCCGAAAACCACGTGACTGCCCAGGGTTGACCAGCCGCGGATGGCGGCGAACCAGGTGAACACTCCGGTCATGAGATGGAAGTTCACCAGGTAGATGACCACCCCTCCGGCGGCTCCAACCAGCCACGACCGGGGCAGTGACATCCCCTGGATCACCGGGGCCAAGATAAAGGCTGTCATGATCGACAGCCCCAGGTGCAACAGGAAAGCGACCAGCGTCACCACGACCGG
Organism: Ectothiorhodospiraceae bacterium; assembly: GCA_007130525.1. Lineage (GTDB taxonomy): Bacteria > Pseudomonadota > Gammaproteobacteria > Nitrococcales > Aquisalimonadaceae > Methylonatrum. The sequence goes on along the minus strand of SLSJ01000028.1, from coordinate 1,159 downwards.
AAAGCCGGTTTCCGCGAGCGCCCGCGTGCCCAGCGCGATGGCGCCGATCATCCGGACCGGCAACCACGGGCCGTATCCGAAAACCAGACCGGCCACGAGCATCTGCACCACCAGGAAGGTGGCTGCGGCAATGCAGGCGGCATAGACGGCCGCTCTCCAGTCGGTGTGCTCGAGATTGCGGGCGAACGTGTGGGTACTCTCGGCCATGACGGCCCCTCCGGGGACCGTGCCGGTCTGCCGGCTGGCTCAGGGCGTCAACATCATCGCGTCCACCGCGCAGCCTGACCGACACCTCATGACAAGTATGCGTCGCGGCCACCATATATCCAGGACCTGAAGGCACCGTGAAGAGCCGATGTCCAATATGCTCAGCCGGATTGTGTCCGCTGTCGGAATTCCTTGATTTCCTGGCAGTCACGGCACCGCTTTGCCGTCGGATAGGCACGCAGCCGCTCTTCCGGCACGGGTTCGCCACAGTCGCAGCAAATGCCGTAGATGCCGTGGCGCATGCGAATCAGAGCGGTATCGATATCGCGAATCTGTTCGATATCGCGGCTGGCGTCCGCCAGACTCACCTCGGCCATCGCGGCAAGCGTGGCGCTGTCCTCCATACCCTGAAGTTCCCGCTCGCTGATGCGTTCCCGGACCTGCTCCGACTCGAGCAGACGCTCGCGCACACCATCCAGCAACTGCAGTTGCTGGTCCTCGAGCCGGGATCGAAGTTCCCCGAGTACCGCGGGTCCTGGCGATGATGCTGTCATTCCGGCCTCCAGTTGGCTGTCACCACTACCCGCAGTATGGAACCCTCCCCCCGAACCTGCATATCCGACAGGCGGATTCGACCCCCTGGACGGACCCTGTGTCCGCCGCGACAGACACCAGTCGCTCCACCAAAGTCCCGGAATATTCCGGCCGGGAAACTCCCGGATTCGGGCAGCCGTGCCGAGCCCCGTGGACAACCTGATGGGTTTACACAGCTAGCCCGCATATCTCACCTCCCTTCTACTACGCACGCCGATCTGCTCGCCGTGTCGGGGTGTACTCCCTGCAGCCGGCTCGACGTAGTGTCAGCTACGCCTTCGCCGTCTTCCGGTCCGTGCCCCCCGACACAGCGGCATCTCGACGCCCTCGCGACGAACGGCGGTGAGATATGCGGGCT
>SLSJ01000090.1 GCA_007130525.1 Ectothiorhodospiraceae bacterium | reverse complement strand
GTCAATGATGCCGCGGATGCGGATCATGCCAACTACCAGGAAGGCCAGAAGTGCGAGAACTGCGCGTTCTGGGCGGGCGAGCAGGAAAACGGATGGGGCGGATGTCACCATCCGGACTTCCAGGGCGTGCTCGTCAATGCAGAGGGATGGTGCAGCGTATACGCGCCCGGCGCCTGACCGGAAACGGATACCGGCGGCGTTCGCCGCCGGTATCCATCCCCAATTGCTTGTGCCAGCCATGGCCGCAACGGAAGCTCGACTGCGCCGCTTGACCGAGCGGAGTTATCCTCGCGGTGTTCTTGGCGCATCCGACCTGAATTACCCGCCGGTCCGGTTCCGTGAGGTTTGCCCCGGCCGCCCCAGGGCTACACCGGGTGTTCCCGCGGTTGCGGAAACAGCCGCCGAGGCACCCACCACAGATACACCGCCATCCCGAACAACTCCACGAGCGACTGAAACACAACGGCGATCACGGCCAGTTCGAAGGACGCCGGCAACGCCAGCGCCATCGGCAGGACGACGAACGAGTTTCGGGTACCGAAGCTGAACGCCAGCGCACGGCCCTGGGACGCCGGAAGACCCAACGGTCGCGCAAGTACGAGGGCAAGCAACGCCGCAATCACGAGAAAGGCGGCAAACACCAGGAGCAGGTGCCCCAGGAGTCCGATCGAGTCCAGTACGACACCGACCTGGGTTGCAGCGATGGAGAACACCACAACCGCGAGCAAAGGCACGGGGAACCACGCAAGCCGAGCCGGGAGGCCGGCTCGTGCCGGGCTGTTCTTGAACCATGCCTCCGTGATCACCGCCGCCAACAGCGGAACGATAATCAGGCCGACAAAGGCGGCGAACATTTCCCGCTGAGCCAGGCCGACCATGAAGTCCGGGCCGAAAAACATCCAGACATAGACCGGCAGCAGAATGATCTGCAGTAACAGGCTGACCGGAGAAAAGGCGATGGCCCGCCTGGTGTCACCGCCACCGAGATGCGTGAAGCTGATGAACCAGTCCGTGCACGGCATCAGAAGGACCAGCAGAACGCCCAGGCGTACACCCGGGTCATCCGGGACCACAGCCATCAGACCCCATACGACGAGCGGTAACAGTACGAAGTTACCGATCACTGCCGCCATCATGAACCGGAAATCCGAAAACGCCTTCCCCACACGCACCAGCGGAACCTGGATAAAGATCGTGTACAGCAGGACGCCCAGAATCGGCCAGAGGACAATCTCCAGAATTTCGATGCGGTCCGGCATGGCTGCGCCGACCATCAGGCCACAGCCGATGGCGGCCAGATAAATGAACACCTGGTATTTTTCGAGCAACTGGCGGTTCAAGGAATCCTTCCAACGGCGTGCGTGGCCAGCGGCGCTTCACCTTTCGCGGCCATAGTGCACACGCTCACTTCGGCGGAATCAGTCATGGCAATTCTGCCAGCAATGCAAGCCGGGAGGCAGCCGGATGGACCGGGGAAATTCGACCGTCCATACTTCCAGACGAGTGCCGACTCGTTCGTCCGTCCCCGCTCGCAGGCAATTCCAGCGCTACTCGTGGCTCGGCAGGCAAAGGGGACGCTGATTCAACCCGCAACCCCGGAGGAGCACTCATGGCTGAATCGGTCCGGATGCGTATTACCGAAACGCGGAGGAGTTATCACGAAAAAAGCGACGAGGAACTGGAGCTGGATCGCCACCAGGCACCGAAGGGCATTTCCGATCGGGTGGCCCTTGCATTCGTAAAGGTTCTGCGCTTTGTCGCCGATGCCTTTTTCGCCAAACGCTACGGGCACCGCGCGGTGGTGCTGGAAACCGTCGCGGCCGTGCCCGGCATGGTTGGCGGCACCCTGCAGCACCTGCGTTCGTTGCGCAGGCTCAAGGATGATGACGGCTGGATTTTCACACTCCTCGATGAGGCAGAGAACGAGCGGATGCATCTCATGACGTTCATGGAAATCGCGCGGCCCAACTGGTTTGAGCGGTTTATCGTGGTGTTCACGCAGGGCGTTTTCTACAACGCCTTTTTCCTGCTCTACCTGATCTCCAACAGGACGGCGCATCGCCTGGTGGGCTATTTCGAGGAAGAGGCCATCATCAGTTACACCCGTTATCTGGAGCAGATAGACAAAGGCGAGGCGGAGAATGTGCCGGCACCGCAGATTGCCATTGACTACTGGCAACTGCCATCGGATGCGCGGCTACGGGAGGTGGTGCTCGCGGTGCGCGCGGACGAGGTAATGCATCGCGATGTCAATCATCAGTTTGCCGATACCCTCAGTCAGGCCTGAGAACCTGCCGGGTTATTCAAGCGACCGTTCCTGACCGGCAGGCTCGTCGGTGGCACATACCGGTGTCCACCGCCACTGCACTACCATCCCGATCGCCAGGCTATCGGCGATCTCCGCCTGCGCCGTCACGGGGGTGGAGCGCCATTACCGGGCAATGGGCATCATGGACGACAGCCCGGGCCACGCTGCCAAGGATGAGCCGACTCAGGCCACTGCGTCCGTGAGTCGTCATCGCAAGCATTGCCCCCGGCAGCGTTGTCGCATATTCGGTAATGGCCCGTGCCGGGTTGTCCCCCCGCAGCACCTCCCACTTCGGCGACAGCTCATGCTGCTCGGCGACCTTCGCCGCCAGTCTCTCGACATAGGCGGTCTTGCTGGCATCCGGCCGCACTACATCGTGAACCGCCGAAGGCGGCAGCACCTGGATCAGGGACAGTTCCGCGTCGGCGACGGTTGCAAGTTGCGCTGCCGGACCGATCATTTCCTCTGACATGGCGGAACCGTCGAGACAGACCACGATACTGTTGAGCGGTCCGGTCCAGTCGGCGCTAAACCTTGGTCCGACGAGAATCACCGGCCTGCCGGAATTGCGCAGCACGTCGCTGGCGACACTGCCGAGAACGATCTCCGCGGCAGCACGCCGGGCGTGCGTGGACATGCAAACCAGGGCGGAGGGAGTCGACTCGATGACCTCCAGAAGGCGGCGGTCCGCCCCGCGCACGCCCTCCATGGTGGACGTATCCCGGAAAACCGAGATCTGCGCGTCCGGGATTCCCCGCTGCCCGACCTCCTGCTCCAGTTCGGCGCGACGCTCATCCTCCGGTTCGTCGGTTGGGATGATAGACAACACCTGCACCTCGTAGCCGAGTTGCCCTGCCAGCACCCGGGCCGGGGTCAGCGCGCGTAGCGAACGCTCGGTCCAGTCAACCGGGACGATGATCGGGGGATTATTCATGAAACCGGCTCCCGAGGTGTCGAAACAGGACTCTCATGTCAACCGCTTAATAGAGCCAATATTGCCCCTTCAGGCTTCCACCGTTCTTCATCTGGATCAAGTTTAGGCCAGTCGGGAATGTCTTCGTAGCCCGGTACAATGATCAGCGGTGATACTCGCCGGCGCGCTCCGGCTGATAGATTATTTCCTCTATGCGTACCCGCAATGTCCCACCGCCCGGCCTGGGCCATTCGATCCTGTCGCCTTCGGAAAGCCCCAGAAGCGCGCTGCCCACGGGCGCAAGCACGGACACGGTGCCGCCACTGGCATCCACATCCTTCGGATACACCAGTGTCAGACAGAACTCTTCGGAAGAAGACTCGACCTTGAACCTGACGGTGGAGTTCATCGTCACCACGGACGGCGGAATATCATTCGGCTCCACCACATTCGCCCGGGACAGCTCCGCCTCCAGGTCCAACTTGCCGGGGAAAGCGTCACTGGGCATCGTTTCCAGAAGACGTTCGAGCCGGTCCAGGTCGGTTGAAGAAATAATTATATTCGGTCGTTTTGTCACTTCGTCCGCCTCATCGATAACCGCAGCGAAATACGGCACGCCCGCGAACCGGAGCATGCCTGTTCATGAATAATGAACATCGGATTGATCACCTGTAGCGGCAACGGGGTCGGCCATCGCCGGGAGGCCCCCATGGAACCTGTCGCAAGGCGTGATCGGTATTTTCCCCGGGGCCTGCCGGACGCCGGCTGAACTGTCCGCGGAAGCGGTGGAGCGGTCCATTCATTCGATCCTTTTTCGTCAAGGAAAAACACGATCCCCTACACGATCGAATCAATGCCCGCACCGGATCCACCCGGGCCCGACAGGCTCCCAGCGTCTCCTTGAGGAGACGCTAGCCCGAGCACGTCTTCCATATCGTAGAGCCCGGGACCGCGGCCGACCACCCAGTCCGCACTTCGGACCGCACCCCGGGCGAACGTCATCCGGCTGCTGGCGCGGTGGGTGATTTCCAGGCGCTCTCCGTCACCGAGAAACAGTACCGTATGTTCGCCCACCACGTCTCCACCCCGGATGGTTTCAAAACCGATGGTGCTGGGGTCGCGCTCACCGGTACGGCCTTCACGCCCGAATACCGCGCACTCGTCCAGATTGCGACCCAGCGCCTTCGCCAGCACCTCGCCCATTCGAAGCGCGGTTCCCGACGGGGCGTCGATCTTGTGGCGGTGGTGCGCCTCCACGACCTCGACGTCGAAGTCATCCCCAAGTACGCGGGCAGCCGTCTCCAGCAACCGCAGCGACAGCGTTATGCCGACACTGAAGTTGGGGGCAAGGACAATGGGCACGACTCCGGCGGCGTTTTCGAGCGCCTGCTTCTGTTCCTCGCCAAGGCCCGTCGTGCCAACGACCATGGCCACGCCCTTGTCCGCGCACAGGCGGGCATTGTCGACGGTGGCGTCGGGAAGCGTGAAATCGATGAGGACGTTTGCCGCCTGCAGAGCCTCAGTCAGATTATCGGTAACGCGGACACCGACGGCTCCCTGGCCCGCCAGCTCACCGGCATCCCTACCGGTCAGCGAGGATCCGGCACGGACCACCGCGCCGCTCAGCTCAAGTCTGGGATGCTGCAGGCAGGCTTCGATCAGATGGCGGCCCATGCGCCCCGCGGCACCGGCGATTGCTACGCGATTATCGTTCATGTCGATCGCTGCCCTTCCATGTCGCCCGCGATTGCACGGTGCGAATCAGAACTTGAATTCCTCGAAGAACCTTTTCGCCTTGTCCAGCCAGGATGTGCGCTCAGGATTGTGCCGGTCGCCGCCCTTGTCCAGTGTTTCATCCAGCTTGCGCAACAGTTCCTTCTGTTCCCGGGTAAGGTTAACAGGGGTTTCCACCACGACCCGCACCAGCAAGTCACCCTGCGGGCCGCCGCGCACCGGCTTCACGCCCTTGCCGCGGACACGGAATACCTTGCCACTCTGGGTACCTTCCGGCACACGCAGGGAGACCCTGCCCGAGAGCGTGGGCACTTCCAGCTCGCCGCCCAGTGCCGCCGTGACGAAACTGATAGGCATCTGGCAGCGCAGATGCTCACCGTCGCGAACGAAAATGGGGTGCTCCCGGACCATGACCTGGACATAGAGGTCACCCGGCGGGCCACCACGCTCACCAGGCTCACCCTCGCCACTCAAGCGGATTCGGTCGCCGGTATCGACACCCGCCGGTATCTTCACCGACAGTTCCTTGGTCTCCTGAATCCGCCCCTGGCCGTCGCAGCGCCTGCAGGGATCGGTCACCACCACGCCGGCGCCACCGCAGCGCGGGCAGGTCTGCTGGATGGAGAAAAATCCCTGCTGCACACGTACGTCGCCGTGGCCATTGCAGGTCGGACAGGTCTCGGGCGCCTTGCCGCCCTCCTGGCCCTTGCCGTCACACGCCTCACAGGTGGTCCAGGACGGAACCCGGATGGTGGTCTCGACGCCGTTTACGGCCTCCTCCAGCGACAGTTCGAGGTTGTAGCGCAGGTCGGCGCCACGAAAGATCCCGGCTCCACCGCGACGGCCACCGAAGATGTCGCCGAACACATCCGAGAAGATATCGGAGAAACTGGCGCCTCCCGGGCCGCCGGGGCCACCGCCCATTCCGCCCTCCACACCGGCATGGCCAAACTGGTCATAGGCCGCGCGTTTCTGCGGATCGGCAAGCACCTCGTAAGCGGACTTGACCTCCTTGAATTTCAGCTCGGTTTCGGCATCCCCCGGGTTGCGGTCGGGATGGTACTTCATGGCCAGCCTGCGATAGGCCTTCTTGATCTCGGCCTCGGAGGCATTCCGCTGCAGGCCGAGAATCTCGTAGTAATCCTTTTTCGCCATGGTCTCCCCGTATCCCGGTACACAGCCCGGCCCGAATACAGCGGGCTTTCACATCAACAAACAGGCGGGCGCAGAGCCTGCGCCCTGCGCCCGGTCAAGCGCCTCGATCAGGACATGGAAACCGCGCCTACTTGCGCTCGTCCTCGTCCTTCACTTCCTCGAACTCCGCGTCCACGACGTCGTCCGAGTCCGCCTTCTCGCCACCCGCTTCGGTACCGCTCTGAGCGGCGTCGGCAGCTTGGCCCGAGGCGTAAAGCTTTTCTGCAATCTTGCCGGACGCTTCCGCCAGAGTCCGGGTCTTGGCTTCGATTTCGTCCTTGTTCTCGCCCTTGATCGCAGTTTCCAGATCCTCTATGGCGGCTTCCACCGGCTGCTTGTCCTCGGCGGAGAGCTTGTCGCCGGCTTCCTTGAGGGTCTTGCGCGTGGTGTGGATCAGGTTGTCCGCCTGGTTGCGGGCATCCACCAGTTCGCGCGCCTTGCGATCCTCTTCGGCATGCAGTTCGGCATCCTTCACCATCCTATCGATCTCGTTCTCGTCCAGACCCGACGAGGCCTTGATGACAATGGACTGTTCCTTGCCGGTGGCCTTGTCCTTGGCCGAAACGTGCAGGATACCGTTGGCATCGATGTCGAAGTTGACTTCGATCTGCGGCACACCGCGGGGAGCCGCCGGAATGTCCGTCAGGTCGAACCGGCCGAGGGACTTGTTGCCGCTTGCCATTTCCCGCTCGCCCTGCAGGACGTGCACGGTAACCGCTGTCTGGTTGTCCTCGGCGGTGGAAAACACCTGACTCGCCTTGGTCGGAATGGTGGTGTTCTTCTCGATGAGCTTGGTCATCACCCCGCCCATGGTCTCGATGCCGAGAGACAACGGGGTCACGTCCAGCAACAGCACGTCCTTGACGTCGCCGCCAAGCACACCGCCCTGGATGGCGGCACCCACGGCCACCGCCTCGTCCGGGTTCACGTCCTTACGCGGGTCACGGCCGAAGAACGCCGTCACCGCCTCCTGCACCTTGGGCATGCGTGTCTGGCCGCCCACAAGGATGATCTCGTCCACTTCGGAGGCCTTGAGGCCGGCATCCTTGAGTGCCGTCTTGCAAGGTCCGACCGTGCGCTGAACCAGGTCTTCCACCAGGGACTCCAGCTTGGCCCGAGTCAGCTTGATGGCCATGTGCTTGGGACCGGTCTGATCGGCGGTAATGTAAGGCAGGTTGATCTCCGTCTGCTGCGCCGAGGACAGCTCGATCTTCGCCTTCTCCGCGGCTTCCTTCAGGCGCTGCAGGGCCAGCCTGTCCTTGGAAAGATCGATGCCCTGGTCCTTTTTGAATTCCGCCACCAGGTAATCCATGATGGCACGGTCGAAATCCTCACCGCCCAGGAAGGTGTCACCGTTGGTCGCCAGCACCTCGAACTGGTGCTCGCCATCGACCTCGGCGATCTCGATAAGGGAGATATCGAAGGTGCCACCACCCAGGTCATAGACGGCGATCTTGCGATCGCCGCTCTTCTTGTCCATGCCGTAGGCGAGCGCCGCCGCGGTTGGCTCGTTGATGATGCGCTTCACCTCGAGACCGGCGATCTTGCCCGCGTCCTTGGTCGCCTGCCGCTGGGAGTCATTGAAGTAGGCGGGAACCGTAATAACGGCCTCGCTGACGGTTTCACCCAGGTAGTCCTCGGCGGTTTTCTTCATCTTCTGCAGGACGCGCGCGGAAATTTCCGGCGGCGCCATTTTCTTGCCGCGGACTTCGACCCAGGCGTCCCCGTTGTCCGCCTTGACGATCTTGTACGGCATTTCCTTGACGTCACGCTGGACGACATCTTCATCGAAACGCCGGCCGATCAGACGCTTGACCGCATGAAGCGTGTTCTCGGAGTTGGTCACGGCCTGCCGCTTGGCCGGCGAACCCACCATGATCTCGCCTTCTTCGGTGAACGCGACAACGGAGGGCGTGGTCCGCTCCCCTTCCGCATTCTCGATAACGCGGGGCTTGCCACCCTCCATTACGGCGACGCACGAGTTGGTAGTGCCCAGGTCGATACCGATGATCTTACCCATAGCTAAAATGCTCCCGATTGATTCCGAACCCTGTGCGACGGTTCGTACTTGAATTCAGTTTGTTGTCTAAATTTGGGCGAAGCAGTCGTTTTCAAGCCTTGCTGCCTTCATCGCCGTTATCGCCGTTACCATCGCTCCGCCTCGATACGATAACCATGGCCGGACGCAGCAACCGTTCGTTCAGCAGATATCCCTTCTGCATCACGTCAATCACGGTATTGGGCATATGCTTGTCCGACGGTTGCGTGGCCATCGCCTCATGCTTGTCGGCGTCGAACTTCTCGCCCAACGGGTCCATTTCCTTGATATTGAAACGTTCGAACACCTGGATCAGCATTTTCAGCGTGAGTTCGGTACCTTCCACCAGGCGCTGAAAATCGCCCTTCCCTTCACTGGCCGCCTGCAATCCCATTTCCAGGCTGTCCTTCACCGGCAACAGCTCTGCCGCCAGCTTCTCCAGCCCGTACTTCCGAGCCTGTTCCACGTCCCGTTCGAGACGGCGCCGGACATTTTCCAGCTCGGCACGTGAACGCAGAAACTGGTTCCAGTTCTCTTCAGCACGGCTGTTCGCCTGCTCCAGTTCCGCTTCCAACTCGGCAATCCGGGCGGCGGGATCATCCGCGGCCGGAGCCGCACCCTCCGGTTCCGCAGCTGCCTCCACCGCATCGTTTGCGGTGGCCTCTGCCGTTTCACCGTTCGGCTGTTCAGCGTGTTCGCTGCGTTCCTCGTTCGCCATCGAAACCCTCTCCAATGCTTGTGCCGCCGGCAAAAATGTGCCGACAGCGGAAAACCGCGGTTGCCTGTGGAACGTATTTGGGGGATCAGTGCTGCTGATTCAAGGCGGCGCCGAGCACGCGCGCCGTCATGTCGACGATCGGAATGACCCGGTCATACTCCATGCGGGTCGGACCAACCACGCCAAGCACACCGAGTACCTCGCCTTCCGCGGAGTAGGTGGATGTCACCACGCTGCAGCCATCGAATACCCGGTAGCCGGATTCCTCGCCAATGAAGATCTGAATACCGTCAGCGGCAAGACACTGATCGAAAAGGCGCAGTATCTCGCGTTTTTCAGTAAACGCCTCGAACAGGCTGCGAAGTTTCTCTACCCGCGACAGTTCCTCGAACTCCATCAGGTTGGTCTGCCCGGCCACGATATAGCCTTCCTCTCTCCCGCCGGCCGGCGTGAAAACCTTGCTGCCCAGTTCGATCACCGACGACATGAGCGCATCCAGGCGCTCGCGGTCCGCCTGCATCCGGCGCAGCAGCGCCTTGCGCACCTTGTCCACGTCCCGGCCGGCAAACTCCTGGTTGAGGAAATTCGCCATTGTCTGCAACTCGTCCGCCGTGTAGTCGCGCTCGGTGTGGACCACGCGATTCTGTACTTCGTGCTCGTTGAGCACCATGATGGCGAGTACGCGACGGTCCGACAGCGGCAGGAATTCCACGTGACGCAGCGACAGCGCGGTCCTGCGCGGAAGCGTCACCACGCCGGCAAGCCG
>SLSJ01000213.1 GCA_007130525.1 Ectothiorhodospiraceae bacterium | reverse complement strand
GTTCGACCACGCGACCGACGATCTCGTGGCCGGGTATGAGTGGCAGGCTGGGGTCGGGCAATTCACCGTCCACCACATGCAGATCCGTTCTGCAGACGGCGCATGCGGCAACGCGCAAGAGCAGCTGTCCGGGCCCCGGTCGGGGGATCGGCAGCGTCTTGGCGACGAGGGATTCGCCGGGCCGCTCAAGGACCATCGCCTGCATCTGGCTTGCTGACATGAACGCCTCCACCTGCCGCTGACCGGATGGGATCCGTCTGCCCCTCTTGCAGCATAGCCCGCCAGGGGCGAGACCAACTTTGTCCGGCCACAATGGCGCGCGGCGGCTTGCGTCAACAGCTCGCTCATCGGACCATGTGCCTGTCCCGTGGGGCGCTGAGCGTATTCCTGCACAGACTGCCCGGGGACGAGCGGCCCGGCAACACAGGCAAGGCGCTGTCGGCCAAATCCGGTCATGCTTCAGTGGCGGCGGTGCGCTCATGGGCGGTTGCATACCCGGGGAAATGCGGTCGGCCTGGTGCAGGAGGAACAGCCGCCCGGCCGGATGCGGATCCTGGCGGCGCAGGGAGCGGGCGGCCCTGACTCAGCATGGAACTCTGAACGTGGCACCACGCACTCCAGGGCCTTGCGGCGCCGGATACCGTCGGGCATGGGGGGAGTCGACAAACGGGGCACGTATTGGCTGACTACGCACAGCGCATTTCATGGGGAGCGGCACTGGTCCTGGGGCTGTTCCTGGTCTGGCTGCTTCTCAGCGGGGGACGCGGCTGGCCCTATGCCTTGCTGGGGGCCATAGCCGGCGGCGCGCTCGGTGCCTGGCTGGCGCCGGGGCGCCTTTACCGGCCTCGACCGATCGCCATGGCGCGTTTTATCGCGCTTTTCGTGATCAAGTCACTGGTCGGGGGCGTGGACGTTGCGTGGCGGGCCATGCATCCCTCCATGCCCCTGGAGCAGACTTGGATCGACTACCCCATGAGTCTGAAGACGCCGGCCGGCCAGGCAATTTTCATGATCACGATCAGCCTCACTCCCGGAACGCTGTGTGCGGACCTGCAGGGGAGCACACTGCGAGTGCACACGCTCGCGTCCGGCATGGAACCGGGACTGAAGCAGGTGGAACGGGCCATAGCCGGGCTCTTCGGCGAAGAACAGGCGGGGTGGGTCGGATGACGGCATTGCTGACGGTGGCCGCTGTCATCCTGCTGAAACTGTTTGCCCTGGGCTTGATCCGCATCTACCAGGGGCCGTCCGAGTCCGACCGCATACTGGCCGTCCAGTTATCCGGCACCACAACCGTTGGCATCCTTGTCCTCCTGTCGCATGTGCTGGCCATGCCGGCACTGATCTATGTCGCCCTGCTGTTCGTCCTGTTCGCGGCACTGATTGGGGTCGCCTTCGTGCGCCATCCCGGAATCGGGAGCAGTTCATGACGGACTGGATTTCCAGCATGTTCATCATTGCCGGGGTGGGTTTCTTCCTCGCCGGGACTGTCGGGCTGCTCCGTTTCCCGGACGTGTTCACGCGCCTGCACGCGCTGACCAAGGCCGACAACACCGGGCTGGGACTGCTCGGAGTCGGGGTCGCCCTGCAGGGTCAGTCGTTTCGGCTGGCAGTACTGATCGCCCTGATCTGGTTTCTGGCCGTCACCGCCTCCTCCATTGCCTGCCACCTGGTGGCCCGTCACAACCTCCACAGCGAGGAGGGAGAACGATGACGCTGTTCGACAGTGTCCTCGCCCTGCTCATCGCGATTCTGGCCTGGCGCTCTGTAACGGCGCCGGACCTGTATCGCGGCATTGTCCTTTTCATAACCCTGGGGCTGATGCTGGCGCTTTCGTGGGCCCGTCTTGATGCACCGGACCTGGCGCTCGCCGAAGCCGCCATAGGTGCCGGCCTCCTTGGCATACTGCTGCTGAGCACCTGGCGCGTGCTGCAGCGCGCCGCCCCCCGTCAGGGATCCGACGAGCCGGCCTCGTACGCGGTGCGTTGGCTTGCCGTCGTCGGCAGCACCGTCTTTGGCGGTACCGTTGCCGTCGCCCTGTATGGCTTGCAGGTAGGCTCCGACCGCGCCGGTGCAGAGGCCCTTGCCTCGCTGGACTTGGCGGGTATCGATCAACCCGTTACCGCCGTGCTGCTCAACTTTCGCTCCTACGACACGCTACTCGAGATGGGCGTGCTGCTGATGGCGTTGATCGGCGCCTTACTGATCCGCTCGCCGCTTGCCTACGAACCGTGGCATGGCGACACCGCGGTGGAGTCGCCATTGATGTCGGTTCTGGCGAAGGTTTTCACGCCAATCGTGGTCCTGGTGGGCATATTTCTGGTCTGGGCCGGGGCATACGGCCCCGGCGGCGCATTCCAGGGGGGTGCAGTTCTGGCCGGCGCCGGTGTGTTGCTGTTGTTGTGCCGGCGTCTGTACGGAGATGCGGACGCCACCCTGCTGCTTCGGGGACTGCTGGTCCTCGGCGTGACGGCGTTCATCGTGATCGGATTGCTGCTTATGCCCTGGCAGGGCGCCTTCCTGGCCTATCCGCCGGGGCTGGTCTATGTCCTGCTGGTGGTGATCGAGTTCAGCCTTGCGGTGTCCATCGCGTTGTCCCTGCTGCTGCTCTTCACCGGTACCCATGCGGTCCGGGCGGTTCGTTCATGAGCAGCATCCCGGACCCGTTCGGGCTGGCCGCCGCCGCGTTGCTCGCGGTGGGGTTTTACGGTTTTGTCACGCACCGGCATCCGTTGCGGCGGCTGCTTGCCATCAACATCTTCGGTAACGGGGTCTTCATGACCCTGATACTTGTCGCCCGCTGGATGCCGGGCGGTCCCGACCCGATTCCTCACGCCATGGTGCTGACCGGTATCGTTATCGCCGTCAGCGCCACTGCATTCGGGCTGGCACTGGTTCGCCGCAGTATGACGCAGGAGGATGGCGACCGCCGGGAGCCCGATGATGACTGAGCACCTGCCGGTACTGGCGGTCTTCCTGCCGCTGCTGGGCGGAGTGCTGCAATTCCTGCTCGGCTCCCGCGGCCTGCCGGTGTGGCCGCTGGCCGTGGCGGCGCTGACGGTTGGCTGCGTGCTTCTGCTGGTAGGCGCCGTCGGCAGCAACGGCAGCATCGAGCATGCAATCGGCGGCTGGGATCCGCCCCTCGGGATACGATTGCGGGCAGATGGCCTCGCTGCCGTCATGCTCCTGCTCACCGCCGTTGTCGGCGCCGCGGTTTCCGTCTATGCGCTTGGCCCCCACGGCAAGGCCAGCCCCCAGGCAACCCATTTCTGGGCGCTGTGGCTGTTGCTCTGGGGCTCCCTGAACGCGCTGTTCCTGTCCGCGGATCTGTTCAACATCTACGTCACGCTGGAGTTGGTAACCCTCTCCGCCATACCGCTGGTGCTGCTGGCCGGGCCCGGCAAGACCGTGGCCGCGGCTCTGCGCTACCTGCAGTTCGCGTTGTTCGGCTCGCTGCTGTATCTGCTGGGCGTCGCTATCACCTATGGTCTTGCGGGCAGCCTCGACCTCGCCCTGGTCGGGCCCGCACTGGCTGATGGCGGGTTGGCGGCCGGACTCGCCGCCGGCTGCCTGATCGGCGGCGTGCTCGTGAAGGCGGCCATCGTCCCTTGTCACGTCTGGCTGCCGCCTGCTCACGGAAACGCGCCGGCAGCCGTCAGCGCGGTGCTGTCGGCACTGGTGGTGAAGGCGGCGGTCTATCTGCTGCTGAGGTTCTGGACCGAGCCCCTCGCCGGACTCTCCGGGACCCTGGTCGCACAGTTGCTGGGTGCCCTGGGAGCCGCCGCCATCTTCTACGGGTCCATCCAGGCGTTCCGCCAGGAGCGTCTGAAACTGGTGGTGGCCTATTCCACCGTGGCGCAACTGGGCTACATGCTGCTGTTCTTCCCCCTTGCAGTCAGTCAGGCCTGGGATGGCGCCGTTTACCATGGCCTCGCCCACGGCGTGGCCAAGGCGTCGCTGTTCCTGGCGACAGGTAACGTCATTGCCTACGTCGGCCATGACCGGCTGAGGGAGCTTCGCGGTCTCGACAGGCCGCTGGCTCTCAGTGTGTTCGCTTTCGGCCTGGCCAGCGTCAGCATCATGGGGCTCCCTCCGAGCGGAGGGTTTGTCGCCAAGTGGCTGCTGCTGAGCGCGGCCGTTGAAACCGGTCAGTGGTGGTGGGCGGTTGTATTGATCATCGGCGGACTGCTGGCGGCGGCATACATCATCCGGGTGCTGAGGTACGCGTTCCTGCAGGCCCCCGGGCCCGCGGTGGACGTTCAGGGACCGGTGCCGTCCGCGGTGATGGCCTGGCCGGCAACCCTGCTGGGACTGCTGGCAATCCTCATGGGCTTCACCGCAGCGCCGACGCTCGCGCTGCTCGGTGGTCTGCCGGGAGCAACGTCGTGAGCGCCCTCTATGAGGCCATGCCGCTCTGGGTGCTGATGACCTCGCTGGTCACGGCGGTGCTGGTATTCATCGCCGGTGAGCCGTGGCAGCGGCTCAGGGTGGTATTCAACGTGACCGGTGCGGTACTCAAGCTTGTCCTGGTCGGCATCATGCTGCGCGGCGTGCACCACGGACACGAGTTCGCCGTCCACCTGCCGTTGTTGCCGGACCTGGCGATCGTGCTGCGCGCCGACGCCCTGACCATGCTGTTCGCAACGCTGTCGGCGGTGCTGTGGCTGGTCACGACCATCTACGCCCTCGCCTACCTGGAACATGCCCCGAATCGTGCCCGCTTCTTCGGTTTCTTCAGCCTGTGCGTGACCGCCACCATGGGCATCGCCACCGCGGGCAACCTGTTCACCTTCTTCATCTTCTACGAAATGCTCACCCTGGCCACCTGGCCCCTGGTGGTCCATCGCGGCGTCTCCAGGTCGATGACGGCCGGGCGCGCATATCTCCAGTACACTCTCGCTGGTGGAGCGGTGTTCCTGCTGGGCGTTGTTCTGATCTACGCACTGAGCGGGTCCGGCGACTTCGTGGCGGGCGGCCACCTTCGACACCTGGCCGACGATCACTCCGGCATGCTGATCCTGATCTTCGTACTGCTGGTGGCGGGCCTCGGGGTCAAGGCCGCGCTGGTGCCCCTGCACGGCTGGCTACCCACGGCCATGGTCGCGCCTGCCCCGGTAAGCGCGTTGCTGCACGCCGTTGCCGTGGTCAAGGCGGGGGCGTTCGGGATCGTGCGCGTGGTGTACGACGTCTACGGCGTGGATCTGGTCCAGTCGCTGGGCCTGGGCGATATGCTTGCGGTGGCCGCCTCCATCACGATCATCTATGGCTCCGTGCGGGCCATCCAGCAGACTGATCTCAAGCGACGGCTGGCCTTCTCTACAGTCAGCCAGGTCTCCTATATCACCCTCGGTATTGCCGTGGGCAGTCCCCTCGCCACCATAGGCGGCCTGGTGCATCTGGTACACCAGGGATTGATGAAGATCACCCTGTTCTTCTGTGCCGGCGGCTACGCGGAAACCCATGGCATACATGCCATCCGCGAGCTGGACGGCATCGGCCGGCGCATGCCCTGGACCACCGCCATGTTCACCCTCGGCGCATTCGGCATGATCGGCGTGCCGCCGTTGGCCGGATTCATCACCAAGTGGCACCTGGGGCTCGGCGCGGTCTCGGCCGGACAGTACTGGGTGATACTGGTGCTACTCGCCAGTACCGTGCTCAACGCCGTCTATTTTCTGCCACTGCTCCATCGTGTCTGGTTCCGTGCCTCCCGCCAGGAGGATAACGGTGTCGGGGAGGCGCCCCCGGGCCTGCTTGGACCCATCCTCTTCACGGGTGTTGCGTCTGTAGCGGCAGGACTTTTTGCTGCATTCGCGTGGAGCCCGCTGGGCTGGGTCGAACTGATCGTCGAGCGGGAGTATTAGTCGTGAATCTCCTGTTGATACTGTTGCCCGTCCTGCCCGCCGTGATGGCGCTGGGCGCCCTGTCGGGACTGCTGGGTCCGCGGGGAACAACATGCGCCGTGCTGGTGACATCCGCCCTTGCCCTGGTACTCGCCGGTGTCGGCGCCGACGGACTCCATCTCGACTGGCTTCTGCTTGGTACGAGTCTGGGCCTGGACGCCACCGGTCGGGCCCTGCTGGCCGTCGCCGCCCTGGTGTGGGGCGCGGCCGCGATCTCTTCCCGGCCGCTGTTCGCCGGAGAGGCCGGGCCACGGTACTCCATGTGTTTCCTGCTGACCCTGGCCGCAAATCTGGGCGTGCTGATTGCCCAGGATGTGGCCGCCTTCTATGTCTCCTTCGCGGTAATGACCTACGCCGCCTACGGCCTGGTCGTTCATGACGGGACGGACGAGGCCGTTCGCGCCGGTCGCATCTACCTCGTTCTGTCCGTCGCCGGCGAATGTCTGCTGCTGTCGGGTATGTTTCTGCTGGCTGCCGAGGCAGGCAACGCGACGGCGGCGGAGATGGGGGCAGCATACGCCGTCCTGACGCACCCGGAACTGGTTGCAGGTCTGCTGTTGGCAGGATTCGCGGTCAAGATGGGCATACTTCCCCTGCATGTCTGGTTGCCGCTGGCGCATCCGGCGGCGCCGGTGCCGGCCAGCGCAGTGCTGTCGGGACTGATCGTCAAGGGGGGGCTGCTCGGTTGGCTGCGTTTCCTTCCCGACGGCGAGCCGGCACTGGTGTTGCCCGGTGACGTGCTGGCCATGCTCGGACTGGCCGGCGCAGTTCTGGCGGCGTTGATCGGCTGCTTTCAGCACCGGGCCAAGACGGTGCTCGCTTACTCCACCGTCAGCCAGATGGGTTTGCTGGCGCTGCCCGTGGGCCTGTTGGTTGCCGGCCGTGGTGAGGCCGCACTGCTGATACCCGTAATCGCCCTTTTTGCGGTCCATCATGCCCTGGCCAAGGGCGCGCTGTTCCTGGCAATGGATCACCTGAAGGGGTATCGTCCGCTGCTCGCCGCCGTTACCGTTCTGCCGGTGCTGGCTCTCGTGGGGGCTCCGTTTACATCCGGGCTTGTCGCCAAGGGCGCCTTGAAATCGGTCATGCCCGATGCGCTGGCCACGCTGGTAACCCTGTCCTCCGTGACCACGACGCTCCTGCTGCTGCGTTTCCTGGTGCTCGCCTGGCCACGACGTGACTCTCAAACCGTCGAACTGCGCCGCGTGGCCGTCGCGGCCTGGCTGTTACTGATCGCTGCCGGCCTGGTCTTGCCGTGGGCGATGGCCGACGCCGTTCACCGCGACTACGCGTTTCAGCCCGGTGTCCTCCGGGACGCTGTATGGCCGCTGTTGGCGGGGATGATCGTGGCCGCCGTTGCGGCGCGAGCCATCCGTCCCTGGTGGAGGTTTCCGGAAGGCGATGTGGTTGCCCCGGTAGAACGGTTGCTGATCCGGGTCCATGGGGCTCTCGCGCATGTGCTGGAAGACGTGCTCCGGGCTGTACCCGGTCCACCGCAACGCCTGTTGTCGAGGTCCATACTGAGCCGTCTGCTCGGCCTCAGGGAGCCGGGAATTCCCTGGGTGGGGTTGCAGTTGCTTGCACTCATTCTGCTGCTTCCGGTGCTTTACCTGCTGGCGGCCTGAGCACATACCGCGTGTCTCTCGCGCACCTTCGCCGGTGTTGACGATACTGTTTGCGGGCGTTCTTGAAGCTGGCCATGCCGCACCGGGGCGCGGGGGTCACCATATGTGGAGATGTCTGCCGTCTCAGCGCCGCATTCCGGGATCAGCAGCCCAGCAGGCGCTTCAGTTCCCGCTCCGGTTTGATGAGGTCGGCCAGGGTGTAGCCGTCGAGGACGGAAAGAAAGGCGGTCAGGGCCTCGTCAAGCGCTCGCCTGATCACGCAGGTTGACGCGATGCGGCAGGTGTTGCAGGGCCCGAAACATTCCACGATGTTCAGGTCCGATTCCATTTCCCGGATCAGTCCTCCGATGTTTATCTCACAAGGGCGACGGCGCAGCCGGATGCCACCGCCCTTCCCGCGGATGGTTTCGATGTATCCCAGCCGTCCGAGGTCGAAAACGACCTTCATGATGTGATTGCGCGACATTCCGTAGCACTCCGCAATCGAGCGGATGGTGGCGAGTCCGTCGTCCTGGACGCCGAGACACATCAGCACTCGCAGGGAATAGTCCGTATACCGCGTCAGTCTCATGGGTGTCCCGCGTTCACGAATCGATGTCGTGTGTCTTTGCAAGCATGGCAACGCCACATGGGGCCGCCCGAGGTCAGCGCCCGGGATCTCGCCGGACCGAGCAGCCACTGCGACGCCGTCAGGCAGCGCGGGGGCGCATCAGGATCGGCGTATATGCAATGGCGTAAAGCAGGAACGCCGCGCTCCACAAGAGCCCCGAGGCGCCCAGTAGCCAACCCGGCCCCACCGGCAGACTGATCAGGACGCGACCCAGGGCGGCAACCGAAATCAATACGAAACCGACGACTACCGGCTGCGGCGCCACCATTTCCCGGCCACTGTGTCCGAGGGCCACCCGAGCCATCATGCCGAGGCAGAGCGTGCTCATGGCGCCCACCATGAGCGCATGAACGCCAGCCGACCACGGCAAGCCCACACCGAGCAGATGGGCCGCCTGCAGTCCCAGGCCGACAGGAATCCAGGCATATCCCAGATGCAGAATCCACAGCAGCGGTTCCCGCAGGACACGCCAGGGCCGCCAGGCAAGCAACCTGGCCAGGGTGAGGGTGCCGGCAATGATCAGTATCGGCGCCAGCGCCGGATCTCGACCAACGATCAGGAACACCAGAGCGACGCCCAGCACAGACAACGTCGAACTCCAGTTCAGCCATGGCCATTGACGGGGGTTGACCGCTGGCAGGCGGCGTTCCGTGAAGAATGGAATGACCCGGCCGCCCATGAATACCAGCAGCACCGTGATCAGGAGAATGCTGACGTCGATGGACCAGGAGGCTATGCCGGCGAGCAATCCGTGCAGTTCCAGATGCACGGCGCCATTGAGCAGGGTTAACGCAGCCAGCAGTGGGATGAAGGCGTAATTCCGTCGGTTGCCGGCCTTGAGCAGTACCCGGGCCATGACAACCGCCAGCATCGGGAGAAAGGCCAGGTCCAGCACCGACGTCAGCCATAGCGGCAGCAGTTCGGGAAACAGGAACCCCAGCCTTGCGCTGAACCAGAGTGCGGCCAATCCGGCAAGTTGCGCTGGCGTTACCGACCGCAGACCGGTCCAGTTCTGCACAGCCGTAAGCAGGAAGCCCGCTATCACTGCGGCCGTGAAACCGAATAGCATCTCGTGGCCATGCCACAACAGGGGCGGAATCGAGCCCGGTGAGGGTACGCCGGCCAGCAGAAAGCCTGTCCAGGCTCCCATCCATAGAACGGCCATCCAGGCGGCTGCCAGAAAAAAGGGGCGGAAACCGATGGAGAACAAAAAGGTCAGCATTGCACCTGCCTGCAGGAAGCGCTGGTGGTGAAGCGTCTTTCGACGGACATCTCGCACATGAGCGGTCTGCCGATGTGCCGGACGAGTGACGGTCACGGCTGTGAGCAGACCGGGCGATCCCCCCTGTTCCTGGCATTCCCGGGCCAACAGCGCAATGTGCGCGGACCAGGTAGTGGTAGCGCTTGCCCGTCAAACGGCGCGATTCCCATGGGAGCGCCGCTCCGCTGAGGTAATCACTGCTGCGTCCAGTCCTGAAGCCGGGACAATATAAACTAAGATACAATTTACTTCTTTGAAGTCAAGCTCGGCCTAGCCCGCCTATCTCACCGCCGTTCGTCGCGAGG
>SLSJ01000255.1 GCA_007130525.1 Ectothiorhodospiraceae bacterium | reverse complement strand
CGGAAGACGGCGAAGGCGTAGCTGACACTACGTCGAGCCGGCTGCAGGGAGTACGCCCCGTCACGGCGAGCAGATCGGCGTGCGTAGTGGAAGGGCGGCGAGATGTGCGGGCTAGAGAATAACGTAGCGCCCCACTCACGCTGACTGGCAGGAGACTTGCTCGTGTACACACGCATGCGAAGCCGGATTCGTAAACAGGCAGGCCTGGTTTCCCCGGCGGCGTTGCTGCTGGCGGCCGCACTGTCGCTGATTCTGCCGGCCAACGCCGGGGCCACTGACGACAGCATCGCGCTGCGTACGCAGAAGCCACTGGAACACGTGATATTCGACCTGGAGTATGCGGCATCCGTGCATAACTTCACGCTGGTCGGCCGCAACAGCATGAGTGATGCCATGCGTCATGCCGGTGCGGAGGAGCCACCGGAATCGATAGTGCTGCAAATGTGCCAGATGGATGCCGTGCGCCGCGTGCTTGAAGCGGATCCGGCCATGATCCGTTACATGCCCTGCCGCGTGGCGGCCTATCAGGACGGCGAGGAGGTTGTTGTCACGACGCTGCTGATACCGGAGGATTCGGGCGACGAGGACACGGACGCGGCCGCCCGTGAACTCAATGAACTGATGAAGCAGATCGTGCGTTACGGCGCGGAGCCCTGACCCGCCGCAACATCACGACGCCCCTCGGCAGAGAAGTCGATGGGCGCAGGCGCTGGCCGCATTACATCGGCGTGACGGAACTCGTTCTTCTCGCTGTCGGTGGCGATGATCACCAGTTCCCTGTCCGTGACTTCCGGTACCACGTAGAAACGCAGACTCGGATCACGGCTTACCGCAATGGTCAGTTCGGCCTTCAGTACACGCTTGCCATCGGCCGTTATCTCGAGGCTGTTCACGTAATGGGCGCGCCGGTACAAGCGGGTCACCTGGTCCATCTGCAGACCCGAGAAATTCGGATGGCGTATGCCCAGCTGGACCCGGCTGCCGCCTTTCTCCTCCCGTGCATCCCAGGCGCGAACGCGAATCATGCCCATGTCCCGAAGCGCCTCTTCTTCGTCCGCACCTACCGGGGCACTGCACCCGCCACTTGCCCGCACATGACGCTTGGCCATGTAGAGCTCTCCATCGACGGTTTCGGCGATGGCCCGGACGAAAGTGTAGGAATCGACGCGCACACGCGTCGCCACGTCCACACTACGAGCCGCGGGACCGAACTCGATGGTCCCCACCAGGGGCACC
The DNA here is from genome assembly GCA_007130525.1 of Ectothiorhodospiraceae bacterium. Classification (GTDB taxonomy): domain Bacteria; phylum Pseudomonadota; class Gammaproteobacteria; order Nitrococcales; family Aquisalimonadaceae; genus Methylonatrum. The sequence continues at coordinate 8,608 of SLSJ01000255.1, read as the reverse complement.
GGGTTCTGGTCGATGAACAGATACAGCCTGCTGATCTCCGGGGCATCCCTGCCGCTGCGCAGATCCTCTACCCCGATGGGCACCAGCGCCGCGTCGGCGGCGCGGAACGGCGCATCGACACCGATGACTCCTTCCCCGTCGCGGATTTTCCTGTCGCCGAAATGATCCTGTTTCAGAATCTCCCAGCGTGACTCATCGTAATTGATGCCGTCCGCCAACACCGGCTGAGTCACCAGAAGCAGACCGCCGACAATTCCGACGCAGAGTCCCTTGAACATGGCTTCAGCACTCCCGTGACCGCAAATCGCGCCCATTACTCCCACTCGAGCTCGGCGTACGCATTCTGTACATTTCTTTGATGATAGTCCTCGAACAGTTTCCATGCACCACGTTCCGATTGGCCGACCACGCCGGCGGCCTGCTCAATCGTGGCGCCCTGGTGAATCGCGGCCCGCGTCTCTTCGAGCAGAGTCTGCAGATAGCGCCGTAGCGGCTCCGCGGCCTGCGGCCAGTCGACACTCGCCGGTCCGTGGCCGGGCACCACGCGCGCCACATCACGCTCCCCGAGATCCGCCAGGACCGAGAGCCAGCCACGCAGACTGCCGTCCAGTGACGGCACCCTGTCCACGAATAGCAGGTCGCCGAGCCAGAGCGTATCGGTGGCCTCATCCAGGATCACCAGATCATTATCCGTATGCGCCCTGGGCATGGCCTCCAGCAGCAGCTGGCGGCCGCCCAGGTTCAGCCGCAGGTGATCGGAGACAGCCACATCCGGCATTACCAGGACGTCATCATCGAGTTCTGTTCCCAACATGCGGGATATGGAGCGCAGGTAGTACGGACCGCGTGCCTCGAGCTGGGCCTTCAGCCGCGCATGGCCCACGAATTCCGGGGCGTCGCCGAGAAACGCGCTGTTTCCGAGTATATGATCCGGGTGGACGTGTGTATTGATCACATAGCAGACCGGCTCTTCGGTAACGGCCGCGATCGCACGGCGCAGCGCCGCGCCTACTTCCGGGCTGCCGCCGGTGTCGATCACGGCCACGCAGTCGTCACCGACCACGAACCCCACGTTGGCGATATCGCCCCGGTTGTCCTCGAGGACGTCCTCGTGCACGCCCTGATGCACATAGACGCCGTCAGCGACCGGTTCGACGTTCAGCACCCAACGCTCGCCGAGAGCCGTACCGCTGCCCGCCATCAATGCCGCCAGCAGCGCCGGCAGGCACACCGAGCCGTTCCTTGTCATTCGATACCCCCCCGGCATCATCGGCGAAGCCGACCCCGTCATCAGGATCGATCACTGTGCCCCAGGGACTTGTCCGGCGCGATCCGGTCCCGGAGCAGTTGCTTGAGTTCCTTCGACTCGGGAAAGCGCCCCGCATCGGCCCGGGAGAACAGGATTTCACCGTCCACGCTGACCTCGAACACCCCGCCGGCACCGGGCGCCAGCGCCACTTCCTCCAGTTCCTGGTCGAAGGTGGTGAGCAGTTCCTGCGCCAGCCAGGCCGCGCGCAACAGCCAGCGGCACTGGGTGCAGTAACGTATCCGCAGGCGTGGTTTCATGTGGCTTATCCCCGGTTCCGTCGGCGCGTACCGCTCACTCGTCAAGTGCCTCGGCGGCGGCGAACACATCCTCCGCAGACATGCCGTCCAGGCGCTTGTAGACTTTTCTCAATCTGCGCTCTCGCTCGAGCGGATCCAACTCCGCAGCCTCCGGGCCCTCCAGCCCGAGATCCTCGCGGTGGTATCCGAGAAGCGCGTTGATGGCATGACGGAATTCCAGCCGCTTATCCGGTGACTGGAACTGCCGGCTCATCTGGCCCATGCGAACAAGAAACGGACCTTCACCGCGACTTCCATCCAGGGTGACGTCCTCGTACATTCTGCCCGGATACTCGGGTTCGTCAGCGCCAGCATGACCCGCCATCAACGCAACGACCAGCACCACTCCCATGTTCACCGTTTTTCTCATTGTCTGACATCCTCCTCCTCAAAGGCAGTTCATAACACCAACAGGGTGGGCGGACGGGGTCGGCAACATGGCCTGTGACACCGATGGCTGACCGATGTTCATGACGCCCAGGCCACTCAAGGTACACTCCACCTTCGTCCGTATCCAAAGAAAACAGCCACTGCCAGGCCGCCGCGGTGCGGGTCAACCTTGAATGCGCTTCTCCATGCCACAACGCTGAACCGAAGACCTTTGCCAGGCCTGTTACTCATGAACATTGATCGCGGCACCCTGTATCGGCACCAGGCGGAGAACTGGCTGCGTGGCCTGCTCCTGATTTCCGGCCTGGCGGCACTGCTTTGCCTGATCGGCTGGGTGATCGCGGGCGGTGCCGGTGTGGCCTGGGCCCTGGGCCTGGGCGTGATCCTGCTGCTCGTCAGTGCGCGCATTCCGCCACGTCTGATCCTGGCGCGTTCCGCGGCACAACAGCTACCGCCGTCGGCAGCGCCGGTGCTGCATGCCATGCTCCAGGAACTCGCCGCACGTGCGGGGCTGGGTGCCCGCCCAATGCTTTGGTATGTGCCATCGCCGGAACTCAACGCCTTCGCCGTTGGCACCCGCAACAACGGCGCCATTGCGGTGACCGCGGGCCTGCTCCGAACCCTGCCGCGGCGGGCGCTGGCGGGTGTCCTCGCCCATGAGATCAGCCATCTGAGGCACAACGACACCTGGGTCATGACTCTCGCCGCGATGCTCTCTGAAGTCACCGCCTGGCTGGCTCTGATCGGACAACTGCTGTTACTGGCCCTGCTGCCACTGGTACTGCGCGGCGATGTGGACTTGCCGTGGCTTGCGCTGATGCTGCTGGCAATCGCCCCGACCGCAAGCACCCTGCTGCAGCTGGCATTGTCGCGAAACAGGGAGTTTGCCGCCGACCTCGAGGCGGTAAACCTCACCGGCGATCCACAAGGGCTTGCCGACGCCCTTTCGCGCCTGGAAAGCAATCGGGGCATCTGGCTGGAAAATATATTCCTTCCCCGCCGCAACCACACTCGCCTGCCAAGATGGTTGCGCACCCACCCGGATACGGGTGAGCGCATCGAGCGGCTGCTCGCCATGCTGCCGAAACGCCGGATACCCCCGTTAATGATCAGCGATCCATCACGGGACGGACACCTCGGGCTGAGCATACCGGACACACGCGTTCGTAGACCCCGACGCAGCCGGGTGTTCCGCCTGTAGCTCCGCCTGAACGGCGAACCCCGATCGGCGGTCGCGGTCAAAGCGGGGACATTCTGACGTTGGGGGGCCTCGACCTGATGCGCCATGCTGGCAGCCTTGCCATGCTCATTGCCCTTCTGCTGTTCGCTCTGCAGGCGGAAGCAAGCATGCGCTGCGAACACGGCATCGCCAAACGGGGCGACCGTACGTTCGAAGTGGAACGCCTGTGCGGCGAACCGGATCTGCGGGAACCCCTCGAACTTACCGTGGCCGGCGACGGCACCGTGATCACGTCGGTCGAGCGCTGGTATTACAACCATGGACCACGCCGGCTGGTACGCATGGTCGATTTCCGGGACGGCAGCGTGCTGCGCTTCCAGTCCGGCGGCTACGGCTACCGCGAGTTTCCCGGAACTCTCTGCGCCCCGCGGCTGCTACAGCGGGGCATGACCCGCATGGAACTACTGGGTGAATGCGGCCCACCGGATGCGCAACAGACTCTTCCACCGACCAGGCCCCGCGTCCTCGCACATCCCCATGCCTTCCAGCGATCAGTTCCGGCCCGCGAGGAGTGGTATTACGAATTCGGCCCGGGCCAGCTTTCGCGCATCGTGACTCTTGAAAGCGGTCGCGTGATCCGGGTGGAGCAGGGCCGCCGGACACGCTAGCCCGCATATCTCACCGCCCTTCTACTACGCACGCCGATCTGCTCGCCGTAAAGGGGCGTACTCCCCGCAGCCGGCTCGACGTAGTGTCAGCTACGCCTTCGCCGTCTTCCGGTCCGTGCCCCCCATCACAGCGGCATCTCGACGACCTCGCGACGAACGGCGGTGAGATATGCGGGCCAGGCGGCTCACAGACTTCCGGGGAGCAGATCGGACTTGGGGCCCGTCCCCGTGCGCGCGTGATCGCTGACTGAACAGGCGCCAGGTGGATTCGGCGAGATAACGGGACAGCGGCGTCATTCCTTGAACCGTTTCATCAAGGAGAACAATCGTCCTCCCGACACGATGAAACAATGAGCGGTTCTCCCGCTTGCGCAGACGATTCAGCCCCGGTCCGGCAGGCTCCCCGACCCCGGCAGCCGGGCGGTGAACATGCGCATCACCGACGTGCAACGGCGCCCCTCCCCATCGATCCGGAACCCGGCCCGGACTACCGCTGCCTCGGTATCCCGGTTGGGATGACAGCCTCCCGCCAGGCAAGTCCACGCCGGTTGCAACCAGTCGCTCATCCTGGAAAGCAGCGGATGACGTGGCCGCACATGCTCCAGCATGCACAGCCGGCCCCCGGGCTTCAGCACTCGGCGAATCTCCGAGAGACCACGCGGCACATCGGCTACGCTGCAGAACACCAGACTGCAGACCACGGTATCGAAGCACGCATCCCGGAAAGGCAAGTCCTCCGCCCTCGCAATGACCAGCGGCACCTCCGGGGCGCGACGCCGGGCCCGCAGCAGCATTCGCGGATCGGGATCCAGACCAATCACTCCAGCGCCGGTTGGATACCTGGACAGCGTTCTGCCGGTGCCGCAGCCCACTTCCAGCAGGGGAGAATCCGCGCGCGCGGCTAGTTCCGCCCGCCAGGCGCCCAGACCAAGGCGATCCAGGATCGCCATCAGGCCGTCATAAAGCCACGGTATCTGTTCAATTCCGCGCATGGGCCGCCTAATCTGGAGGGTAGGCTTCAGGGTAAAGCAAGATCGCCTGAAGGGGTGCGGCTGTTTTCGCGGTAATGGCCCGATCGAATCGGTTTCCATCCTTGCCGCACCAAGGCTGCAGGGCGACCGCAGGGTCGTCCATTGGATAAACTGAGGAGGGCGTCCAATGCCAATACGTCAAGCCAATGCTGAGTGGAACGGTGACCTGAAACAGGGCAAGGGCACGATGAGCCTGGGAAGCGGGGCCTATACCGGTCCCTATTCATTCGGTTCACGGTTCGAGGAGGGCGAAGGAACCAACCCCGAGGAACTGATCGGAGCCGCCCATGCCGGCTGCTTTTCCATGGCACTGTCCAACATCCTCGCCGAAGCCGGACACAAACCGGAGTCGGTGAAAACCGATGCCCGGGTGCATCTGACGGTCGGTGACGACGGCGCGTCCATCTCCGAAATCGATCTGACGACCGTAGCCAGGGTGCCTGGGCTGGAGGCGAACGAGTTCCAACAGCACGTGGGCGCAGCGAAATCCGGCTGCCCGGTGTCGAAACTGCTGAAGGGCGCCACCATCAATGTCGAGGCCACACTGGACTAGCTGCGATTCGTTGCATGGTGGTCCAGGGGCATCACCTGCGGGGCAATCTGAAGCCCGCGGCTCCGCGGCGTGAGTCTGCCCCCGGGCCAACCTGCAGCCGGTTCAGAAAACCCTGAGCAGCGAGTACCGCGGTGGCGCGAGCGGGCGTGCAGGTCTTTCCCGTAGCCCGCGTTGCGACCATGGCGGTCATCGTCGTCACCATTGCCACACCGAAGTTAGCCGGATTCCGACCGTCGCTCTGCCGCGCCGGCAACGCCGCCACTGCGCAATGGCCCGGGGTTTGGAGGATCGCGGTCCACTGCTTCCTCACTCACCGGGGGATTCCACACGAACAACCGACCGTGATCCAGGCCGGTGAGAACCCCGTGGCGTCACGTCGGCAGTAATTGCATTCCGAGTTCCACGTTCTATGGTGAGAAAAGGCACCTGCTCGGGAAGGTGCTCTCGCATTCAGGGAGGAAAAATCATGCTTTTCTGGGCCGCGACTTTCTTCATCATCGCCCTCGTGGCCGGCGTGCTCGGATTCAGCGGGATCGCCGGAGCGGCTGCCGAAATCGCAAAGATCATTTTCCTGATCTTCGTGGTGCTGCTGATTATCTCGCTGGTGGCCGGCGCACTGCGAGGCAGGCGCCCTCCACTCTGAGCCCCCGGTCACGGCCTCAGCGCGGAGTCCGTGGGGGAGCGCGCTGGCCGACTGCGCGGGGGCGCCTTAGACGGAAGATCTGGGCGGGATCAGTAACCCGCCCTGTAGTCCTCCATGCGGCGCGTGAATTCAGCGATGAAATCCTGCAGGCGCTCCTCGTCGTAAGCGCGCAGCCCGCTCAGAATCAGCTTCTTGGAACCACCGCCCACACGCTCGCCGGCGGCGACAATGTCGAATGCGATCAGAGCGTCTCCGCGTTTACCGGATACGTCAAGAGTTGCATTCGCCAGTTCCATGACCGGGCTGTCAAGGTCCAGATTCCGGAGCTCGAAGCTCATGCTGTCATAGATGACCAGCGGCCGGTCAGGATTGAACATCACCCCCTTCTCGGCCATGAGGGGCTTCAGGAAGTGCGGAAAGTTGCGCGCCGAAAAGGCTACATAGCGCCGCGTGAAGGCCTCCACGACCTCTTCACCGCGGATGATCGGTCCTGCACGCTCCACCTCCAGGTACACCTTCCCGCCTGCGTCGACAATATCGAGAGTGCCGGAGCCGGACTCCCTGAACCGAATCGCGACATCGTCTCCCAGCATGCCGCGAAAACCGAATCGCATCCGCGTCGACAGCCCGTACCGCGCAAGCACCAGGGCGAAAAGCAGATCACCCGGAACGCAGAAGCGCTTTGCATCCGGGTCATGGATGGGGTTGAAGTCGCCCGCCACTTCCTTGGCAAAGCGGCTGCCCTGCCGCGCGGTGATGCGAATGGTTCCGTCCTGAACGGAGTGAAAATCATCAAGAAACATGGTCCGCCTGCCGAGTTCCCAGGGTTTGTTTTCGCACAATGCCGCGTCGCTCGTCGGTCATGTACATCGACCAAGCCTTCTTCCGCGTCGCGTGCGCGGCGCGAATGCTTCAGCGTTTCCTTCGGTACGCGGTGATCTATTCGCAGGTTCGCGTCGCCATCACATTGCTTTCCAGGGCAAGGTGCGCTGCGCAACACCGCCAGGGGCCAAGATCGACTCGAGCGCGATCGCCGAATTGAAATGACGTCCCCTGGAAGCCCCCTGGTCAAAGCGAGGATCATACAGCACGTCGGAGCCACGAACCTCCCATGGAACAGCGCCTTATTCCGGCGCTCGCGTTGACACTCGGCCAACGGTATTGAAGGCGCGTGCTTTCAAATTCGAGGCGGGCATGCAGCGTGCCGGAGATCCCGCCCCCGCCATCCGGGTCCGGCCGATGCGTTATGATCGTCTCCGGGATGGCGCCGCTCGCGTTTCGGTTGCGTATCCGCCGGCAAGCTGCGGTGACTTGAACGCCTGCGCCCATCCATTGTCGACTTTGGGTAGGACTCGCCAGGCGAAGCCCTGGAGCCCGGATACCGAATGGCAGGAGGCTGCGAAACCGCCGCGACCGTCTCAACATGGGCCGAACGGCGCTTCGGAGCACCCCAGGATAACGACCGAAACGTGGGGAGGATACATACCGTGCCCAAGAATCGAACCTTGTCGCATGCGCGGTCTATCATGCTGATGCTTGGACTGTGCCTGGGGATCAGCATGCAGGCGCTTGCGAACGATTGGCCGGAGGCGATTGACGGCAGTTCCGGTGAGAACGCGTACAGCGATGCCGAGCACTTCATTACCACGCGTTACGACGCCCTTGACGCTGAGATGTCCAACGCCATGGATGTGGTCGGCAAGGACGGCAGGGTCGACGTCCTCGCGCTGAATGCCGCACTCCACCGAGTGACATCGGGCCAGAGCAGTGACCACACCTACAACGCTGTGATGGAATGGCTGGAAGAGAATCCACGCGCCGCGGACCTCGATGAAGATCAGCGCGATGCGATCGAAAAACTTGTCGCGAACCGCAAGGAAAATCATGAGGATGACGGCAAGCGCCTGGTGGCTGCGCTGATGCAGAAGATGAAGGATACATCCCCGGCCGAACAGCCGCAGGCTCAGGCATGGCTGAGCGTTTTCGCCCTGTTCGCGGTGGACTTCTCAAAGCAGATGGAAAAGCTTCCCGAACAGGCTGCGCACGAGGCCGTCGCCGCCATTCGCGCGGAGACGCCCACGGAGGTCATGCATGCCGCACGGAGCGGCCGGGAGGGCCCGGAACGGGAGCGGGCATTCCTGGAGATCATGCAGGTCAGCGCCAGCGGCTCCCAGGCTGTCTGCCTGCATGTGGCCACGCGGACGATCCCCGGGGGTCGTGAGGATTCGGAACACCTGCGTGGCATGATCGCCGAGCATTGCAACATCATATTCGCCAAGATCGCGGTAGGCGACATGCCGCAGGCGATGAAGGATCTCTATTATGCGGCCGGCTGGGAAGAAACCATGGAGCCCGTGACCGAACACTGGTACGCCAGGACCAACCACTGACAATGCCATGTTCGTCGCCCCCACGCGCAGACGGTTCATCACCTCGGCGCGCGGCGGCAGACGGGGATGCTCAGGCGGCGTCCGCTCTCACCGGATGTGGTGTTGCGGGCGTCAGGCCGCGGGCAGAACGGTGCGGGGCATCCCGCAT
>SLSJ01000252.1 GCA_007130525.1 Ectothiorhodospiraceae bacterium | reverse complement strand
TCGCCAAGAGCCACGTGTATGGCCACCTCGTAGTTGGACATGCCGTCCACCTTGGCCATGAGATTGCTATGGGACTGCGATACACGCGTATTCACCTCGACAATCCACATCTCGTCCGTGTCCCGATCCCAGAAGAATTCGACATTGAAACAGCCGTTGTCATAGCCGATGCCCTTGATCAACTTCGCTGTCGCCTCGATACCCCGTTCCTGAACCCGCCGGGGCTGGGTCGAAGGGTAGCGATAGTCCTGAAAGCTCTTGCGATTGGAGGCGCGCACCATGTCGACGACACCGTGGACGCGTACCTTGCCGTGCTGTGCGTAGCCCTCCGGCGCGAACTCGATGCCTTGCAGCATCGACTCGGCAATCATGTGATTGCCGCCCACGCCGTCCAGTTCACTTGTATCCACCCGCGCCAGCACGGCGTTGAAGGGGTCGCCTATGCGGCGCATGCCGCCGCGTGCGATCTCCATGGCCTGCTCGAAGTCATCGTGATTATTGATCCGAAAACCGAGTATCGATGCGTAGGCGCAGACCGGCTTGATACAGAATGGGTACTCCAGGGTGACGTCCTTGAACGGATCCGGCGCATACGGATCGACGGCGCAGAAATCCGGCGTGAAGTCGGGAATGTGTCGGCGCTGTTCAAGTCGGCTCCAGTACTTGTGAGCACACTTGAGCACTGCCTCCAGGCTCGGCGACGGCAAGCCGAACTTGTCGCAGAGGATCGGTACCATCGCGGTCACCGGGAAGTCCCAGTAGCCGATGATGGCGTCGATCGGCCCGTCGAACTCATGCAGGATCTCCTCCGCCCGAAGCAGCGCCGCATCGAAGTCGTAACGCTCTTTCCCCACGAGTTCCTCGCGTTTCAGCAAGCCGTGGAAGTTGAATCGATCACGATCCGGTATCTTTTCCAGATCCCGCAGGTGAAAGTCATCGAGACAGACAACGAAGATATTCCTGCGACGATTCGTGCTTCCGGCCATGACAACGCTCCCTCGACAATGAACGGCGATCAGATAGCAACCAGCGGGGCGGAGCCGGGTGCGGACTCACCCATGCTTCGGTGATGTTCGTTCTCCTCCTGACGGAATGGCGGGTTTCTCCCCGGGGGCAAAACCGGGTGTCTGCGTGGCCACGCCAGAACCTTCCCTAGCCCGCATCTCTCACCGCCCTTCTACTGCGGACGCCGATCTGCTCGCTGTGTCGGGGCGTACTCCCTTCAGCCGGCTCGACGTAGTGTCAGCTACGCCTTCGCCGTCCTCCGGTCCGTGCCCCCCGTCACAGCGGCATCTCGACGCCCTCGCGACGAACGGCGGTGAGAGATGCGGGCTGGCCCGGTTATCTCACCGCCCTTCTACTGCGGACGCCGATCTGCTCGCTGTGTCGGGGCGTACTCCCTTCAGCCGGCTCGACGTAGTGTCAGCTACGCCTTCGCCGTCTTCCGGTCCGTGTCCCCCGTCACAGCGGCATCTCGACGCCCTCGCGACGAACGCCGGTGAGATATGCGGGCTAGTTACTGACACCTTGGCCGCTTTCACGAGATCCCGCATTGACCGCCGTCATCGGTCGTCCAGGGAGACGCTCCCCAGGCCGCATATCTCACCACCGCCCTCCTACCACGCACGCCGATCTCCTCGCTGTACCGGGGCGTACTCCCTACAGCCGGCCGGCAGCATTCCATACCGGCACACCCGGGCTTGCGCGGAACCACGGATCGGCGGATACAGGGGAACCTGCCGCCCGCCTCTCCGGAAAAAGCGGCGGGCGCCGGAAGACAGGTCGGCCTCGATGACCCTCGGGGCCAGTTCCGGCAATTCGAAGATGCGCTGTCTGCCGTCAACGGACACCATACCCAGCTCGTGGTCTATATTGCGTAGCCATGAAGTCATCCTGGGAATCGGGCCCTGTGACACACACCGTCGACGAGCCACTGGCGCGGGAGATCTGGAGCACGAGGTACCGGTTCGTGCCGCCTGGGGGAACCGCGGAAACGGATATCGGCGAAAGCTGGGACCGGGTCTCGAGGACGCTCGCCAGCGCGGAGAACACCGAGAGGACGGCCTGGCAACAGCGCTTCCGGCAGGCGCTGGAGGAGTATCGCTTTCTTCCGGGCGGGCGCATTCTCGCGGGTGCCGGCACAGGATACGAGACCACCCTGTTCAACTGCTTCGTCATGGGCGTGATCGAGGATTCCCTCGAAGGAATCTTCCGGGCCCTCGAAGAAGGTGCCCTGACCATGCAGCAGGGCGGCGGCGTCGGTTACGACTTTTCCACGCTCCGGCCACGAGGGAGTCCGGCCAGGCGCACCGGCGGCATTGCCTCCGGTCCCGTATCCTTCATGCATATTTGGGACGCGATGTGTGTCACCGTGACCAGCAGCGGTTTCCGCCGCGGCGCCATGATGGCCACGCTGCGCTGCGACCATCCCGATATCCTGGCATTCGTGGAGGCAAAGAGCGCAGGCGGCGGCCTGCAGCGCTTCAATCTCTCGGTGCAGGTCACCGACGACTTCCTCCGCGCGGTGAGAGCCGACAAACCCTGGCCGCTGGTGTTCCCGCTCGCCGCCGGAGAAACTGCGGCGGAGTCGGTGAAGCGGCGCTGGACCGGCACCGGCGAGCCGGTTCCATGCGCTGTCCATGCGCGGCTGCCGGCGCGGGAACTCTGGGACAGGCTGATCAATGCAGCCTGGGAGTGCGGAGACCCGGGGCTGCTGTTCGTGGACCGCATCAACCGCGAAAACAACCTCCACTACCGCGAATCGATCACCGCCTCGAACCCCTGCGGAGAGATCCCCCTGCCCCCCTATGGCGCCTGTGACCTGGGATCCATCAATCTGCCCGCCTTCATCCATGCGCCATTCACCGGGCATGCACGACTGGACGTGGAAGGGATTCGGCACACCGTCAACGCAGCCTTGCGGATGCTGGACAACGCGGTGGACATATCACGCTACCCGCTGTCCGCGCAGGCAGAGCAGGCCCGTGGTGCACGCCGGCTTGGGCTGGGCATCACCGGTCTGGGCGATGCCCTGATCATGCTCGGCCTGCACTACGGGCAGGAGCGGGCACGCGAGTGGGCAGCGGGCGTGATGCGGGACATCACCCACACCGCCTACCGCAGCTCGGTGGAACTGGCACGGGAGAAAGGCGCCTTCTCCTTCCTGGATCGCGACCGTTATCTCCGCGGCGCATTCATCAGACGCCTGCCCGAAGACATCCGACGCGGCATCCGCGAGCACGGCATTCGCAACAGCCATCTGCTGGCGATCGCTCCGGCGGGAAGCATCAGCCTGCTGGCGGGGAACATCTCCAGCGGCATCGAACCCCTGTACGCGCTCCGCCAGCGTCGTCGCATAACGACTCAGGACGGCAGCGTCGAAACCCGTGATCTGGAGGATTACGCCTTCCGCCTGTGGCGCCGCATCGGCGGCGATGAAGGTAGCGTACCGGGCTATTTCGTCACCGCCGCGGAACTGGACCCGGAAGCCCACATGGCAATGCAGGCGGCGCTGCAGCCGTTCGTGGACAACGCCATTTCCAAGACAATCAACGTCGCCGCCGACTGTTCGCCGGATCAGTTCGCACGGCTATGCGAGGACGCCGATCGGCTCGGCCTCAAGGGCGTGACACTGTATCGGCCCACCGGCAGGACGCCGGCAGTGCTGGAATCACACCCGGCGACGCTTTCCGGTGCGCCGGCGACAGCGGGTTGCTGCGCTTTCGAACTCAAGCAGCTACCGCGTGGCTGAGCGGGCGCCCTCGAGCAGACCGCCGGAGCCGACCCGGGCGCGAACAGCTCAGCACCTGGCCGGGATTATCAGATGTGATCGGTCAGTCCCGACAACCCGGACTCGCGCGCGCAGTGTGCCGAACAGTAGATGGCTTCCCCATGCTGCACGCCATGACCGATCACCCGGCAGCTGCAGCGACGACAGGTAGGCGCAAGCTTCTGGATTGCGCACTCGAAGGAATCGAACTCGTGCTCGCTGCCGTTCATCACCACCACAAAGGTATCTTCGTAATCGTTGCCGCAGGCCTCGCATCTGGCCATTGTCAAACCTCCTACGTCAGGTTGCCCGGCGTGTTCCTCGCCTTGCCACGTGAACCGTACTGGCAACCGGCCCGTCCTCGCCGGCGACTTCCGCGAAACGGACCTTGTCGCCAATCGCCAGCCGTTCAAAATCAAAGTCCACCACACTGTTGCGGTGGAACCGGATTTCCCGCTCGTCGGGGGTGATCAACACCCCGCTGCCAGTGCCCGGATCGATGCTGAGGATGCGTGCCATTGGCGGCGCCGCGTGGCGCTTGACGTTGCCGCGCCGTCGGCGCTCATGCTCCTCCAGACGCCGCCGCATGGCGTGGAAACTGTCCCGTGCGGCAACGAAGGGATCCTCGTGCGCCTGATTCAGACGCGTGGCGTGGCCGGCGTTGAGCTCGGCGCCGGGCAGCGTCACCCTCAGGTGCACCAGAAACCGGTTGCCCTTTTGATGCCGCGATTCCGCACGTTTCACGACCGCGTCACAGGAAATGATCTCGGGGGCGAATGTCTCCAGCTTTTGCACGTGCTGCATGATGTTGTCACGCAGGGCATCGGAGACGTCGATGCCCTGAAAGCTGATCTGTACCGCAACCATGGCCCCGAACTCCTGCCCTATCCCTTTATGGTGATCAACGGCGTAAGCCGCGCGACCTTGCAGGCAAGACCCGCGTTCTCGGCACTGTCGACCACGCGGTCGACATCCTTGTACGCGCCCGGCGCTTCCTCGGCGACTCCCCGGCCACTGGTGCTGCGGATCAGTATTCCGCGCTCCGCCAGGTCGTCGATCAGCTGTCGACCACGCCATTGGCGATAGGCCTGGCGGCGACTCATGGCACGACCGGCCCCATGGCAGGCGGAAGCAAACGACCGCGCCTCCGACTCCGGCATGCCCGCCAGGATGTGGCTGTTCGTGCCCATGGAACCGCCGATGAGTACCGGTTGGCCCCATGGTCGCAGTGACGACGGCAACGCCGGATGCCCCGGACCGAGCGCCCGGGTCGCGCCCTTGCGGTGCACGAAGAGCCGCCGCCGGTCGCCATCGACGTCATGCATCTCTTCCTTGCAGGTATTGTGCGAGACATCGTAAAGCAGCGTCAGCACGGCCTCGGGAAACAGCGACGCGAAAACCTGGCGCGTGAGGTGCGTGATGATCTCCCGATTGGCGAGCGCACAGTTCGTTGCGGCCCGCATCGCGCCCAGATACTCGCGGCCGGTCTCGGACTCCAGGGGCGCACAGGCGAGTTCACGGTCGGGCAAATGTATGCCATGGGCGGGAGCTTCCGCCGCCATGCGCTTGAGGAACTCCGAACCGACCTGGTGCCCCAGGCCGCGCGAACCGCAGTGGATAGTGACGACGATCTCGCCCTGGTGCACGCCAAAGGCCTCGGCGATCTCCGAATCGTGGATCCGGCTGACTTCCTGGACCTCCAGGTAATGATTGCCGGATCCCAGGGTACCCATTTCGTTACGCTGCCGTTTCCGGGCCAGGAGGGAGATCGCTTCGGGTTGAGCGCCGGACTGGCACCCCTGTTCTTCGATACGATCGAGATCGGACTCGTCACCCCAGCCCTGTTCAACGGCCCAACGGGCCCCGCCACGCAGCATCGCGCACAGCCCGGCGTCGTCCAGATGGATGTCGCCACCGCGTCCCAGGCCGGCGGGGACAGCGCCGTAAAGGGCGTTGGCCAGATCCCTCTGGCTCGCCCTGACCTGATCGGTACGAAGGCCGGTGAGCAGAGTGCGAACCCCGCAGGAGATGTCGAAACCGACACCGCCCGCCGAAATCACGCCACCCTGCAGCGGATCGAAGGCGGCGACTCCGCCGATCGGAAAACCGTAGCCCCAATGAGCGTCCGGCATGGCGTAGGATGCGTTCACGATGCCCGGCAGCTTCGCGACATTGACCACCTGTTCGTAGACCTTGAAATCCATGTCCCGGATCAGCGCCTCGTCGGCATAAATGATACCGGGCACCCGCATACCGTCCCGCGCGGGAATGACCCACTTCCAGTCAGAATGCTTTTCCAGGAGATTCGTATCCATGGCGTGTTCAGACATCCACAACGCACTGGGCCTGCCAGTGTCCGCCCTCAATCCGGCGGACCTCCAGCCCCGTCAGGGTAGCGCCCTTGACCTCGACCGCCGGCTGGTGACGGCCGATGTCGATCGCTTCGCCGTAAAGCCAGCCGTGCAGGTGGTCACCGCTCATCTCCACCCTGAACCGCGAGAAGAGCATCTGGCGGGTAACAACCTGATAGACCACCGCGTCGATCCAGTCAACGAACAGGAGTTCCGGGTCGGGGTTGTCAGAGTCCACCTCGACAACCTCCTCCGCGGACACCGAGCCCGGGTCGCAGATGACAGCGGTCAGGGCCATGGCGGCCTGCTCGAACGCTTCCGCCATGGTGCGCCCCACGCCCCGGATCCCGATATCGGAGCCGTGATCGAAATGCCTCCAGTAAGTGGTAGCGGACACCGCAGACCAGCTCCCGATGCCAAGCACGCCCATCATGGCGAATATCCCCGGCGAGACGCGGTATTGCCCGCAGGTGGCGAGCCCGCGGGCTGACCGTTAACCGGGGATGATTGGCCGGGCACGCGCAGATGGCGCCGGAACCAGCCGACAGCCTCCAGCTCTACGACATCGAGCTTTCCGGGCTCCTCAACGAGGCCGAACGCTCCCGGTATGAGCCGGATCTCGCAGCCCGAGTGAAGGCGGCTGGCGGCATCCCGATTGAGTCTGCAGGTTTCACGGTCGAGGTCCCCAACGATCATCAGAACGGGCGCCTCGACCCCGTCAAGGGCCCCTTCGGCAAGATCAACGCGCCCACTCCGGCAGACCACCACCCGCACATGCCGCGGCCTTTCGGCGGCGGCGACAAGTGCGGCAGCCGCCACCGTACTCGACCCGAACAGTCCCACCGGCAACCTGGCCGTTACGGGCTCGCGCCGTACCCAGTCGATCACGCCCACCAGGCGCCGCCCGAGCAGGGCCATGTCGCACCGATGCTCAGCCGTGACGGCATCGCGCATGGTCTCGCCGACGGTCAGCAGGTCGAACGACAGCGTGGCAAACCCGGCCCCGTTGAAGGCCTGCGCAAGCTGGCGGCCGGGACGGCTGAAACGGCTGCTGCCGCTACCGTGGGCAAGGAGAATGAGGCCAGTCGAGGCTGTCGGCCGATTCAGCAGAGCGCGAAGAAAAACGCCATCGGCGGGGACGACCAGTTCCAGCGCGCCGGAGCATCGCATGCCGTGACTCCTGTGAGAGCAATTCCATACAACCCTACCCACATGAGAGTCGGTGGATTCTGACGGAAGTCAAAGCGACCGCATTCTTGTCGGCGACTACCAGCGGTATCAAAGGTATATCAGCGCAGATCAGATGCCGGGATACCGGTGTCATCGCAGCGGTATCCGAGCAACTCCAGGCCATCGGTCAGATATTCCGCGAGCAGCGGGTGTGCGATGAGGTAATCGGCGGTGTAGGTGGTCCAGGCGTCATCGGCGTCCTGAAGCAGCGCGTCCCAGTCCTCCACCTCGTAATCGCCGCGCCCCAGCCATAGCAGGGCGACCACCTGGATCTGCTGATCGCGATCGAGGTCGTCGACAATGGTGCGAAATTCGGCGAGCGTGGCATCACCGGTATAGGTGTCCAGGATCCGGGCCGGCCATTCATCCGCCGGGCTTCCCGGCTCGTCCGGAATTATCACCGCGTCCTGGGCGTGAAACTCCCGTGCCAGCTGAATCAGCCGGCAGACATTTTCCGGATTGACGTCGAGTGTCGGCATGAGGACATACTCCCGATTTCCATGATCGATCACCGGCCAGCGTCTCGTTGTCATCACTGACCGGCACCGGCGCGCGCTGAGGACCTGGATGGCCGGGCATCGTCAGGAGTCAGCCTGAACCCGCCATGGCTGCACCGGGCGCGACTGGCGCTATCCGCTTCGGCGCCGCGAACCACTATCGATTCACCGCGGCCGGGGTACTCCATGACAAGCGTACCCCGGGTGATGCCGTCGGGTCGAAGGCGCGTCTCGTCCGTGGCTCGTTACTCACCCGCTGAACCTGCACTCCTTTCAGAATATCCGCGGTCGGCAGGGGATGCCATTGATCCCGGTCATGCCGACCGGGACGGGGAAAGGCGCCCCGCTTCCTCACGCTTCCGGATGACCGGGCCGTTACGCCGGGACCCGACATACTCCTGAACGCACCGCCCCGTTGCGGCCTTTCCCGCGTCCGGGGTCGACATGGTCTAGCCCGCATATCTCACCGCCGTTCGTCGCGAGGGCGTCGGGATGCCGCTGTGATGGGGGCACGGAGCGGAAGGCGGTGAGGGCGTAGCTGACACTGCGTCGAGCCGGCTGGAGGGAGTACGCCCCGACACGGCGAGCAGATCGGCGTGCGTGGTAGAAGGGCGGTGAGATATGCGGGCCAGCGTTGACGCCCGTCAATGCCGCGCCCGCGTCGCGGCCTCAAGATAGTAGCTGGAATCTGGTTAAGGGCTCCACTGGAAAAGGGGGATTGAGCATGGCCGTTGCAAAGATAATAGAGGTCACCGCGGAGTCGGCCGAGAGCTTCGAGGACGCCATCAAGCAGGGGATCGCACAGGCTTCCAAAACGGTGGAGAACATCAAGGGCGCCTGGGTGGCCGAGCAGAAAGTCAAGGTGGAGAACGGTCAGGTCGTGAGCTACCGGGTCGACATGCGGGTAACCTTCGTGCTCAAGTAAGGTTGAGCAACCCCCGTGTCTGTTCACCTGGGTGGGCACGGGGCTGTTCATTGCGCTCGAGCATCAGTCATGCCCACTGCGCTCTCCCGGCGGATTCCCAAGGAGGTTGAGGGGAACCTTGAGGTAATGAACGCCGTTGTCTTCCGCGGGGGGTAAGCGCCCGGCACGCATGTTGATCTGGACGGACGGTATGATGAATCTGGGCAGCGGCAGGTCGGCATCCCGTTCATTGCGCAGTTTCACGTACTCTTCCCTGGATACGCCGCCGCCGACATGGATATTCTTTTCCCGCTGTTCGGCCACAATGGTCTCGCAACGCACCGCCCGGGTGTCCGGCGCATAGTCATGGCACATGAACATGCGTGTATCGTCGGGCAGGGATAACAGCTTCTGCATGGAGTCATAGAGCATACCGGCATCTCCGCCGGGAAAATCGGCGCGTGCACTGCCGACGTCCGGCATGAACAGGGTATCACCCACGAACACGGCGTCTCCGATGAGGAAACTGTTGCTGTCGGATGTGTGCCCCGGGGTGTGCATGATCCTGATCTCCAGGCCTCCCGTCTCCAGCACCTCGTCGCTCTGGAGCAGCCGATCGTAATCGCCGCCGGTTGGTCCCTGGTCTTCGGGCAGATTGAACGTCCGGCTGAAGCGGTCCTGAACCTGCCGAATCCCCTCACCGATGGCGATCTTCGCGCCAAGTTCCCCGGCCAGGTAGGGGGCGGACGAGATGTGGTCCGCGTGGGCATGGGTTTCGAGTATCCATTCCACCCGATAGCCCGTGTCCCGAACGAATGCGAGCAGGCGGTCGGCGGTGGCGGTCCATGTCCTGGCCGAGCTGTAGTCGAAATCCAGCACCGGGTCGATGATCACCGCCGTATCCCCATCGGGCGGCGCGACCACATAGGAAAAGCTGCTGGTGTCTTCGTGCAGGAATGGCGTGACTTCCGGTCTCATGACGGCAACCACCTCGGAATTAATTGAACAGGCGCAAGGGAACCCCTCTGGGACCCGGTTTCCGGCCCGGACGCGGGAAGATCCGCAGGGCGGCGCCGCCTAGCCCCGCATATCTCACCGCCCTTCTACCACGCACGCCGTTCTGCTCGCCGTGTCGGGGCGTACTCCCTGCAGCCGGCTCGACGTAGTGTCAGCCCCGCCTTCGCCGTCTTCCGGTCCGTACCCCCCGTCACAGCGGCATCTCGACGCCCTCGCGACGAACGGCGGTGAGATATGCGGGCTGGTTCAGGCGCTGTTCAGCGGACCCCTGCAAGTCATCCCCGCGAGCCGTTCAAGCCCGTCGAGATCGAGAATCCGGATGTGATTGTTGTCCGCCTCCAGGAGCTGCCGGTCCCGGAAACGTCCGAACAGGCGCGACAGCGTCTCCGTGGCAAGCCCGAGATAACGGGCCAGGTCGCGCCGCCCCATCGGCAGCAGGAACTCCTCGCGGCTGCATCCCCGTTGCACCTGGAGTTCGCCGTAGTCGAGCAGGAACCGGGCAAGCCTGCCTTCGGTGGGTCCACGATTCATTCTGAGGAGATGGGTCAACCGCAGCAATTCCCGGTACATCCCCATCAGGATAACGTCGGAATCGGACATGACTTCGGTCTGTCCGCCAAACGCGGCGCGGCTGGCGATCTTCCGGACCTTGGCGGTATCCAGTGCCACGATCGCGCACGATGCCCTGCCGCGAACCAGTGCCTCGAAGCCGACGATATCTCCCGTCATGTGCAGCCCGATGACCTGCTCGTCGCCGTCCTCGTCGCTGACATAACTCTTGAGCACACCACCGACGACCAGGCACGGGGCGGAAATACTGTCTCCCGCATGGAACAGATGATCCCCCGCTTGCAGTATCCGGCCCGAATCGATTTGATCCGGCCGTGTGCCCGGACTCCGGATAGAACATGCCGGACCATGGGGATGGCCATACCGGATTGGAACGACCCGTTCGTTCATCTTGCTTGCCCCTGGATGAGTGCCGCGAAGGGGTGGCCTTCCGCGGGAATAAGTGAATACCTCCCTGAAGCCTAGTCCGGGATGGCGGAGTCGAAATAAGGGGATCCCCTTACCGCCAGGAAATGCCCGTGGCGGCGGGAATTACCGAGGGCTGCCCGGTGGCCGCTCGAAATCACGAGCTGCCCTGGGGTCAGTTGGGGAATCTCTCGCCAATCTTCCTCATCAACTCCCCGGGGTTCAGCGGTTTACCCATCACGGGGTCGGCACCCGTCGACCGCACACGCGCGGCAAGCGGGCCGTCGGGGTGGGCGGTCATGAAAATGGTCGGGACCATCCGGGAGCGCATGCAGAGCTGTTCCTGCAGTTCAAGGCCATTCATCCCCGGGAGGTGCAGATCGATCAGCAGGCACGCCGATCCTTCATCGGGGTCGGGTTCGGCATCGAGGAAAGCACGGGCCGACTCGAACGGAACGGCACGCCAACCCCGTCCTCTGATCAGCAGAGCCAGCGCGGAGCGCACGGCCGCGTCGTCATCAACGATATAGACCAGGGGTGGCATGCGCTGCTCATCCTTGCCGACCGCAACGGCCCTCTCGCAGTTGCTCGAGTCGCATGCCGCATTAGTGGCACGTCCTGGCGAGCACGTCGCTGACCACCATCAATGATTCTGCAGACAGGCTACCGTGACAGGTGGTCGGCCAGACTTGCCAGATCCACCACCGAACGCAGGCCGAGCTTCTTCATGACCCGGCCACGGTGGACCTCCACGGTGCGCTCGCTGATACCGAGTTCGGCGCCGATCACCTTGTTGGCCTTTCCCGCCGCGGCCAGCCTCGCCACCTCGATTTCCCGCGCGCTCAACCGGCCGATCTGCTCGCTCAGCCTGCGCTCGCCGGCCTTCTGCTCAAGCATGTCACGATGCCGATCCACGGCCTGGCGAACGCGCTGGATCAATTCGTCCCGCTGGAAACCCGGCTTCTGGAGAAAGTCGATGGCCCCACCCTTCAGCGCCTTGACCGCCGCCGGAATGTCGCCATGGGCGGTGAGAAAGATGACCGGTGTATCAAATCCGCTGGCCTGCAGCGATTCCTGCACTTCCAGGCCGTTGAGCCCGGGCATCTGCAGATCCAGCAACAGGCATGTCGGCCCCTGCGGCGGCTGGGATTCCAGCAGTTCCCGTCCCGAGGTATGCGCTCGTGTCACGAAGCCGGCGGATTCCAGCAACAGCACGAGCGCCTCGCGCACGGCTTCATCATCATCGACTATCAGAACGGTGGCCGTATCAGCCATCTTCGCCCCGGCCCCCGGGCAACGGCAACGTGAAGCGGAATGCGGCACCCCTTTCCGGATGATTGTCGGCGGTCAGCCTCCCGCCGTGCGCATCGAGGATGGATCGGCATATCGTCAACCCCTGGCCCATGCCCCGAGTCTTGGTGGAAAAGAACGGGTGAAACAGTCGGTCCTTGTGGGTGTCGGCAACTCCCGGACCGGAGTCGATGACGGAAATTTCGCAGGCGGCATCCGAGTCATGCACTCGGCGGCTTTCGAATCGAAGGATACGCTCCCCCTCGATGTCTGCCATGGCGTCAATGGCATTCCTGACGAGGTTGAAGACGACCTGCTCGATCTGTATGCGGTTGACCATGCATTGGCATAGCGGGGACTCGAGGTCGAATTCGACGGCGATGCCGGCCGTTTCCAGTTCGTGCCTGAGCAGGGCGAGCACGTTCCTGATCATCGCATTGGGGTCATGCAGGGCAAGACTGTCGGATTGCCCCTTCCGCATGAACTCGCGGAGTTGCTCGATCACGTCGCCGGCGCGTTGTCCCTGACGCGAAATCTGCTCCAGGGCCCTGGTGAGGTTGTTCAGGTCCGGCTGCGGCGAGCCGAGCATTCCCAGACACGCCTCCGCCGTGGCCCTGATCGCCGTGAGCGGCTGACTGATCTCGTGTGCCAGGCCCGTGGCCAGTCCGCCCATGGCGGCCACACGGTCGACATGCGCCAGTTCCGCCAGCCGCTCGCGCGCTTCCCGCTCCGCGCGCTTGAGATCGGAGATGTCGCGGAGGAAACCAACGAAATGCCGCTTGCCGTTGTCCCGTGCTTCGGTAACCGCCAGGTGGAGGTCGATCCTGCTTCCATCCCGGTGCAGGCCGGTCACTTCCCTGCCGATACCGAGGATGCTGGCCTCGCCGGTTTCCAGGTAATGACGGATGTACTCATCATGCCGACTGCGGTCGGGCTCGGGCATGAGCGTGCTGACATTGCGACCGATCATTTCCGATGCGCGGTAGCCGAAAATCCGCTCGGCCGAGCGGTTGAAGAAGCGGACGATCCCCTGCTCATCAATGGTGATGATGCCGTCAATGGCGTTCTCGACAATGGCACGGCTGCGGCGGGTTTCTTCGTCGAGCCGCTTGCGCAGTGCTTGCTGTTCGGAAAGATCGACCGCCAGTATGTACACGCCGTCGATGCGCCCGTGCTCGTTATAACTGGGACTGTAGGTGCCGTGAATGAAGCGGGTGCCGCCATGGGCATAGGGGACCTTTCCGTGGTGGACCGCCTTGTTGCCGGACAGTGCCTGCTCGAAACGGGGACGCAGCACCGAAAAAGCTTCCGGGCCGATCACGTCGCGCACGTGCTTGCCGACCTGCTCCAGCGGATCGAGTCCGAACCAGTCCCGGTAGCCATGATTGGCGAAAAGCACGCGGAGGCCGGTATCCAGATGCGCAACGAGCACCGGCAGCCCGTCGACGAGCTGGACAAGGCGGACGTCGCTGACGTAGCGCGCATGGGGCGCGGGGTCAAGGTTGGTTACGTCGATGCCGGCAGCCAGGACATGACCGGCTTCGCCATCGTGGTCCGACAACACCTTTCTCGTCCAGCGGATGCGGCGCACGTCCCCGGAGCGGGTCACCCACCTGCTGGTATGCTCTTCGTCGATGTCGCCCGTGCAGGTGCCGGGCGCCAAGCCCCGTGCAGCAGGTACATCGGCAGTTGGAAAGAGCGTCGACCGAAGCGATTTGCCCAGTACCTCCTCGGCCCTGAAGCCGCTGAGTCTCTCGCACTCACGATTGAACAGGCGGATGCGGTCGTCCGGGTCGACAACGACGACCAGCAGGCCCGGTTGATCGAGCAGGAATCGCAGCAAAGTGGAATCCCGTTGCAGTCCTGATTGCGGATCGAATGGATCGTCCGTGCTCGCCAAGCTCCCCTCCCCTTGAGCACATGCCAGGGATGCCGTCTCATAATAGGCAGAGTCTAGTCGAAACGCACAGGGGAACCACCAGCGCGCCCTCGCCCGGGAGGCGACCAGCCCGCATATCTCACCGCCCTTCTACCACGCACGCCGATCTGCCCGCTGTGTCGGGGCGTACTACCTGCAGCCGGCTCGACGTAGTGTCAGCTACGCCTTCGCCGGCTTCCGGCCCGTGCCCCCCGTCACAGCGGCATCCCGACGCCCTCGCGACGAACGGCGGTGAGATATGCGGGCTAGCGGTCGAGCGCCGCTAAGCGATCGTACTCGCCGGTGACGGGATCGGGCATGGGTTCGGCGGATGCGGTAAGCCCGGCGAAGTCGAACAGCCCGGCGTCGGCGAGGTGCGAGGGGCAGACGTTCTGCAGACTGCGCAGGATGATGTTCAGGCGTTTGGGTTCGTCCCGTTCCCATTCGCGGATCATCTGCTTGATGCGCGCGCGCTTGAGGTTCTGCTGCGAGCCGCAGAGATCGCAGGGGATGATCGGATAGCCCTTCAGCTTCGCGTAGCGCTCCAGGTAGCGCTCCGGGACATAGGCCAGGGGCCTTATCACCACGTGCTCGCCGTCGTTGCTGCGCAGTTTGGGCGGCATGGCGGCGAGCCTGCCACCGTAGAACATGTTCAGGAACAGCGTCTCGATCAGATCGTCCCGGTGATGGCCGAGGGCGATCTTGGTCATCCCCATCTCGGCGGCTGTCGCGTAGAGTCTGCCACGCCGCAGTCGGGAGCACAGGGAACACATGGTACTGCCTTCCGGAATCACCCGCTTGACCACGCTGTAGGTGTCCTGCTCCAGAATCCGGTACGGTACGCCGATCCGATCCAGGTACTCGGGCAGCACGTGCCCGGGCCAGCCTGGCTGCTTCTGGTCCAGGTTGACGGCGGTGATCTCGAAGCGTGCCGGCGCCCGCTGCCGCAGCAGGCGCAGCATGTCCAGCAGGGCGTAGGAATCCTTGCCACCGGACAGACACACCATGACCCGGTCGCCGTCTTCGATCATCCCGTAGTCGGCGATCGCGTTCGCCGTCAGGTGGGTCAGGCGCTTTTCCAGGTTTTTCAGATTCATGGTGAACGGCGTCGGGCGCACATCGGCAACTGGTGCGCCGTTATACCACCGCATGGGCGCCGGCCTCAAACAACGGACAAAGCGGCAAACCGGGAGCGACTACTGCTCCGTGGGGAAATCCACGACCGTACGCATGCCCGCCTCGACCAGCGCATTTCCGGCGTCGACGAATGCGATGTCGTCAACCTCCTCCGGGTCGTCTCTGCTCGCCGTGTCGGGGCGTACTCCCTGCAGCCGGCTCGACGTAGTGTGAGCGACGCCTTCGCCGTCTTCCGGTCCGTGCCCCCCGTCACAGCGGCATCTCGACGCCCTCACGACGAACGGCGGTGAGATATGCGGGCCAGGGAGGCTCCGGTAGATTACCCGCATGCCGCCTGGAGGGCCTGGTCGATATCCCAGAGTATGTCGTCCAGGGTTTCTATCCCGATGGACAGGCGGATCATGTCCGGACTCACCCCGGCCGTGGCCTGCTGCGCTTCGTCGAGTTGCCGGTGCGTCGTGGAGGCTGGATGGATCACCAGGCTGCGGGCGTCACCGACGTTGGCCAGATGGCTGAGAAACCGGCAGTTCTCGATGAAGCGGACGCCCGCCTCGTGGCCGCCTTCGATGCCGAATGTGAATACCGCGCCGGCACCACGGGGGAGGTACTTGCGTGCCAGGTCATGGTAGGGACTGTCATCCAGGCCCGCGTACTTGACCCAGCGCACGCGCGGGTGCTCCTGCAGGAAGCGGGCAACCCCCATCGCGTTCTCGCAGTGCCGTTCCATCCGTATGGGCAGGGTCTCGACGCCCTGCAGCAGAAGGAACGCATTCATGGGTGAGAGCGCCGGGCCCAACGTGCGCAGCGTTTCCACGCGGGCCTTGGTAATGAACGCGAAATCCCCGAAGGTTTCGTAGAAGCGCACGCCGTGATAACCCTCCGAGGGTTCCATCATCTGCGGGAAGTTGCCGTTGTCCCACGGAAACCTGCCGGACTCCACCAGCACGCCGCCCATGGTGGTGCCGTGACCGCCGAGGAACTTGGTGGCGGAGTGAACGACGATATCCGCCCCGTGTTCGATGGGCCGACACAGGTGGGGGCTTGCCAGGGTGTTGTCCACCACGAGCGGCAGACCTGCGTCATGGGCGATTGCCGCGACCGCCGAGATGTCGAGGACGTTGCCCAGGGGATTGCCGATGGTTTCCGCATACAGGCAGCGGGTCTTTGGCGTGATCGCGGCACGAAAGTTCTCCGGATCATGCGGATCCACGAAGGATGTGCCGATTCCCAGCTTGCGAAAGGTGACATTGAACTGGCTGTACGTTCCCCCATAGAGCGTGCGCGCAGCCACGATCTCGTCACCCGCCTCGCAGAGCGTCAGCAGCGCCGTCATCTGCGCGCTCATGCCCGAGGCTACCGCCAGGCCGGCGCGCCCCTTTTCCAGCGCGGCGATCCGCTCTTCAAGCACCGCCGTGGTGGGATTGTTCATGCGGCCGTAAATATTGCCGAAGGTCTGCAGGTTGAACAGGCTGGCGGCATGATCGGCGCTGTCGAACACGTACGACGTTGTCTGGTAAATGGGCACCGCCCGCGCGCCGGTGGCCGCATCGGGTATCTGCCCGGCATGCAGACACAGGGTTTCGATACCGAATTCGCGATCAGCCATGGTTTCTCACTCTCGAATAAGCGGAGCTCTGCGGTGCCGATAATGCCGGGCGCCCACGGCAGTCCCAATGGCGGTTGCCGCAAAACCGTGGGCGGCCGGGAAGCCACGGCCGGGTCAATTGGCAATATGCCGGGGCCGCTTCGCCGAGATGATGCGGGTGTTGACGCCCATCCAGTTGAGGCCGCCGAAAAGCCGGGCATGCTCGATTTTCACGCAGCGATCCATGACGACGTCCAGACCCGCCGCGCGGGCCCTGGCGGCGGCCTCTTCGTTGATCACGCCGATCTGCATCCACAGGGTTCCGGCGCCGATGGCAATCGCCTGCTCGGCAATTGGCAGCACGTCGGAACTGCGCCGAAACACATCCACCATGTCCACCGGCTCGGGGATACTGGCCAGATCCGGATAGCTGCGCTGCCCCAGGATCTCCTCGTGCTTCGGGTTCACCGGAATGACCCGGTAGCCATGATCCAGCATGTACTTGGCGGCAAAGTAACTGGGACGGAACCAGTCAGCCGACAGGCCCACGACGGCAATGGTCCTGGCTGAGGCCAGAAGTCGGCGCAACGTGCTGATATCGTCTGACATTCTCGAGCTGCTTTCCGTATGGCCAGGGGCATCGACTTGTCGTGTCGCGGCGCTCTTGGAGTTATGGCGGCCGAGTCAACTGAATTGGCTGAAATCAGGCTTGCGTTTTTCGAAGAAGGCCTTGACCGCCTCCTTGTGCTCATCGCTCTGCAACCCCTGCTCGAAAGCCTTGCCTTCCTCGAGTATCACGGCACGCATGCGCTTGCGCAGCTCCGGCGGGTTGAGCAGCCGCTTGGTCTCGCGCAGCGAGCGTGGCGGCAGACCGGCCAGGGTCGCGGCGCGCGCCCGGACCACCTCGTCGAGACTGGCATTGTCACAGACCTCCGAGACCAGCCCGAGGTCCCTGGCCCAGTCGACATCGAATGCTTCACCCAGCAACAGTGTATGGCTTGCCCGCACCCGTCCACCGATCATGGGCAACAACAGCGACGAGGCAAACTCCGGAACCACGCCCAGTCGGGTGAACGGCATGGCGAACGTGGCGTCCCGGGCAGCTATCACCAGGTCACAGTGCAGCAGCATGGTGGTTCCGATGCCCACCGCCGGACCGCGGACCGCGGCCACCAGGGGCTTCTCGAAGTCGATCATGGTCTCCATGAGCCGACGGACCGGCGAGTCCTTGCTGGCCGGACCGGCACCGGCGGCATCGGCAAAACCCGCGAGATCATTGCCGGCGGTGAAGTTCTCGCCGGCACCCTTGAGGACCGCCACACGCACGGCCTTGTCCTTTGCGGCATGATCCAGGGCGTCACTGATCAGCCCGTACATCTCGCCGGTCAGCGCGTTGCGCTTCTCGGGACGATTCAGGGTAACGCTAAGCACCCCGTTATCGGTGGACCTGAGCACTGCGTCAGTCATGATTCGCTTCCTATGCAACCTGTGCCAATCGCACCCGCACCTGTCAGAACTCCTGCTTTTCCATCCACGGGATGATGCGCTCGAAGGCTTCCTCGATTTTCTCCATGGACGTGGAATAACTGATTCTCAGCGAGTCGGAACAGGTCTCGCCGAAGGCGTCGCCCGGAACCATGCAGACACCGGTCTCCCGCAGCATTCGTATGCAGACATTGTCGGCATTGACATGATGCGGCAGGGACGGGAACACGTAGAACCCGCCCTGCGGCCAGTAACCCGTGAGATGGGGCGTCTCCGCGATGAGTTGCACGACGCGGTCGCGTCGCCTGGCATACTCGGCCACCATCTCGTCGACACAGCTGCGGTCACCCTGGAGCGCGGCCACCCCGGCCCACTGCGCCGGCGTGTTGGCGACCGTGGTGGTGAACATATGATAGCGCCGCAGCTTCTTGATCGCGCCCTGGCTGGAAATGACCCAGCCGATCCGCAGTCCCGGCATGCTGTACGTCTTCGAGAAGCTGGACACCACCATGACATTGTCCAGGTCCACGGCGTGCCGGAGCACGCTGGGGTATTCCATCTCGTCAAGCAGCAGGTGATCGTAGACCTCGTCACTGAATATGTAGATGCCGCGGTAAGCCGCTTCCTCGCAGATCGCCTTGATCGTCTCCTCCGGGTACACCGTGCCGGTGGGATTGCTGGGTGAGTTCAGCACGATGCCGAAGGTGCTCATCCCGATGCTGTCGATCACTTCCTGCGGGTCGAGCTGATGGCCGTGCTCTGCGCGGGTGGGGATGTACTTGACATCGCCGCCGTTCAGTCGAATGAGCGGCGCGTAAAGCAGGAACGTGGGATCCGCGACGATGAATTCGCGGCCGGGCGCGGAAATGGCGGTAAGCGCCAGGTACATGGCCTCTGTCGCCCCCGTTGTTACGAGGATGTTTTCCGCGCTCAAGGGCCTGGCGTAGCGCTGCGAATAATAGCCCGCCAGCTCGGTCAGCAGTTCCGGCAACCCCGCATCCATAGTGTAGCCGGTGTGCCCCTCACGCAGCGCCTCGATATGGGCGTCGATGATGTGCGACGGCGTGGGGAAATTCGGCTGCCCGATGGACAGGTGAATGACGTCGTCCATGGTCGCGGCGAGATTCACCATCCTGCGTATGCCGGCCACCGGTATGGCCCTGAGCGAGGGACTCCAGTTACCCTCCTCGTATTCGTCGCGCTCCGCCAGATCGGTTTCCACCGGATTGACCGCCATGGCCTCGTCCTCCGCGTTCCAGCTTGGCAGGCGCCGTGCGGCGACCGGTTCCGCACGGCTGTCCAGCCGACTATGTCTGCGGGAATCCGGGCGGTCAAGCCCGCAACTGAAAGGGGTATCATCGATTCGGTTGACGGCCATGGCATGGGGTCGTTAACGTCCCCTGATGCCTGCGTCGTGGAGGCGGCATGCGGAAGAATCCGGTAGTCGCGGTACTGGTTGCCGCTGACGAAGGCTGGCCACCGGGTCTGGACCCCCTGTCCGGAGAGGCCGACATGCGGCTGATGAACGACCGCGACAGCCTCGCCGCCCACCTGCCCGAGGCGGACATCCTGCTGGTGACCGATTTCCGTAGCGACCTGCTCGCTGACTGCTGGCCGGCGACACACCGCATCCAGTGGATTCACGCCACCAGCGCCGGCGTCGATGCACTGATGATCGACCCGATAAGGAACAGCGACATACCCGTCACCAATGCGCGCGGCATCTTCGATCGCCCTATCGCTGAGTTCGTTCTCGGACTGGTGCTCTGCTTCGCCAAGGATTTCCATGGTTCGGTGCGCTACCAGGACAACCACGAATGGCGCCATCGCGACACCGAACGCATCGAGGGCAAGCGCGCGCTTGTCGTGGGAACGGGCTCGATCGGACGGCAGATCGGCAGGCTGCTTGGCGCCGCCGGTCTGGAAGTGACCGGAGTTGCACGAAGGGAACGCACCGAGGATCCCGATTTCGATCGGATTCATCCCGCGGAACAACTGCTCGACTTGCTGCCGGACTTCCATTTCGTGATAGTCGCGACACCGCTCACCGATGCGACCCGCGGTCTGTTCGGCGCCGAGGCGTTCAGGGCGATGAGCAGGGACGCCCGCCTGATCAACATCGGCCGCGGCCCCATCGTGCAGACCGATGCGCTGGTAACAGCCCTCAAGAACGAAGAAATCGCCGGTGCCGGGCTGGATGTATTCGAGCAGGAGCCGCTGCCGGCGAACCATCCCCTCTGGTCGATGCGAAACGTGCTGATTTCCGCGCACATGGCCGGTGACGTGACCGGCTGGCGGGAGGCGCTCAGCGGGCAGTTCATCGAGAACTTCCGCCGCTGGCGGAACAACGAAGCCTTGCACAACCTGGTGGACAAACAGCGCGGCTACGCGGCCGGCGGCTGATGCCCGCCGGGCCCATCGGACACCGAAGCGAAACCGGACCAAGCGGACACCTTATCCCGGGAGATTCCTTGCAGATGAACAAGACACACGTGGCGGACATGACGGCGATGGAGATGCTGAGAGCCTTCCGCGGCAGGATACTGTCACCCGTGGAGGCGGCCCGGGCCTGCCTTGAGCGCGTCGCGCAGTACAACGACGTCGTCAACGCCTATTGCCTGGTTGACGAGGAAACCACGCTGGCCGCCGCCCGTGCGTCCGAGGAGCGCTGGCAGCATGGGCGCCCCTTGGGTCTGGTGGACGGCGTGCCCACGGCCATCAAGGACGTGTTCATGACCCGGGGCTGGTTCAATCGGAAGGCCTCGCACACGATCCCCGATACGCCGGCAGATGAGGACGCCCCGGCCATTGCCGCATTGCGCCGCAACGGGTTCGTGCCCAGCGGTAAGGTCACGACCCCCGAATTCGGCTGGAAAGCGGTCACCGACAGCCCCTTGTACGGGATCACCCGCAATCCCTGGGATCCGGACAAGACGCCGGGCGGGTCAAGTGGCGGCAGCTCGTGCGCCGTAGCGCTGGGCATGAGCCCGCTGTCCCTGGGTACCGATGCCGGCGGATCCATCCGCATTCCCGCCGCCTTCACCGGCATTGTCGGTCACAAGCCCACCCAGGGTCGTTGTCCGATCTGGCCGCAAAGCCCGTTCGGCGCCCTCGCCCATCCCGGCCCCATGACCTGGACCGTCGAGGACGCGGCCCTGCTGATGAACGTGATATCCGAACCCGACCCGCACGACACCACCCTGCCGCGCCCCACCGAGGACTACCTCGTGGGTCTCTATGGCGGCGTGCGCGGGCTGCGCATCGCCTTTAGCCCGAACTTCGGCTTTATCGACGTGGATCCGGAGATCGCCGCCAGCGTCAGGCAGGCGGCCGCCGTGTTCGAGGAACTCGGCGCGCACGTGGAAGAGCGGGACCCGGGCTTCAACGATCCGCTGGACGCCTTCAACATCCTGTTCTGCGGCGGCGCGGCCAATTCCATGCGCGACCTGGGCGCGGAGCAGCGCAAGACCATGGATCCGGGCCTCGTGGAAGTTGCGGAGTGGGCGGAACAGCTCAGCCTGCTGGACTACCTGTGGGCGCAGAACGAGCGTTCCGCCCTGATCGAGCGCATGAACCTGTTCCATGACCGTTATGACCTGTTGCTCAGCCCCAGCGTGCCCATTCCCGCGTTCAGGGCGGGGCTTGAAGTCCCGGAGAACTGGCATGCGAAGCGCTGGCCCACCTGGACCCCGTTCACCTACCCGTTCAACATGACCGGACAGCCCGGGTGTTCGGTGCCATGCGGGTTCACCGCCAAGGGACTGCCCATCGGGCTGCAGCTCATGGGTGGCCGCCATCAGGACGCCCTCGTACTGCGAGCGGCACACGCCTATCAGAGCGCGAGGCCGCTGACAGCCAGGCGGCCGCAACCCTGAGCGAGCTATGCCGCCACTTGCAGCATTCCACGGTGACGTTTCAACTTCGGAAGATTCATCATGATCGAATCACCGCTACTGAAGAACATACTCGGCTACATCAACGGGGACTGGGCGGACAGCGAGGACGGCCGCCGGATCGCGGTGCGCAATCCGGTCAACGGAGAAGTGCTTGCCGAGATCCCGAACATGGGCAGCAAGGAAACCGTGCGCGCCATCGAGGCGGCCCGCGCCGCGCTGGCCACGCCCGCGAGCCTGCAGCAGCGGGCGGACTGGCTGAATGCCATTGCCACGGCGCTGCTCGACAACCGGCGGGAGATTGGCCGCATCCTTACCCTCGAACACGGCAAACCGTGGAAGGAGGGCCAGGGGGAAGTGGAATACGCCGCCGGCTTCTTCAGCTATGCCGGAGCACACGTCGAGGAACTGGCGCCGCGCGAATTGGCGGAGAAGGCCCGCGGCTGCACCTGGACGGTTCACTACCGGCCCGCCGGGGTCGTGGGTCTGGTCACACCGTGGAACTTCCCCGCCGGCATGATCGCCAAGAAGCTGTCCGCCGCCATTGCCGCGGACTGCGGCAGCGTCATCAAACCGTCCAGCAAGACGCCCCTCACCATGATTGCGCTGTTCTCCCTGCTCCATGACGTGGTCGGGATGCCGCCCGGCAGGGTCAACCTTGTCATGGGATCCGCAGGGCCGATCGGCGACGCCCTGCTGCAGCACCCCGACGTGCGCGTCGTGAGCTTCACCGGCTCCACCGAAGTGGGCAAGGAGCTTATCCGGGGGGCGGCGGACCAGGTCAAGAAGCTGACCCTGGAACTTGGCGGAAACGCCCCGTTCATCGTCTTCGAAGACGCCGACCTGGATGCCGCGGCCGATAACCTCATGGCCAACAAGTTCCGGGGTGGCGGTCAGACCTGTGTCTGTGCCAACCGAATCCTCGTTCACGAGCGGGTTGCCGACGCCTTCGCCGACAGGCTCAAGGAGCGCGTGGACAGGCTCAAGGTCGGCGACGGCATGGACGCGGACACGGATATCGGTCCGCTGATCGACCGCAACGGCTTCGAGAAGGTCCGCCGGCACGCCCAGGATGCCCTCGACAAGGGCGCGCAACTGGTCACCGGCAGGGTACCCGCGCCGCTGGACAGCGACTGGGGCGCCTTCTTCCCACCGATCGTGCTCAAGGGCGCGACACCGGACATGGCCTGCTGGAATGAAGAAACCTTCGGCCCCCTGGTCCCGCTGGTCAGTTTCGACAGCGAGCCACAGGCCATAGAACTGGCAAACGAGACCGAGTTCGGCCTTGCCTCCTACCTGTTCACTGCGGACGAGGAGCGCGCCCGGCGTGTGATCGCCAGGCTCGAGTTCGCCCACGTAGGCCACAATACAGGCTCGGGGCCGACCCCGGAGGCCCCGTTCGGTGGCATGAAACAGTCGGGCTACGGTCGCGAAGGCGGCCTTGAAGGACTGTTCGAATTCATCGAGCCGCAGACGGTTCCGAGAGGCGCCTGAAGGCCGCCTGGTTGCCGCAGAACCCCTGGTCCCGGTGATTTCGGGGCAGCGGTCTCCACGCTAGTCCGCATATCTCACCGCCCTTCTACTGCGCACGCCCATCTGCTCGCTGTGACGGGGCGTACTCCCTGCAGCCGGCTCGACGTAGTGTCAGCTACGCCTTCGCCGTCTTCCGGTCCGTGCCCCCCTAACAGCGGCGTCTCGACGCCCTCGCGACGAACGGCGGTGAGATATGCGGACTAGCCCGGAAATTCCACCGCGGCGCACTCGCGTCGTCGCCGGACGGACACAGGGACAATATCCATATGATACTGATTGGCAACACATTTTTAATTCTCTCCAAGTGCGGTAGGTTGATCTCATCGGGGTTATTTCCCCGGAAGCAACCATGGAGGGAGAGCACATGCTTCGCTATCGCTTCCCAACAGGAATCGCAATGGCAACCAGCCTGGCACTTTTTCCCGCAACAGCGATGACCGCCGATTCAGGTGGCTACCTTGGCGGTGGAATCGGCTACTACCGCCTCAACGACGACAACTTCCTGGACGAAGACGAAGACTTCAAGGACGACCGATGGACCTGGAAGGCCTTTGCGGGCATTCAGTTCAATGCCGTTCTCAGCGTGGAGGGTGGCTATGTGGATTTCGGCAGTCCCAGCGACGGCGCCCTGGAAATCGAGGCCGACGGCTGGACCGTTGCCGCCCTGGCGCACCTCCCGCTCACCGCCAACTTCGCCCCGTACGGAAAGGTCGGACAACTTTTCTGGGATCGTGAACGCAGCACCGACATCAGCAGGCGCAGCGATTCCGGCAACGACATGTTCTATGCCGTCGGCTTGCGTTTCGATCTCGCCGACCACGTGCAGATGCGCATGGAATACGAGCGCTTCTCCCTGGACGACACCGACCTGGACATGGGCTCGCTGAACCTGCAGTACCGGTTCTGAAACCATGACACCCGGAGGGCCGGACCCCGGCCCCCGAGAACGAGAAGCCGGCGGCGATCATTGCTGATCAGCCGCCGGCCTGTCTCGGACCACATCAGTTGATGCCGAGCACTTCCTTCGCCTCGTCGAACGCCTGGTGCGCAAGGTCCCTGTCCATGGCGCGGTAGTGCTCTTCGCCCTCATGGCGAAGGAACTTCACTTTCTCGAGTTCCGAAGCGCTCAGTTCGTTGACTATCTCCTCGTCTTCAAGCGCCTCGTCAATGGCTTCCATCTTGTCCTGTCCGGCAAAGGCCTGGCCGGCCAGGCCGAAGGTCAGCAGAAACAGGATGGTCATCAGCAGACGATACATACGTCCTCCTCTCTGCGTTTGGCCCTGTGTCTCCTGATGGGGTTGACTGGAAAAAAAGTCAACCCCGGTCAACACTTACGGTCATGCAATGTTCCCGGGTCGGACACTGCAACGGGAAACGGGAATTTTTCCCGGAAACGGACCGACCCCGCCGCGGTCAAACCCGGGTAATGCGCCCGAGCCGGGTCGCCGTGTTTCTGCCCGGATATCTCCGGATATTCCGGTACCGGACCCGCATCCCGAACGGCGCAATCGGCCGAGTGGAGGTGCGCCATGAACACGCCGGTCAGACTGTTACCAGTTGCACTGCTGCTGGCTCTGCTTCTGGCACCGGTCGCTTACGCGGAAGACGACGAACCGGTGTTCATCCAGAGTGAACTGGAACAGATGCTGGCCCCCATCGCCCTGTATCCGGATTCCGTGCTGTCGCAGGTGCTGATCGCCTCCACGTACCCGCTGGAAATCGTGGAAGCGGCGCGGTGGTCCCGTAACAACCCCGGTCTCGATGGTGCGGATGCGGTTGCGGCGGTGGACGATCAGGACTGGGATCCAAGCGTCAAGGCCCTGGTCGCGTTTCCGGATCTGCTGGCACGCATGAGTGAAGACCTGGATTGGACCACGCGCCTCGGTGACGCGGTGCTAAGCCAGGAAGAGGATGTGCTTGACACCATCCAGAACCTGCGCGAGCGGGCTTACGCGGAGGGCCAGCTTGATGCGATGGAACATGTGACCGTGCGCCGGGAACAGGAAATCATCGTCATCGAACCGGCGCACCCGCGTGTCGTCCACGTGCCCTACTACAATCCCACCATCGTCTACGGCAGCTGGCTCTGGCCCGCCTACCCGCCCGTGTACTGGGGACCGCCACGGCATTACTACAGCCATGGCGGGTTCTTCTGGGGCAGCGGGGTCCGCGTTTCGGTGGGGTTTTTCTTCAGTTCCTTCGACTGGCGCCGGCGACACGTTACCATCGTCAACGTTCACAAACACCCGCATTTCAAGCACTCGCGCCGGAGTTTCGTCCGCCACAAGCATGGCCTCAGGTGGCGCCATGATCCGAAGCATCGCCGGGGTGTCGCCTACCGTAGCCCGCGTGTGGAGCGCAAATTCAGGAGTTCCCGTTCGACGGCGCGCCACGGTGCAGCCGAGAAACCGCGCTCACGCGGCGAAGTTTCGCGACCGGGGCGTCAATTCAGCAGCCGGGATGGCCGATCCGGTTCGCGTGGCACTGCCCGGACGCAACGCCGGCACAGCGCCGAATCACTGCACAATCGGCTCCGCAGCGACTTCAGGGGCCGCCGTGACAGCGCACGGGAGTCACGGCATTCGGCGGGAACATCGCGCGACAGCCGTAGAACCGGTGAGCGCAGCCGCATCGGATCGGAACGTCAGGACAGCCGCGCGAGGAGCCAGAGGGGACTCACGTCCCGCCGCGACACCGCCGGTGCGCCACGATCCGGTATCCGCGAGCACACGGGACGGTCACAGGACCGGCGTTCCGGCATCTCGCGGTCGCTCTCGCCGCGGCGTGACGCCGCGCGCTCGGCACCACGGCAGATCGATCGCGGTCGAAGCTCGGGCAGCAGACATCAGGACAGCCGCGCGAGGAGCCAGAGGGGACTCACATCCCGCCGCGATGCCTCCGGTGCGCCACGATCCGGTATCCGCGAGCGCACGGGACAGTCACAGGACCGGCGTTCCGGCACCTCGCGATCGCTCTCGCCGCGGCGTGACGCCGCGCGCTCGGCACCACGGCAAATCGATCGCGGTCGGAGATCGGGCGGCATGCACATGAACCGACAGGGCGGCCACAGCGCCACCACCGACAGATCACCCCCGCGCTCCGGTCATGCGCGTTCCTCGGGTCCACGCAGGGATTCCGCGGCTGGCCGGTCATCGGGCCGACAGGCGGACCGCGGTCGATCGTCAGGCGGTTCGAGAGCGACACGGTCAGGTGGTCGCAGTGCATCCGCCGGCGGCGGCAGCAATCGCGCGCCGCGCGCGGGCAACCGACACGGCGGCCGCGCTGAAGCCCGTAGCGCCGCCCCGTCCGGCCGGTTCGGAGGTGGCCACGGCGGCCAGCGCGGACGATCGGCACGGTAGCACTCGCAGTCGCCGGTCGCACACACCGTCCCGGCTTACGCACCAGCGCTCAGGCAAGTGGCGGGAACTCAGCGCAGCCCGAGTATTTCCTTGGCTTCGGCCAGAGCCTTCATGGCATCGTCGTGGTTGCCGTCAGCGTGATGCTCCTCACCCTGGAACCGCAGCATGCGGACTTCCTCGCTCTCGGTCGGGCTCAGTTCGGCCATACGCTCATCGTCCTCCATGGCCTCATCGATATCCGCCATTTTTCCGGGGCAACCATGGGCATGGGCCAAACCTGCCATACCGAACGTCAGCAACAAGGCAAGCAGAAAGCGGTACATGAAGACCTCCCTTCTCGGTTGCTTGCATGGGAACTGTAAGTGTAGTCACAGACGTGCTTGTCGATCGGCCATTTTTCAACACCACGACAATTGTGCGGCGCGGGCAACCCCGTCATTATTGCCGGATGTACAAGGTAGCGCTTCCCCTGATCGTCGTTGCCATGCTGTTGGCATGGGCTCCCGTCGCCGCCATCCAGGAGGCCACACCCGAACCGGAGTGGCGTTACCGCGTAAGCGGTATCCCGGCTGACGGAACGCTGAATGTCCGGGCCCGGGCCGGCACCACTTCGGACGTCGTCGGGAGGCTTGAAGGCGATGCCGCCGGCATCGTCGTCACCGGTGTGCGGCAGGAAGTCCGGGGGTCGGTGTGGTGGCAGATCGTTTTCCCCGATGCCATGCGCGGCACCGGCTGGGTCAACGCCCGCTACCTGACGCCGCAGGATCCGGGGGCCGAGCGGGAAACCGGCTTTCCGCTGGCCTGCTCGGGAACGGAGCCCTTCTGGTCGTTGCGACTGGCCGATGGCACCGGAATCATGGAGCAGATGGACGGTGAGCGCGCGTCCTGGGGCACGGGCGACTGGCTGTCCGCCCGGGGTCGGTGGGGGCGCTACGCGGTACCGCTGACGGCCGAAGACGGCCGGACCGGATACACGGTCATCAGCCGAACCTACCACTTCTGCTCCGACGGCATGTCGGACATGCAGTATCCGTACGACGCCACCATCATCACTCCGGCCGACAACGTCCTCGGCGGCTGCTGCCGCCGTCTTCGCTGACCAGACACGGGCGTTCCCACCATCGGGATCAGCGCAGAACCTCCTCAAGGGCATCCAGGTAACGTTCCGGCGCCTCGATGTGAGGCATGTGGCCGATGTCGTCAAACTCCACCAGCGTCCCTTCCCGCAGGCGCGCATGAGTTGCGCGCCCCAGGGACCGGTAGTCCCCCAGTCGCCCGGCAGTCTCCTCGTCCACCAGGTCGCGGCCGATGGCGGTCCGGTCGCGCAGGCCGATGAGCAGCACGGTCGGTACGCGCAACTGATCGAACTGGTAGAGCACCGGCTGACTGAGCACCATGTCGGCGGTCAAGGCCTGGTTCCAGGCCACGCGTTCGCGGTCTTCGCTGCCGTACATGCCCGCCAGCATTCGCGCCCAGCGCTCGTGCTCCTCGTTCCACTCGCCGTCGTAGTAATAGCGCTTCTGATACTCTCGGATCCCCGCGAAATCCCGAGCGAGCTCGGCCTGATAGATGCGGTCAATGCTCACGTGCGGCACGCCCTCGGCGCGCCAGTCTTCGAGACCGATGGGATTGAGCATGATCAGTTGGCGCGTGTGTTCGGGGTATTGCAGAGCGTAGCGAGTTGCCAGCATGCCACCCATGGAATGGCCCAGCACAACGACCTCCTCCACGCCGAGTTCATCCAGCAGGGCGTGGGTGTTGGCCGCAAGCTGGGCAAAACTGTACTGGTAGTAGTCCGGTTTCATGGACTTGCAGAAGCCCACCTGGTCGGGCACCACCACTCGGTAACCGAGGCCCACCAACCGGTCAATGGTCTGGTGCCAGTAGGCGCCGCAGAAATTCTTGCCATGCAGCAGCACCGCGGTTGCCACCGGATTGCCTTCCGGTCGGACGTCCATGTACGCCATCCTGAGCGCCTGTCTCTGGCTTTCGAAGACGAAGTCATGCACCGGATAGGGATACTCGAAATGCTCCAGGTTGGCCCCGTAGTCCGGCTCGTCGGCCATTGCCGTCGGCGAACCGGGGAGCAAGGCCAACATGAACAGAACAGCAAGCATCCTCATGACATCCTCACCACGTGACTAGCCCGCATATCTCACCGCCCTTCTACTACGCGCGCCGATCTGCTCGCCGTGACGGGGCGTACTCCCTGCAGCCGGCTCGACGTAGTGTCAGCTACGCCTTCGCCGTCTTCCGGTCCGT
>SLSJ01000246.1 GCA_007130525.1 Ectothiorhodospiraceae bacterium | reverse complement strand
GAACGGCGGTGAGATATGCGGGCTAGTGCGCTTCCAACTCGCGGCGCTCTTCCCTAAACTACTGCCCCCCAAGAGTTTTGTTCAGCAGGTTGCGGGACCGGGAGTCTGTCGTGGAGTACGGTGAGCGTTTCGATGTGATAGTGGTGGGCGGAGGCCATGCCGGTACCGAGGCGGCCATGGCCTCCGCGCGCATGGGCTGTCGCACGCTGCTCCTGACCCATAGTATCGAGACCATCGGCCAGATGAGCTGCAATCCGGCGATCGGTGGTATCGGAAAAGGCCATCTGGTGCGGGAAGTGGATGCCATGGGCGGACTGATGGCGCGCGCCATAGACCGCGGCGGCATTCAGTTCCGGACGCTCAATGGTCGTAAGGGCCCGGCCGTACGCGCTACCCGCGCCCAGGCCGACCGCGTGCTCTACAAG
The DNA here is from genome assembly GCA_007130525.1 of Ectothiorhodospiraceae bacterium. Lineage (GTDB taxonomy): Bacteria > Pseudomonadota > Gammaproteobacteria > Nitrococcales > Aquisalimonadaceae > Methylonatrum. The sequence goes on along the minus strand of SLSJ01000246.1, from coordinate 9,494 downwards.
GCGGCCGTCCGCCATGCCGTGGAGAACCAGCCCGACCTGGCGCTGTTCCAGCAGGCGGTGGATGATCTGCTCATCGAATCCGATCGGGTTGTCGGTGTGGTGACGCAGATGGGTCTGCGTTTCCGGGCGCCGGCGGTCATCCTTACCGCAGGGACCTTCCTCGGCGGCCGCATTCACATCGGCATGCGCAATTACGAGGGCGGCCGCGCCGGCGACCAGCCTTCAAACGCCCTGGCGGAGAAGCTGCGGGCGCGACCGTTTCGCGTTGGCCGGCTAAAGACTGGAACGCCCCCGCGGATCGATGGTCGCAGCATTGATTACTCCAGGCTCTCGGAACAGCCCGGGGATGAGCCGGCGCCGGTGTTCTCGTTCATGGGCCGGCGTGACGAACATCCGGCTCAGGTCAGTTGCTGGATAACGCACACCAACCCGCGCACCCACGACATCATCCGCTCGGGGTTGGACCGCTCTCCCATGTACGCGGGCGAAATCGAGGGGGTGGGGCCGCGCTACTGTCCTTCGGTGGAGGACAAGATCGTGCGCTTCGCCGACAAGGATGCGCACCAGATCTTCATCGAGCCGGAGGGCCTGAAGACCCACGAGGTATATCCCAACGGTATTTCCACCAGCCTGCCCTTCGACGTGCAACTGGCGCTCGTGCGCTCCTGCGCCGGCCTCGAGAACGCGCATGTCACGCGGCCGGGTTACGCCATCGAGTACGATTACTTCGATCCGCGGGACCTTCGCCCCAGCCTGGAAACGCGGCACGTGGGAGGCTTGTTCTTCGCCGGCCAGATCAACGGCACCACCGGCTATGAGGAGGCTGCGGCGCAGGGACTCGTGGCCGGCATCAACGCGGCGCGCCTGGTGCAGGAACGCGAACCCTGGACGCCGGGCCGTGAACAGGCCTACATGGGCGTACTGATCGACGACCTGATTACCCGGGGCACCCGTGAACCGTACCGCATGTTCACCAGCCGCGCCGAGTACCGGCTGATGTTGCGCGAGGACAATGCCGATCTGCGCCTGACGCCCGTGGCCCGCGACATGGGGCTGGTGGACGATGCCCGGTGGGCGGCCTTCGATGCAAAGCGCGAGGCCATCGAACTGGAGCAGCACCGGTTGCGGGGGACCCTGGTCCGGCCGTCGGACATATCCGCGCCGGAGGCGCAGCGGGTGCTCGGCGGAGCGCTGAAGCGTGAACAGCGCCTCGACGATCTGCTGCGGCGCCCCGATGTGAGTTATCGGGCACTGCACACCATAGCCGCGGCCGGCGAGCCCGTGGACGACCCGGTGGTTGCGGAGCAGGTGGAAATCCAGGCCAAGTACGCGGGATACGTGGCCAGGCAGCAGGACGAGATAGACCGCAGTCGCCGCTACGAGCAGATGCACATTCCGGAGAGCGTGGATTATGCCCGCGTGCCGGGTTTGTCCAGCGAAGTGCGGCAACTCTTGAGCAGGCATCGGCCATCGACGGTGGGACAGGCATCCAGGATCGCGGGGGTTACGCCGGCTGCGGTGTCGCTGCTGCTGGTGCACCTGCGGCGCGCCCGGAGCGAAGACGATACAGCCGTGCGCCAGGCATGAGCGCCCCCTCCCCTTGGCGCGACGCAGCCCGCAAACATCTTGAGTCACGCCTGCGGGCAGGCCTGGCGGCGCTCTCGCCCGGAACCGGGTTCCCCGTGGACGCTCTCCTCCACTACCTGTGGCTGCTCGATCGCTGGAACAGGGCCTACAATCTTACTGCCGTGCGCGAGCCCGCCGACATGATCGCCGTCCACCTGCTGGACAGCCTCAGCATATTGCCCTACGTGCAGCCGCCTTCGCTGCTCGATGTCGGCAGCGGAGCCGGGCTTCCCGGTCTGCCGGTGGCTCTTGCGCGTCCCGACCTGCAGGTGACGCTGCTGGACAGCAATGGCAAGAAGACCCGCTTCCTCAAGCAGGCATGCATGGAGCTGGGCGCGACCAATATCGAGGTTGTGCGAACGCGGGTGCAGGACTATCGGCCGTCGACGCCGTTTTCGACCATCGTATCGCGGGCTTACGGCCGCCTCGACAGCTTCGTCAGACAGGTGCTGCACCTGTGTGCCCGGGATGGGGTTATCCTTGCCATGAAGGCGCGTTTCGGGGAGTCTGCGGAGACGGACGACCTGCCTGCCGGATTGAGTCTGGACGTGCTGCCGTTGAACGTCCCCGATCTGGATGCCCGCCGCACGCTGGTACGGGTCCGGCCGGGCCACGGAATCTGAGTGAGTCACTGCGGAGTCCGCATGGGAAACATCATTGCGATTGCCAATCAGAAGGGTGGTGTCGGCAAGACCACCACCTGCGTGAACCTGGCCGCGGCGCTGGCCATGAACCGCCGCAGGGTCCTGCTTGTGGACATGGATCCGCAGGGCAACGCCACGGTGGGCTCGGGTGTCAGCAAGGACGGCGTCGGCCTGACGGGATACGAAGTGCTGATCGGCGAGGCCAACATCCGGGAGGCGATGGTCGGCGCGGACGGGGGCGGCTTTCAGGTGGTGCCCGCCAACAGCGATCTGACTGCCGCGGAGATTGCGCTCATGGACATGGAGGGCCGGGAGCAGCGGCTTCGCCGGCAGCTCGCCCGGGTGCGGGGAGATTTCGATTACATCCTGATCGATTGCCCGCCCTCGCTGAACATCCTGACCGTCAACGCGCTGGTGGCCGCCCACGGCGTGCTGATCCCGATCCAGTGCGAGTACTACGCGCTGGAGGGGCTCACGGCGCTGCTCAACACCATCAGCCGCGTACAGCAGCAGGCCAACCGCGAGCTGCAGATAAAGGGGCTGTTGCGCACCATGTTCGACCCGCGGAACAATCTGGCCAACCAGGTGGGGGCGCAACTCATGCAGCATTTCCCGCGCCAGGTTTTCAGCACCCTGATTCCGCGTAACGTGCGCCTTGCCGAAGCGCCCAGCCACGGCCAGACGGCGCTGCAGTATGATCGCTATTCCCGTGGCTCCCTTGCTTACATGGCCCTGGCCAGCGAACTGATCCGCCGAGACATGCAGGCCGCGGCGACGACAACCGCCTGAAGACGGACGCGCAGAGATGACCGCAAAGAAACGAGGCCTTGGGCGCGGACTTGACGCCCTGCTGGGCGCTACCAAGCCGGAACCGGACGACAGGAGTCAGCTCCGGCATCTTCCGCTGGAATGGATGCAGCGCGGCCGGTATCAGCCGCGCCGCGACATGGATCCCACCGCGCTGCAGGAACTTGCCGACTCCATCCGCTCCCAGGGCGTGCTGCAGCCGCTGGTGGTCAGGCCGGTGGCGGAGGAGAGTTTCGAGATCATTGCCGGCGAACGCCGCTGGCGCGCGGCGCAGTTGGCCGGCCTCGAGGAGGTGCCGGCCATCGTTCGCGAGATCAGCGACCAGGTGGCGCTGGCGGTAGCCCTGATAGAGAACATCCAGCGCGAGGATCTCAACCCGCTGGAGGAGGCCACGGCCATCGGCCGGCTGGTGGAGGATTTCTCGCTCACCCATCAGCAGGCGGCGGAGACGGTGGGCCGCTCACGAGCGGCGGTGACCAACCTACTGCGGCTGCTGGAGTTGAACGACGAGGTCAAGCGATACCTGCAGGCCGGTGAGCTGGACATGGGTCACGCCAGGGCTCTGGCCGGCCTGCGCGGCGGGCAGCAGAGTGAGGTTGCCGCCCGGGTGATCCGACGGCGACTGTCCGTGCGCGAGACCGAACGCCTGGTGCGGCGCCTGCTCCATGATTCCGGTACGCCGCCGCGTCGTGCAGCCGACGTGGATCCGGATATCAGGCGGTTGCAGGACGATCTCTCCGATCGCCTGGGGGCTGCGGTGACCATCCGGCAGGGCCGCCAGGGCAAGGGTCGACTGGTCATCAGCTACAGCAGTCTTGACGAGCTCGACGGCATTCTCAGACGCATCGGCTAGCCCTTTCGCACGCCCTCTGGCGCAGCGTTGACGGGTCGGGGGGGAGACTTTATACTCCGCCGCTCATGTAAATCTGCGGGCTCGACTGAGCTACAAGCAGGTGGGCAAAATCCGTTTCGCGATGGCCTCTGCGTCCGGCGTGAGCGTTGATCGCAAGCTGGATTCAGGCTTCACTCGGCATCGCTCCTTGGGCAGGGAGCCTCATGGAGGCTAAGTCACCTGTCTGGACCGTGCTGGTCGGACAGACGCTCGTTACGGGGGCTTCCACTGTCGCGTGGTGGTTCACATCCGGCCTGCACGCCGCGCTGGCCGCTCTGGCCGGCGGCGCTATCGCTATACTACCGGGCATATACATGGCCGCCCGGGTTTTCTCGGTGCCGGCCGATGCCTCGCCCAAACGGATCGTCAGCGCTTTCTATCGGGGGGAAGCAATCAAGCTGGGCATGACCGTCGTCCTCTTCATCGGGGCACTGCAGTTTTTCGCCGATTCATTCGGTCCCCTGATCCTGACCTACATACTGGCTATTCTGATGTACTGGCTGGCGCTTCGGATGGACGCCGGCAAACAGCGAGACAGCTGAATGAGCGAGAATACGGGAATCTCCGAATACATTGGGCACCATCTCACCAACTGGCGCGTCGGCGAGGGCTTCTGGGCCATCCATGCGGACTCGTTGGCTGTTTCCGTCATCCTTGGCTCGATTTTCTGCTGGGTTTTCTGGATGGTCGCCAGGAAGGCGACGGCCGGCGTACCCGGGGGCCTGCAGACTTTTGTCGAGTTGATGGTGGAATTCATCGATGGGCTGGTCAAGGATACCTATCCCGGCAAGAATCCCCTGGTTGCTCCGCTGGCGCTGACGATCTTTGTCTGGGTCTTCCTGATGAACCTCATGGACCTGGTGCCGATTGACCTGGCGCCGGAAACCATGCACGCGCTCGGTTGGGACTATTTCAAGATTCTGCCCACGGTGAACCTGAACATCACCTTTGGCCTGTCGCTGTCCGTGCTGGGCCTGATTATCGTCTTCAGTTTCATGTACAAGGGTCCGGGGGGGTACCTGAAGGAGATTCTCTTCCACCCCTTCGACCACTGGGCGCTTGTGCCTTTCAACATGGTGCTCAACATCGTTGAGCTACTGGCCAAGCCGATTTCACTCTCCCTGCGACTGTTTGGCAACCTCTACGCGGCAGAACTGATCTTCGTGCTGATAGCGGCCATGACGCTCGCCTATGGTGTGCTCGAGGTGTTCACCAGCGTGGGCGGCATCTTCCTGCTGATCGGCCAGATCATACTGGCAACGATTTGGGCCATCTTCCATATCCTGGTGGTGCCCCTGCAGGCGTTCATTTTCATGATGCTGACCATCGTCTATCTGAGCATGGCGGCGGAGCACCACTAACTGGTTTCTTTATTCATCGTTAACAACGACTCAAGACCCGGAGGTTCGTAATGGAACTCGAAATCGCTGGCCTGATCGCCAACGTGCAGAGCTTTACCGTCATCGCCGTCGCCATCATTATCGGCTCCGGCGCCATCGGCACCGCCCTCGGCTTCGGCATCATGGGTGGGCGTTTCCTCGAGAGCGTTGCGCGTCAGCCCGAGCTCGCCCCCATGCTTCAAGGCCGAATGTTCCTGCTGGCCGGTCTGCTCGACGCAGTGTCGATGATCGGTGTCGGTCTGGCCCTGTTCTTCACCTTCGCGAACCCCTTTGTGGGAGCCGTTCAGGCCGCTGCAGGCGCATAATACGTATTGGCGACGGCACCCCAACAGAAACGGCACTGGAGGTGATGGCATGGAAATCAATGCCACGCTGATTGGCCAGATGATCGCATTTTCGATTTTCGTCTGGTTCACCATGAAGTTTGTCTGGCCCGCCCTTCAGAAGGCGATGCGGGCCCGCCAGGAAAGCATCAGTGATGGCCTGGCAGCCGCCGAGCGCGGTCGCCGGGATCTGGAGCAGGCGGAGGGCAAGACCACCGAAATGCTCCAGGAGGCCCGGTCCAAGGCCAACGAAATTCTTGAGCAGGCAAACAAGCGTTCCAACGAATTGATCGAGGAAGCCCGTGAGGCGGCCCGCAAGGAAGGCGAGCGCCAGTTCGCCCAGATGCAGGCGCAGATCGAGCAGGAACTAAATCAGGTGAAACGCGAGCTGCGCGATCAGGTGGTGACGCTGGCCATTACCGGTGCCACCCGCGTACTGGAGCGGGAAGTCGATGCCAAGGCGCACAACGACTTGCTCGAAGACCTGGCGAAACAGCTCTGAGGCACTGACGGATGGCTGACTTCTACACCATCGCACGGCCCTACGCCCAAGCCGCATTCCGGCTGGCGCGGGAGAAGAAGACCCTGCAGGCGTGGTCCGACATGCTCGGCCTGATGGCCGAGGTGGCGCGTGACCAGGAGATGCATGCGATCCTGGTCAGTCCTCGGCTGACGCCGAGACAGCAGCAGGACCTGGTGCTGGAAATATGCGGTGATCGGCTGGATGAGGCCGGCCGCAATTTCGTCGCTCTGCTGGCGGAGAACCGCCGGCTGGTGGTGCTTCCGGATGTGGCCGCCCAGTTCGAGGCGCTTCGCGCGGAAGAGGAAGGCACGCTTCGGGCGCGGCTGATATCCGCCAAACCGGTGGACAAGGCCGTGACCGACACATTGGCAAAGGCTCTGGGAAAACGAATGCAGCGCAAGGTTACGCTGCAGGCGGAAGTCGACGAGAGCCTCCTGGGCGGTGCCGTCATTCGCGCTGGGGATTTGGTTATTGATGGTTCCGTGCGTGGCCGGCTCAAGCGCCTTGCCAGCACGCTGAGCCGCTGAGGGGATGACTCCTATGCAACAACTCAAAGCTTCGGAAATCAGCGATCTCATCAGGCAGCGCATCGAGAAATTCGATGCGGCGGCTGAAGCCCGCAATGAGGGCACGGCGGTATCCGTGCAGGACGGCATCGTCCGGGTCGCCGGCCTCGCCGACGTCATGCAGGGCGAGATGCTCGAGTTCCCCAACAACACCTACGGCATGGCGCTCAATCTCGAGCGCGACTCCGTCGGCGTGGTGGTGCTGGGTGGCTATGAGCACATCTCCGAGGGTGATCCGGTCAAGTGCACCGGCCGCATCCTGGAAGTGCCGGTGGGCGAACAGCTTCTCGGCCGTGTCGTGGACTCCCTGGGTTCCCCGCTGGACGGCAAGGGTCCGGTGGAAGCCACCGAAACCGCTCCGGTGGAAAAGGTGGCGCCGGGCGTCATTGCCCGCCAGTCGGTCGACCAGCCGGTGCAGACCGGCCTCAAGGCGGTGGACTCCATGATCCCCATCGGCCGCGGTCAGCGGGAGTTGATCATCGGCGACCGTCAGACCGGCAAGACCGCGGTGGCCGTCGATACCATCATCAACCAGAAGGGCACCGGAATTAAGTGCATATACGTAGCGGTCGGCCAGAAGGCCTCTTCGATTGCCAACGTTGTAAGCAAGCTGGAAGAGCATGGCGCGCTGGAGCACACCATTGTGGTGGCTGCGCCGGCGTCGGTGTCCGCGGCCATGCAGTTTGTCGCGCCCTACGCCGGCTGCTCCATGGGCGAGTATTTCCGGGACCGGGGCGAGGATGCCCTGATCGTGTTCGACGACCTGACCAAGCAGGCCCAGGCCTACCGTCAGGTGTCCCTGCTTCTGCGTCGCCCGCCGGGCCGCGAGGCGTTTCCCGGCGATGTGTTCTATCTCCATTCGCGGCTGCTGGAGCGCGCCTCGCGCATCAACGCCGAGTACGTGGAGAAGATCACCGACGGCAAGATCAAGGGCAAGACCGGTTCCCTCACCGCACTGCCGATCATCGAGACCCAGGCGGGTGACGTCTCGGCATTCGTACCCACCAACGTGATCTCGATCACCGACGGTCAGATCTTCCTGGAATCCGACCTGTTCAACGCCGGTATCCGCCCGGCCATTAACGCGGGCATCTCGGTGTCCCGCGTCGGTGGTGCGGCCCAGACCAAGGTCATCAAGAAGCTTGGGGGCGGCATCCGGCTGGCGCTCGCCCAGTATCGGGAACTGGCGGCCTTCGCGCAGTTCGCGTCGGATCTGGACGAAGCGACCCGGAAGCAGCTCGAACGTGGTCAGCGCGTGACCGAACTGATGAAACAGAAGCAGTATTCGCCGCTGTCCGTGGCCGAGATAGCCGTGTCCCTGTTCGCTGCCAACGAGGGCTACCTCGATGACCTGGAGCTGGAAAAGGTGGGTGCGTTCGAGGCCGGCCTTCACCAGCATCTGAAGTCCAATTACGCGGATCTCATGAAGCAGATCAACGAGACCGGAGACCTTAACGACGAAATCGAATCGGGCCTGCGCAAGCTGGCCGACGAATACAAGTCACAGGGTTCCTGGTAAAGGCAGCGGGGTAGTCTCATGTCCGGCGCGAAAGAGATACGCACCAAGATCAAGAGCGTGCAGAACACGCAGAAGATCACCAGCGCCATGGAAATGGTGGCTGCAAGCAAGATGCGGTCCGCACAGACGCGGATGGAGGAGGCCCGCCCCTACTCCGACAAGATCCGTAACGTGATCGGCCACCTGGCAAAGGCCGACCCGGAGTACCGGCATCCGTTCATGGTCGAGCGGGAAGTCAAGCGCGTGGGCTTCGTGGTCATCACCTCGGACCGCGGGCTTTGTGGCGGCCTCAACAGCAACCTGTTCCGCATGCTGCTGCCGAAGCTGCGCGAATGCGAACAGCAAGGCATCGACGTCGACATCTGCGCGATCGGCAACAAGGGCCTGCAATTCATTTCCCGGCTGAGAACAAACCTGGTGGCGCAGGCCACGCATCTGGGTGACCGTCCGCATATCTCCGACCTGATCGGCACCCTCAAGGTGATGCTGGACGCCTATCGCAATGGCGAACTGGACCAGTTGGTGCTGGTGTACAACCGCTTCATCAACACCATGACCCAGGAACCACGGGCGGAAACCTTGCTGCCGCTGGGGGCGATGGAATATGAGGAGGAAGCGGGTAGCGACCAGGTCGGCCATGCCTGGGACTACATATACGAGCCCGGCGCCGAACAGGTGCTTGACGAACTCCTGCAGCGATACGTCGAATCGTTGGTCTACCAGGCCGTGGTCGACAATATCGCGAGCGAGCAGGCGGCGCGGATGGTGGCGATGAAGAGTGCGTCAGACAACGCCGAGGCGATGATCGACGATCTACAGCTGGTCTACAACAAGGCCCGGCAGGCCGCCATCACCACGGAACTTACCGAAATCGTGTCCGGCGCGGCCGCCGTCTAGGCCGGCGAGCCGCCCGCATGGGCCCTGCTGTTTTCTGGAATTGCTTGGAGAGGAACTGGGTATGAGCTCAGGAAAGATTGTTCAGATCATCGGCGCAGTTGTCGACGTGGAATTCCCGCGTGGCAGTGTGCCCAAGATCTATGATGCGTTGCTGGTCGACGAGCAGGACCTGACCATGGAGGTGCAGCAGCAGATTGGCGACGGCGTGGTGCGCTGTATCGCCATGGGCACCACCGACGGGCTCAAGCGCGGACTTCCGGTGACCAGTACCGGCAAGGCGATCACCGTCCCGGTGGG
>SLSJ01000023.1 GCA_007130525.1 Ectothiorhodospiraceae bacterium | reverse complement strand
CAGCCGGCTCGACGTAGTGTCAGCTACGCCTTCGCCGTCTTCCGGTCCGTGCCCCCCGTCACAGCGGCATCTCGACGCCCTCGCAACGAACGGCGGTGAGATATCCGGGCTGGCCAGGGCTTCCCTTCGCCACCCGGTGTCGGATCAGTGTTCCTGAAGAATCCGCAGGACGCGGCGCAGAGGTTCGGCGGCCCCCCAGAGCAGCTGATCCCCGACCGTGAATGCGGACAGATACTCGCCCCCCATCGCCAGCTTGCGCAGGCGCCCGACGGGTATGCCGAGGGTGCCGGTGACCGCTGCCGGCGTAAGTGCGGCAAGGGTTTCATCCTTGTCGTTGGGGATCACGCTCACCCAGTCATTGGCCTCCGCAATAACTTGCTCGATCACGTCCAACGGCACGTCGCGCGTCAGCTTTATGGTCAGCGCCTGGGCATGCGAACGCATGGCTCCCACCCGAACACAGATCCCGTCGATGGGAATTGGATTGTCGCTGCGGCCGAGAATCTTGTTGCTCTCGACACCGGCTTTCCATTCCTCCTTGCTCTGGCCACTGTCCAGCTTGCTGTCGATCCAGGGCAACAGGCTGCCGGCGAGAGGGAAGCCGAAATGCTCACGCGGATAGCCTTCCGCGTTGATGGCTGCGGTTACGGCGCGATCGAGTTCAAGGATGGCCCGGGAGGGATCCAGCAGGTCACGGGACGCCTCATGGACATACCCCATCTGCGCCACCAGTTCGCGCATGTTCTGTGCGCCGGCCCCGGACGCAGCCTGGTAGGTCATGGGCGCGATCCACTCCACCAGCCCCTGGCGGAGCAGGCCACCGACACCCATCAGCATGAGGCTGACGGTGCAGTTGCCCCCTACATAGGTCCTGATGCCGTCGTTCAGGCCACGCTGGATCACGTCCAGGTTGACGGGATCGAGCACGATGATGCTGTCGTCCGCCATGCGCAGGGTTGACGCTGCGTCGATCCAGTAACCGTTCCATCCGTCCCCGCGCAGGCTCCGGTACACCGCCGACGTGTAGTCGCCACCCTGGCAGGTGACGATCACGTCCATCGCCTTCAGCTCTGAAATGTCCTTGGCATCCTTGAGTGCGGGCACCTCGCGGCCGATATCGGGCCCCGGCTGACCCGCCTGCGAAGTCGAGAAGAACACGGGTTCGATGTCGCGGAAATCGTTCTCCTCCTGCATGCGCTGCATGAGGACGGAGCCAACCATGCCACGCCATCCCACAATTCCTACGCGTTTCATTGTCTTACCTCGCTGATTCTGAGTCTGGGCAGCGCCGGATGTCAGTCACGCAAGGCGGCCAGGACCGCATCGCCCATTTCCACCGTGGTCACCCGGCGCGTTTCCGGGGTGTGGATATCAGGTGTGCGCAGCCCCTGATCCAGCACCGTGCCCACCGCATCCTCGACACGCCGGGCAAGATCGGGTTGGTCCAGAGAATAGCGCAGCATCATGGCCACCGAGAGGATCGTGGCTAGCGGATTGGCCACCCCCTTGCCGGCAATGTTCGGCGCCGATCCGTGTATCGGTTCGTACATCCCCTTCGACCGGGCATCCAGGGACGCGGACGGCAGCATGCCTATGGACCCGGTTAGCATGGACGCGCAGTCGGAGAGGATGTCCCCGAACATGTTGGTGGTCACCATTACGTCGAACTGCTTGGGCGCACGCACCAGTTGCATGGCGGCATTGTCCACGTACATGTGGGAGAGATCCACGGCCGGGTACTCCGGTGCCAGACCGTTCATGACTTCGCGCCAGAGTTCGGTTACCTCCAGCACATTGGCCTTGTCCACCGAGCACAGACGACCGTTACGGCGGGCGGCAATCTCGAAGGCCAGGCGGCCGATACGCTCGATTTCCGATTCCCGGTAGACCAGGGTGTTGTAACCCTCCCGCTCACCGTTTTCCAGCGTGCGGATGCCCCGGGGTTCACCGAAGTAGATTCCGCCGGTGAGCTCGCGGACGATCATGATATCCAGCCCTGAAACCACCTCGGGCTTCAATGCCGAGGCCGCTGCCAGCTGCGGGTAGAGTATCGCCGGGCGCAGGTTGCCGAACAATTCCAGTTCGGAGCGAATGGCCAGCAGGCCCCGCTCCGGTCGCAGCGGTCGGTCCAGGCCATCGTACGCGGGGCCGCCCACTGCTCCCAGCAACACCGAATCAGCAGCCTTGGCGAGCGCCAGGGTCTCGTCCGGTAACGGCTTGCCGGTCTGGTCATACGCGGCACCACCGATCAATCCCCGCTCGACTTCCACATCCAGTCCATGATCGTGACGCAGGCAGTCCAGCACCTTGATTGCCTCGGCAACAATCTCGGGTCCGATCCCGTCACCGGGCAGTACGAGAATCTTCTTGCTCATGAATCGTCCTTATCCAGGGCGTGACGCATTTCGATTCCGGACGCCCGAAATCCGGGCCGACAACCGCGCACCGGCCGGAGAGCACACGCTTGCGAGCCGTGCCATGAGGCCACCGCGAAAACGGCGCCCGGCACATCAGGCACGGAACAGCCAGGGCGCTTCCCGCCGTCGCCGTTCCTCGTAGGCGCGGATCGCGTCAGCATGCTGAAGGGTCAGGGCGATCTCGTCCAGCCCTTCCACCAGCATGTGCTTGCGGAAGCCGTCGATCTCGAAATCGATCAGCTCACCGCACGGCATGGCGACGGTTTGCGCCGGCAGGTCCACGGTCAGGCGGTAGCCGGGGGTTTCCTCAACCGCCCGGAACAGGCGGTCCACCGTACCCTCGGACAACACGATGGGCAGCAATCCGTTCTTGAAGCAGTTGTTGTAGAAAATGTCGGCGAAACTCGGCGCTATGATGGCGCGAAATCCGAAGTCTTCCAGCGCCCAGGGGGCGTGTTCCCGCGACGATCCGCAGCCGAAATTGCGCCGCGTCAGCAGTATGCTGGCTTCCCGGTAACGCTCCTGATTGAGCACGAAATCCGGATTCAGCGGCCGGGCGCTGCAGTCCTGCCCCGGTTCACCGTGATCGAGATATCGCCACTCGTCAAACAGGTAGGGGCCGAACCCCGTACGCTTGACGGATTTGAGGAACTGCTTGGGGATGATGGCGTCCGTATCCACATTGGCACGGTCCAGCGGCGCCACCAGCCCTTCATGTCGGGTAAAGGCGCGCATGCTCAAAACTCCCTGACGTCAACGAAATGGCCGGCGATCGCCGCCGCGGCGGCCATGGCCGGACTCACCAGGTGGGTACGACCTCCCTGCCCCTGTCGGCCCTCGAAATTGCGGTTCGAGGTGGACGCGCAGCGCTCGCCCGGCTCCAGGCGATCCGCATTCATGGCCAGGCACATCGAACAACCGGGCTGCCGCCATTCGAAGCCCGCGTCGGTGAAAATCCGGTCCAGGCCCTCGGCCTCCGCCTGCCGCTTGACCAGACCCGACCCGGGCACCACCAGAGCCAGTTTCACATTGTCGGCCTTGCTGCGGCCGCGCACGACAGCGGCGGCGGCGCGAAGATCCTCGATCCGGCTGTTGGTGCACGATCCGATGAACACCTTGTCGACCGCGATTGCGGTGATGGGGGTGCCCGGCTCCAGGGCCATGTATTCAAGCGCGCGCGCCATGGAGGTGCGACGTACCGGATCCGTCTCACGGAACGGATTGGGCACCTGGCCGCTGACCGGCACCACCATCTCGGGCGATGTCCCCCAGCTCACCTGCGGTTCGATGGATGCCGCATCCAGGTGCACCACACGATCGAATTCCGCATCCGGGTCACTGTGCAGCGTGCGCCAGTAGGCAACGGCCTGATCCCACTGCTCACCCGTGGGCGCGAACGGACGACCCCGGAAGTACTCGATGGTGGTGTCGTCAACGGCGACCATGCCGCAGCGGGCACCCGCCTCGATGGCCATGTTGCACACCGTCATCCGGCCTTCCATCGATAGCGCACGTATGGCGTCGCCGCCGAACTCGATGGCGTAACCCGTGCCGCCGGCGGTGCCCATCCGGCCAATGATGGCAAGGGCGATATCCTTGGCGCTCACACTCGGCCGTACACTGCCGTCGACGCTCACCAGCATCCGCAGGCTCTTTTTCTGCACCAGCGTCTGCGTGGCAAGCACATGTTCCACTTCGGACGTGCCGATGCCGTGCGCCAAGGCGCCCATCGCGCCATGGGTCGACGTATGGGAGTCGCCGCACACAACAGTCATCCCCGGGAGCGTGGCGCCCTGCTCCGGACCGATCACGTGGACGATGCCCTGACGCGGATCGTTCATGGCGAACTCGGTAATTCCGAAGCTGCGGCAATTCTCATCCAGCGTTTCGATCTGCAGGCGCGAAACGGGATCGGCAATGCCGTGACTGCGGTCCGTGGTAGGCACATTGTGGTCGGCCACCGCCAGATTGGCATCGGTGCGCCACGGCCTGCGATTCTCCAGGCGCAGCCCCTCGAAGGCCTGTGGGGACGTCACCTCGTGCACCAGGTGCCTGTCTATGTAAATCAGTGCCGTGCCATCTTCGTTGTCACGCACGACATGGGCATCCCAGAGCTTGTCATACAAGGTTCTTGCGGTCATATGCCTCACTTTTCAGGCGCCAACGCGCCGCGGAGAATGTGTCGGTTCGCCAGGAACTGTCAAGGAGCGCGATCCGCTCCCCTAGCCCGCATATCTCACCGCCCTTCCACTACGCACGCCGATCTGCTCGCCGTAAAGGGGTGTACTCCCTGCAGCCGGCTCGACGTAGTGTCAGCTACGCCTTTGCCGTCTTCCGGTCCGTGCCCCCCGTCACAGCGGCATCTCGACGCCCTCGCGACGAACGGCGGTGAGATATGCGGGCCAGATCGCGGAAACGGATTGGCGCCGGGGTAAAGCCGGCCATTATATCGGAATCCTCGGCATGAATTGAACGCGCCGGTTGCCACGCGCTGCCGCCGGCGCCGATCTCCCGGCAACCCATCACATCGCCCGGACGGTCACCGCCGCAGTGATACTGCCGCCAGGGCAAAGGCGCCCACGGCAACCCCCGCGGCAAGGTAGTAGGTGGCTGCTCCCCCGATTACGTCCCAGAGCAGACCTGCGACAAGGCTGCCGACTGCGACGCCGGCTCCAAAGGTCATGCTGCTGTACAGGGCCTGGCCGCGACCCTGGTGTCGCCCGGTGAAGAAGCGGTTCACCAGGTGGATGCCGACGGCATGATAGACGCCGAAGGACGCAGCATGCAGCGACTGCGCAACAACCAGCGCCGGCAATGACTGTGGCACGGCACCGATCAGCACCCAGCGCAGCGCAGCGAGGGCAATGGCGGAGAGCATGAGCACACGGGCACCGAACCGTGGCATCAGCCGATGCATGACCAGGAACAGCACGATCTCCGCCACCACACCCAGCGCCCACAGCAGACCAATCATGCCGCTGCGATACCCCAGGTCTTCCAGGTAGATACTGAAGAACGCGTAATACGGCCCATGGCTCGCCTGGAGCAGGAAACAGGCGCCGAAGAATCCCAGCACCTCCGGCCTGGCCAGCACCCGCACTATGGGCTCCTGCCGGGTTCCGCGAGAGGCCTGCGACGCATCCGGGACCGCCTGCGCGGACACCCACAGCGCGACAAAGACAACCAGCATCAGCCACGGCAGCACCTGGATCCCGAAAAGGTCGATGAGCTCCCCGAACAGAAGCACCGCAACAATGAACCCCACCGACCCCCACAGCCGGATACGGCTGTAGCGATGATCGGCCCCGCCCAGGTGATTCATCGTGTTGGCCTCGAACTGGGGCAGGGCCGCATTCCAGAAGAAGCTGAACGCCGCCATCACCAGCGCCAACCAGCCGAACCCGCTGCCCACCAGCACCCCGGAGAAGCTCAGCATCGCCAGCAGCGAACCAAGTCTGACCACCCACATCCGACGGCCGCTGTAGTCGGCGATCCAGCCCCAGATATTGGGCGCGATGATCTTGGTGCCATGGAGAATGGCGATTAGCTGACCGATTTCCGCGGCACTGAACCCTTCCGCCCGCAGATAGGGACCCCAGTAGGGCGCCAGCGCACCAAGCACGGCGAAAAAGCAGAGATAGAAGGCGGAAAGGCGCCAGTAAGGCAGGCCGGTTCCGGTCATGCGAAACCTCGGAATGGGGCCCCGGCCCGAAAAAACCGCCCGGCGCCGGGAATCAGCGTTTCAGGCGGGCGGGGATCAGCGGTCCCGGCGCTTTCACGTCGGCATTCTGCGCGCGGTGGCGCAGTGCATGGTCCATCAGCACGAGCGCCAGCATGGCCTCGGCAATGGGTGTCGCGCGGATGCCCACACACGGGTCATGACGTCCCTTGGTGGACACCTCGACGGCTTCGCCGCGCATGTTCACCGAACGACCCGGCGTGACGATGCTGGAGGTGGGCTTGAGCGCCATGCTCACCACGACATCCTGGCCGGTGGATATGCCGCCAAGCACACCCCCGGCGTTGTTGCCGAGGAAGCCGTCGGGCGTGATTTCGTCACGATGCTCGCTCCCCCGCTGGGTAACGGAGCCGAAGCCGGCGCCTATCTCCACGCCCTTGACTGCATTGATGCTCATCATGGCATGGGCGATATCGGCGTCGAGGCGATCGAATACCGGTTCCCCCCAGCCCGGCGGGCAGCCTTCGGCTACCACGTTCACCCTCGCCCCCACCGAGTCGAGGTCGCGGCGCAACCGGTCCATGTATGCCTCGAGTTCGGGTATCCGCTCGGGATCCGCACAGAAGAACGGATTACCATCCACCGCGTCCCAGTTTTTCAGCCCCAGGTCGATGGGGCCGAGCTGCGCCAGGTACCCGCGTACGCGCACGCCATAGCGGTGCTCCAGGTACTTGCGGGCTATGCCGCCGGCGGCCACGCGCATGGCGGTCTCGCGGGCCGACGAGCGACCGCCGCCGCGATAATCGCGGATCCCGTACTTCCGGGTGTAGGTGTAATCGGCATGGCCGGGCCGGAAGGTTTCCGCGATTTCGGCATAATCCCGCGAGCGCGGGTCGGTGTTCTCGATCAGCAGCCCGATGGGCGTGCCCGTGGTCACTCCCTCGAACACCCCGGAAAGAATTCGAACCCGGTCGGGCTCCTTGCGCTGCGTGGTGTAGCGGGATGTTCCAGGCCTGCGACGATCAAGGTCCCTTTGCAGATCCGACTCCGAAATCTGCAGTCCAGGCGGGCAACCGTCCACCACGGCCCCTAGAACCGGACCGTGGCTTTCGCCGAAGGTGGTCACCGTGAACAGCCTGCCAAAGGTATTTCCGGACATCGCGAGGGTTCCCGTCAGTCTTCAAGTTGCGCTGCATGTTCCTGCAGTTGCTCGGCCGTCAGCAGGAACACACCGTGCCCGCCTCGCTCGAAGTCCAGCCACAGGAACGGTAAATCGGGCCAGGCGCGTGAAACCGCCGCCTCGCTGTTGCCGACCTCCACCACCAGCACACCACCAGGGTTCAGCCTGGCCGCAGCGCCGGCGAGTATGCGCCGCACCACGTCCAGCCCGTCCTCCCCCGCTTCCAGCCCCAGCCTCGGTTCATGGCGGTATTCCGGCGCCAGCATCGCCATATCCACGGCATCAACATAGGGCGGGTTGGCAACGATCAGGTCGTACCGGGCGTTCGTCTCCAGACCCTCGTAGACATCGGACACCAGGATGTTGACCTGATCCTGGACGCCGTGGCGGCGGACATTCAGCTCCGCGATAGCCAGCGCATCGGCGGAGACGTCGCCGGCATCGATACCCGCATCCGGAAAGGCGTGGGCGCAACCAACGGCGATACAGCCACTGCCGGTGCCGATGTCGAGCACCCGGGTGACCGCATCAGGGTGAAGCCAGGGCGTGAAACCGCTTTCGATCAGCTCCGCGATCGGCGAACGTGGCACCAGGACGCGTCGGTCGACATGGAAGGACAATCCCGCGAACCACGCCTCCCCGGTGATATACGGCAACGGCAGGCGCTCCCGCACCCTGCGCTCCGCCCGCGCGAGGATGGCGTCGGCCTCGCCCCGGGTGACACGGGCATCCCAGTACGGGTCGGCAATCGACGGCGGCAGATGCAGCGTATGCAGTACCAGCGCCGCCGCCTCGTCGAACGCATTGTCGGTGCCGTGCCCGAAAACCAGGCCCGCTTCATTGAAACGGCTGGCGGCCCAGCGCACGTAATCACGCAGGGTCCGCAACTGGTCACGGGCACCGTCGATGTCCATCATGGAGGTCAATACTCCCTGTATGCAGAGCGCTTCCCGAAGGCCGATAGCATACCGTATACGGACATGGAACGGTGGTACCTGGCCGGCGGTCTGAAACAGACGCGGGAACCGGGGACCATGTGTCCACATCCTGATGCGCCGGCGTCCCGACTGTGACAGAATCCGCGCCATGAAAAACCAGACGGGCAAGCTAACGATCACCTTCGGCGCGCTGCTTGCCGGCGGCCTTGCGCTCGCGGGCGGCATCTGGGCGTCCAGCAACCTGCTGGCGCCCGCGAGCCTCGACCAGGACATGCTCGGCGCCACCTATCTGCCCGAAGGCCGGGCGGTGGTGGATTTCCAACTCCTGGATCACAACGGTGAGCCTTTCACGCGCGATCGATTCCGGGAGCAGTGGACGCTGGTGTTCTTCGGGTTCACCAACTGCCCTGATATCTGCCCCATGGCCATGCACCAACTCGCCGCCGTACATGAGCGGCTGGACGAGAAAGGCATCGGGGACAAGGTCCGGACGGTATTCGTAACCGTGGACCCCGAGCGTGACACGCAGGAGACGCTGGCCGCGTACGTGCCCTCATTCCGCGGTGACTTTGTCGGCGTCACCGGCGACATGGAGCAGATCGACGTGCTCGCCCGCGACCTGGGCATCGCCCACGTCCGCCGCGGCGAAGCAGGTGACGCTGACTACATGGTGGACCACGGCTCGGCGATCCTGCTGATCAGTCCCGAAGCCAGGCTGCAGGCGGTGTTCCAGGCACCCCACCAGGTGGGCCGCATGTCCATGGATCTGGACCGGATTCTCGGCTTCCACCGGCGGCAGGGCTGATTTCCTTGAACAGGCCACCGCAGCCGGCAAGGTACCTGACAGATGCCCCCGGTCTTCTGGACTGGGCGAAAACCCTGCCTATCTATCCTGTTCCCCAGCATGCTTTTTCGCGACTGGTTCACCGCGTCACGCGGATTCGGGCCAGGTGGCTGCGCCGACTCCTGACCGCGGCCTTCATTCGTTACTTCGGTGTGGACATGAGCGAGGCGGTGGAGCCCGATCCCATGGCTTATGCCCACTTCAACGATTTTTTTACCCGCGCGCTGCGGCCCGGAATTCGCCCGCCGCCGGAGAACGCGGGCGCGATATGCAGTCCCGCCGACGGCGCAATCAGCGCGCTGGGACCGATCAACGACGACGCGATCATCCAGGCCAAAGGCCACAAATACTCGCTGACCACGCTGCTTGGTGGCGACCCGGGGCGGGCACACCCGTTCCGCGACGGCAACTTCGTGACCATCTACCTGTCACCCCGCAACTACCATCGCGTGCACATTCCGCTGGCGGGACAATTGCGGGAGATGGTGCATGTGCCCGGCCGGCTGTTCAGCGTCGGCAGGCACACGGTACGAACGGTACCGGAACTGTTCGCCCGCAACGAACGCGTTGCCTGCCTGTTCGACACGGACGCCGGCGCCATGGCCGTGGTGCTGGTGGGCGCGATCGGCGTCGGCAGCATCGAGACCGTGTGGGCCGGTGAAGTCACTCCGCCCCGCGGCCACTCCGTCAGGGTCACGAGCTATGGGCCGCAGGCACCTGCGTTTGGGCGCGGCGACGAAATCGGCCGCTTCAACATGGGCTCTACCGCGGTGGTCCTGTTCGGACCGGGGATGGCGGAGCTTGATGCGAACCTGCAGGTGGACGAGGAAGTAAGAGTCCGCCAGCAGATCGGCCGCCTGCTCGGCTAGCCCGCATATCTCACCGCCGTTCGTCACGAGGGCGTCGAGATGCCGCTGTGACGGGGGGCACGGACCGGAAGACGGCGAAGGCGTAGCTGACACTACGTCGAGCCGGCTGCAGGGAGT
>SLSJ01000078.1 GCA_007130525.1 Ectothiorhodospiraceae bacterium | reverse complement strand
TCGTGGTAGCCGAGCTGCATGAGTTCGCGGCAGAAGCCGGGTTCGAACAGCAGGTAGGAGGCGATGGTGGAGCCGGCGCCCACGGTGGCGCCGGAACCGCGCAGGAAGAACCTCAGGTTGCGCGGCAGCTCGCCGACATGCCGCGCGGCGATGTCCTCCAGCGAACGGCTGGGAGAAATCACCAGGGTGTCCACCGGCCGAAGCTGAATCCCCTCCCGCTGCCGGGTGCGTTCGGGGATATGGCGGATGGTGCGGTTGATGCGTTCCAGCCGCTCGATATCTCCCTCCATGGTGTCGATGAATGCGCTGTCCAGCACATGGCCGACGATCTCCGCGACGCTGGGATAACGCTGCGGTGCCTTGTCGGGAGCGTCACCGCCAAGCCGGCCGCTGACGCCGATCACCAGCACCCTGTCGGCGCCAAGATGCAGCGCCGGACTGATAGGCGCAAGCTGGCGCACCGAGCCGTCGCCGTAATAGGCATCGCCGATGCGCACGGCGGGGAAGATTACCGGAATGGCCGCGGAGGCCATGACGTGCTGCAGGCCGAGCGTGCTGCGCCGGCCGATGCGCCGCGCCCTGCCCCAGTCCGGGATTCCCGGACTGCCCTGAAAGAAGCTGACCGACTCCCCCGTGGTATAGGCGGAGGCAGTGATGCTGAGCGCGTGCAGGTAGCCGTCGTCGATGGCTTGCTGAATGCGTTGGAAACGGATAACGCGCCCCAGCAGCGCGGCCAGTGGCTGATTATCGAGCAGCGACACCGGACGGTGCGCCCCGACACCGCCCAGGAACAGCGCCGACAACCAGCGGCTTGCCCGCAACACCAGCCGCGTGGTCTCGGTTCGGTAGATACGCCAGGCGCGGAAGTCACGCCAGACCTCCTCCAGCCCGCGAACCCCCTGCCGGAAACGGCTGGCATGGGTTGCAAGCGCCGTGGCGTTGACCGCCCCGGCCGAAGTGCCGGAGATGATGGGGAAGGGATTTTGCACATCCCGCGGCAGAATCTCCGCCACCGCCTTCAGCACGCCCACCTGGTACGCCGCACGGGCGCCGCCGCCGGAGAGGATCAGACCGGCGGTGTTCCCGGCACGCCCCGTGGCGACGCTACGTACGCTCATGACCAGCCCTCATATCTCACCGCCCTTCTACTACGCACGCCGATCTGCTCGCCGTAAAGGGGCGTACTCCCTCCAGCCGGCTCGACGTAGCGTCAGCTACGCCTTCGCCGTCTTCCGGTCCGTGCCCCCCGTCACAGCAGCATCTCGACGCCCTCGCGACGAACGGCGGTGAGATATGCGGGCTAGTGTCCCTTAAGTGACACTAACGACGGATCAGCAGGAAGATCCCCGCAACCACCGCCAGCGCACCCAGGAGCAGATCATCGTAGCGAAAACGCAGATCCGCCAGTTCCGTCAGACCATAGGCGATCAGCCAGATGGCGAGAAGAATGGGACCAATACCTCGCATGCGCACCTCCATGTTCCTGGTCGTTGCACCCGGCAGCCCCATGCCACCTTCAGGACAGTCTACCGCCGGCACAAAGCGCGTCATACCCGCTGCCGGCCAGCCATTTTCAGCGCATGAGGCGGCGGCACGCGGCAAGGCCCGGCAAGGCCAAGGCCGCGCTACCGCCTGACTGCGACGCCGGATATCCGCTCGGTCTTCTCCAGCTCTTCCAGGTCGCGCGAGACGGCATTCACCGAGCGGGTGAAACGGGCGAACAGGTCGTAAAGCACTGGCGTGAGGAACAGCGTCAGCAGCGTGGCGAAACCGAGGCCGCCGATGATTACGATGCCGATGGCGCTCCGGCTCTCGGCGCCGGCGCCGGTGGAGAGCACCAGGGGCAGCGCGCCGAACACGGTGGAAACGGCGGTCATCAGGATCGGACGGAAGCGCAGCACCGCGCCCTCGACGATGGCGTCGCGAACACTCAGGCCCCGATCACGCAACTGGTTGGCGAACTCCACCACCAGGATACCGTTCTTCGCCATCAGGCCGATCAGCAGGATCATGCCGATCTGGCTGTAGACGTTCAGCGTGATGCCGGTGAAGAACAGCGCGCCGAGGGCGCCGGTTACCGCAAGCGGCACCGACAGCATGATGATGCCGGGGTGAACGAAGCTCTCGAACTGCGCGGCCAGCACCAGGAACACGACCACCAGCGCGAGCGCGAAGGTGAGATAGATGGCACCCGTGGTTTCCTTGAATTCCTGCGACAGGCCCAGGTAACTGATTTGTGCCTCGGGCGGCAATTCCTCCTGTGCCACGCGTTCCATGTACTCCAGCGCCGCGCCCAGATCGTAATCCGGCGCGAGCGAGGCGGTTATCGTCACCGAGGGCAGCCGGTTCACGCGACTGAGCCGCGGCGCCGAGCCCACCTCCTGCAATGTCAGCAGGCTGGACAACGGCACCAGGGCGTTGTTGTTGCCGCTGCGCACGAAGATGTTCTCCAGGTCCCCGGGGATGGCGCGATCATCGTCGGCGGCCTGCAGGATCACGTCGTACTCGC
>SLSJ01000220.1 GCA_007130525.1 Ectothiorhodospiraceae bacterium | reverse complement strand
GAGAGCCCGTTGTCGCCGTCTTCCAGCGCTTCTGGCAACTGGCTACGAAGTTGCTGGAGTTGCTTCGGGAAGATGACGCCGTACTCGGCGGCAAGTCCGCGTAGCTGATTGGCAGCCTGAGAGGCCGCGTCATTGGACACCCACCCCCTGGTTGACCGAGAGGTCAGCGCCGGCCAGAGCACGAGTCGCAGGGTCAGGACTTATAATTAAGCAGTGGACCTAAACGCCGACCGACCGCTCTTGGTCGCTTTTGGCCAGAGACCGCCGCTCTTGAGACGGACAAACCGGCCATGATGATGGCATGATCCTGCCAATCGCGCCCCCAGGGCAGGGCGGCCTACGGCGCCGTACGTAAAATCCACGCCTCTTGCCCGTCGCGAAGTCCAAAGAACACAACTCTCGCGCGCACAATCCCGCTCAAAATCATCCGCCGCGCGGCTTTGTTCGCAACCATTGTCTCTTCTCAAGAGTATCTCTGCCGACCTCGCACGATTGATCGAAGCAGGGGGCATACCAGTTATCGGTTTGCAAGGGCATCGGCACCAGGTGGTCCGGACACTGGACACGATTTTCAGCAGGGTCTCCCTCTATCAACAACTTAGGAACTGCTTGAGTGAGACAGTTTCATTTGAAACTGGATCTGACAAAGGGTGTCAGGTCTCATTCAGGGTGAAACTGCGGATGTTTTACTTTCAATGAGTTACAGTTTTTTGTCTCATAGGCGATTCTGAAGCGTCTCATGCAATATGAAACTCTCTGTCTTTCGTCTCATAAAAAGTGAAATTCTCCGTCTAACCAGAAGGTTAATTGACATTCTGTAGCTATACATATAACACCGAAATTAACTCAGTGCTACCTGCGCGGGGGAGTCCGACGTTCGCGGTGGTAGGTGCTCTCGGAACTACGCTCATATTTCGGCATGATTCGTCGCCTTATTCAAGATCTAAACGAGCTGGCTCTCCGCAAGTCTGATCTTGCGCATCACGGCCTCTTGCGCCTTGGCGTGCCCGGCGAGTTTCGGTTTCCAATAGACCGAAAGTCGACCGGGGTGTAGCTGACCGGCTGAAGCGCTCCAATTGGACGCAGGCCGGCGGGGGATTCACCGTTCGTGGCTCATCCGAAAAAGCACGAAGAATTCGCGGTTTACCAGAAAGCACTGGACACCGGTGGGTTCCGCGGGCATGTCGCCCTGGAAGCAGTGGGCGTCATGGACGCGGAGGTTGTCCCAGACGTGAGCCTTGTCAGGTGGAAGTCGCGAAGTAGACGACCATCTTGAGGTGGCGGTGTTCGTCGACGATCAGTGTCTCGTGGGTGAAGTCGCACTGCATGCCATCGACATCGAGGAGGGACCCGATTCCGCGACCATACCCGTCCAGGTTCGGGGTCGTCCACCAGCGGCGGAAGTCCGGCGACAGCGCGTTGAGTTCCTCGATCAAGGCCCGCAGGGTGGGATCCTCTGGAGCCACCGCCAGGTCACAGCGGAACTGGGCAAGCAGTCGCGGGGCGTCCTGCCGCCAGGCCGTGAGCCGGCGACGCAGGGCGGGGTCGGCGAATACCAGACGCAACAAGTTGCGTGCGGCGGCCTCGCGGGTGTCGAGGCCGAGCAGGCCATCGGCCGCGGCATTCCAGGCGATGAGGTCCCAGCGCAGGTTGATAACGTAGGCGGGATTGGTCAGGTCGTCCATCAGGGCCTGGATCCGGGGCGGGATGGCCTGTTCCTGGTAGGCCTCGGTGGGGGGCGGTCGGCGATGGGCTAGTAGGAATAGGTGGCAGCACTCGGCATCATCCAGCTTCAGGGCGCGGGAGACGTTGAGCAGGAAGCGCTCGGAGACCCGGATGTCACGGCCTTGTTCGAACCAGGTGTACCAGGTGAGCCCCACGCCGGCGAGGGTCGCGACCTCCTCACGTCGCAGCCCGGGCGTGCGGCGCCGTCCGCCGCTGGGCAGGCCGACATCGGCCGGCGTCAGCTTGTGCCGGTGGTGGAGCAGGAAGTCGGTGAGTTCACCGCGGGTCCGCTCGAAGCTGCGCTTGGCCATGCCGTTGCCCCATGTCGTTGCTTATAGTACTAGGATAACTGGCTATATTGTAACCCTATAAAAAGCGCTCGAGACTGCCAATTCCTCTTTCAGACCTGGAGTCGCCATGTCCCTGGAGCGCGAGTCATCCACACCCGTCTCCTCACCGCCCGCCGCGAACCGGACGTACACTTCGGCCGGCGGCAGGGAATGGGCCGGGCTGGCGGTGCTGGCGCTGCCCACCGTGCTGCTGGGCCTCGACGTCACTGTCCTCTACCTGGCACTGCCCGCCCTGGCCGCAGACCTCCAGCCGAGTAGCACCCAAGCGCTGTGGATCATGGACGCCTATGGCTTCATGATCGCCGGTTTCCTGATCACCATGGGCACCCTGGGCGATCGTATCGGCCGGCGCCGGTTGCTGATGATCGGCGCTCTGGCCTTCGCGGTGGCGTCGGTGGTTGCCGCCTATGCACCCAGCGCTGAGTTGCTGATTGTTGCCCGGGGGATGCTAGGGGTGGCGGGGGCGACCCTGATGCCTTCGACCCTTGCCCTGATTAGCAACATGTTCCGCGAGCCGCGTCAGCGTGCCCTTGCTATTGGCGTCTGGGCGACCATGTTCGCTCTGGGCATGGCACTGGGCCCGGTGGTTGGTGGAGTGCTCCTGGCGCACTTCTGGTGGGGGGCGGCCTTCCTGGTGGCAGTACCGGTGGCGGCCGTGCTGTTGGTGACTGCGCCGCTGCTGCTGCCGGAGTACCGTGCCGCCCAGACTGGCCGCCTGGATCTGCCCAGTGTGCTGCTGTCCCTTTCGGCCATCCTGCCGGCGATCTACGGGGTGAAAGAACTCGCCAAGGCGGGCGTCACCCCGGAGGTGCTGCTGGCCATTGCGGCGGGAATCCTTGGTGGGCTCCTTTTCGTGCGTCGGCAGCGGCGTCTGGTTACCCCGCTGCTCGATCTGCGGCTGTTCGCGGCCCGGACCTTCAGCGCTGCCCTCGTCGTGTTGCTCTTCGGCCTGGTCGGGGTGGCAGGGGTGATGTTGCTGGTGACCCAGTACCTGCAGCTGGTGGCGGGCTACTCGCCGCTGGTCGCCGGGCTGTGGATGGGGCCGCCAGCGCTGACGATGGTCGCCGCGGGTATTCTTGCACCGCTGCTCGCCCGCCGCATGCGGCCGGCCTTTGTGGTCGCCGTTGCTCTGGTGCTCTCAAGTCTCGGATATGGACTGATCGCCGCAGTCCACACGGACACAATCGAAGTGATTCAGGTCGTTATCGGCTTCTCACTGGTCTACCTCGGCCTGGGTGCCATTGCAGCTCTTGGCACGGATCTGGTGGTGGGGGCGGCGCCGGCGGAGAAGGCCGGCTCCGCCTCGGCAATGTCAGAGATGGTCCAGGAATTGGGTGTAGCGTTGGGTGTGGCCCTGCTGGGTAGTCTCGCGACTCTGGTCTACCGCATGCAGGTCGCCGATCGGATCCGGGAGGACATGACGACCGAGCTGACTGAGGCGCTGGGCGACAGCCTGTGGGCGGCCCTGGCCGTTGCCGAGCGACTGCCCGGGCACCTGTTGGCGGAGGCGCAGGCGGCGTTCATTGTCGGGCTGAACGTCACCGCCAAGGTGGGGGGCGCAGGCACTTTGGGCCTGGCTGTGCTTGCTGTGGTGGTGCTCCGGCACGTAGGCGCGATCGGTGAGGGTGAGGACGAAGCCGGCGTTGCAGCGCGCGAGACTGATTCGAAACCAGGAGATCAGGTTGCCTGGCGAGCGGCGGTCCCTGGGTTGTCGTGCCAGTCCCCGAGGCGCCGAAGGGATGAAGTTGCGCCGCCACGCGATGTTCGCGTGACGCGGAAAGAGTCGACTCGGACGGGCTCGCGTGGGAAATCAGGACACCCATTAGGAGGCCCCCGTCAATGAGATGTAGTCTACCGACGCGCGGCCCGCAGGGGCGGCGCATTCTTCGCCTTTAAGTTCCTCTGGGCCCGGTGTTTATGGTGCGCATCCCGGTTCTCGTTCGTCTTGGTTTCTGGGTAGAACCCCACAGACACTCATCTGGATCAACGTTGACGGACATGAGGCCTCCTCCATCGGTGGCTTTTCTCGGTGTCGGAACCTGGAAAGTAACCGCCGGTCGAGGTGCCTCCTGGATTATTCTCAGAATTATTCTTCTGCACGAGGGGGGATTCGATGGTTGCCACTCCGATCTTCTGATTAATGTCGATTCCCATGGTAGCCCGCAGAGTCTGACGGGGCTGCTCGTGAGGTCAGGCTAGGCCTAGGGACGCCGCGTACTGCCCTGCAAGTGTCTTGCGCTCCCGCACTGCCCCGAAGTGCCACGGCGTGGAAACCACTACGACCGTTCGGTCTGACCCGAATGCGGAATGCCGGTGCGAATGCCATGTCCGGCTTCGGTGCTGATGGAACTGGTCTCTGGTCTTCCCGATTCAAGGGCAGTCATTCTGGTCACCGGATCGATCAGGCCGATCTGCTCCGCCACGAAATCGACAAACACACGCACTTTCGGCGAGCGTCGGCGGTCACTCAGGAACAGCGAGCAGGCGCGTATTGCTCTCAAGCTGGAGGCGGATGCGGATTCCCCAGACCTCCGGGAGTTTGAGAGGCGGCTTCGGGCCGATCAGGTGGCCTTGTTCCAGGGGGTATGTCCGGTGGTGTGTTGCGGGTTCGGGGTCACGGTAGTCATGGCTCGACGTCTCCGTGTTTGCTGGGAGATTAAGCATTGACCACGATGGCTTCCGCCGCCTTGGCCGAGCAGGTGCAGGATCTGGATACGGCCCGAAGCGGCCATTTGATGCTGCACCACGACCGGCCGGATGCTGGCGAAACGTTTGTACCTTCGGCAACTAACCCTGCAACGTGCCGGCGATTCCCAGGCACCTGAAGAACGGACTTCACTAACATCAACGGACCCGGATATCCGGGGACACATTACATACGGCCGCGCCCGGAGAGGGTTCTGGCGTTCCTGAGCAGGGGCATGTGGTGAACGGCCACAGGATCGTGAATCCGCGGCCATGGCCCGCTGCGGATTACAAACCCCGGCAGGGGCGACGAATTGGCTAATCCGGCAACTGGATGTGCTCGTTACGGTCGTCAGGTGGCAGGTCGAATAGCCCGGCGCCCCAGTTTTCTGCGCGCCACTGCCGTTTGGCTTCCTCGATGCGCTCCTTCGACGAGGCGACAAAGTTCCACCAGATATAACGCGGGCCGCCAAGCGTGGCGCCGCCGAGAATCATCAGGCGGGCTCGCTGTTCGCCGGCGGCAACCGTGATGCGGTCGCCGGGGCGGAAGACCATCATTTGCCCGGCCTCGAAGCACCGGCCGGCGATGGTGACCGAGCCTCCGGCTACATACATGCCGCGGTCCTCGTGCTCATCCGGCATGGGGAATCGCGCTCCCGGGTTCAACTGAACATCGGCGTAGAACGCCTCGGAGTACAGGGTTGCGGGTGCCCGCTTGCCGTAGGCGGCCCCCAGCAGCAACTGCACCCATACCCCCTCGCTCTGGATGACCGGTAGCGTCGCTTCGCGGTGATGCTCGAACATCGGTGTGGTGTCCTCGTGTGCCTCTGGCAACGCGACCCAGGTCTGGATCCCGAAAAGTGCGCTGCCCGTCTGTCGCGACGTGGCAGAGGTGCGTTCGGAGTGGGTCACCCCGCGGCCGGCGACCATCCAGTTCAGCGCGCCTGGGTGGATGATCTGGTCAGTGCCGAGGCTGTCGCGGTGATGCAGGTCGCCGCTGTAGAGGTAGGTGACGGTGCCTAGGCCGATGTGCGGGTGCGGCCGGACGTCGATGCCCTGGCCGGTGAGAAACTCGGCCGGGCCCACCTGATCGAAGAAGATGAATGGGCCCACCATCTGGCGCTTCGGCGCCGGCAGGGCGCGACGCACCTCGAACCCGCCAAGGTCCCGGGCGCGCGGGACGATTAGGGTTTCGATGGCGTCAACGCCGATCTCATTCGGGCAACCTGGGGTCAGCGCGGGATTCCAGCTCATGGTATGTCCTGCTCATCCTCCGGTCTGTGCCGCGTCGGGTTACGACGCGGCGGTCTTGCCCAGCCGATTCCGGCGGAAGTCGGCCATAGCCCGTTCCACCTCATGCTGGTGATTCATGACGAACGGGCCGTAGCCGGCAACAGGTTCGCCAATCGGCTCGCCGCTGAGTACCAGCAGGTGGACATCGACATTCGCCTCCAGCGAGACCGCAGTACCCTCCCGGCTCAGAATAGCCAGATCGGCGTCGCGAAGGATGGCGCCGTCGTTCACCATCACGGTGCCCTCCAGCACGGCCACGCCCACGGGCCAGCCCTCCGGCAGATTCAGGGAGGCCCGCCCGTCGCGCTGGAGGCGGACGTCCCAGACCTGCATTGGCGTCTGCGTCCGGGCGGGCCCGGCACGTCCGTCCAGGTCACCGGCAATCACGCGAACCGCCCCACCGGCAAGCGGCACCTCGGGAATGACCGTGGCCCGGATGGCCTGATAACCCGGCTCCATCTCCTTCGCGCGGGCAGGCAGATTGACCCAGAGCTGCACCATCTGCATCGGGCCGCCCGTGCGCGTGAAGTGCTCGGAGTGGAACTCCTCGTGGAGAATGCCGGCGCCCGCCGTCATCCATTGCACGTCTCCGGGCCCGATGACGCCACCGTGCCCAGTGGAATCCCGATGCTCCACCTCACCCTGGTAGACGAGGGTCACCGTCTCGAAGCCCTTGTGCGGATGCTCCCCCACACCCCGGCGCTGCCGGGCCGGCTCGAACGTCACCGGGCCTGCATAATCCAGGAGCAGGAACGGGTCCAACTCCCGGCCGTGGTTGTCGTAGGAGAACAGGGACCGCACGGGAAACCCATTACCCACCCAGTGGTGACGGGGGGCGGTGTGGACACTGCGAATCGCCTTCATGGGAACCTCCTGCGTTTGATCCCGAACGAATCAGGACAAAGATGGAGGCAGGACAATCGCGGCGGAAGTCCCTAGAATTGCACCAGCGCGTTCACCAGAAGGAACGATGGCGTGCATTATGATCTCAACGATCTGTATTTCTTCGTTCAGGTGGTCGATCACGGCGGCTTCGCTCCGGCGGGGCGCGCCCTGGGGATGCCCAAATCGCGCCTGAGCCGCCGCATCGCCCTGCTGGAAGAACGCCTGGGGGTCCGCCTGATCCACCGAACCACCCGCCAGTTCACGGTCACGCCCGTGGGTGAGACGTACTACCGTCATTGCAAAGCCATGCTGGTGGAGGCGGAAGCGGCGGAAGAAGCCGTGGAGACCACGCGCTCGGAGCCGCGAGGCACCGTCCGCATGAGTTGTCCCGTGGCACTGCTGCAAGCCTACGTGGGCGACATGCTGACGGACTTCATGCAGCGCTACCCGCTGGTCAGCGTGATGCTTGACGCCACCAACCGCCGTGTCGATCTGGTGGGGGAGGGGCTGGATCTGGCGATCCGTGTCCGTGCGCCGCCGCTGGAGGATAGCGATCTCGTCCTTCGAGTGCTGGCCGATCGCGGCCAGTGCCTGCTTGCCAGTCCCTGGCTGGTGAAGGAACAGGGCGGGGAACCATCGCAACCGGCGGAACTCGCCAACTGGCCCAGTCTGGGTTTGGGCAGTCAGCAAGAGGAGTTTACCTGGAGCCTCTTCGGCCCGGAGGACAGGCCCGCGTCCGTGCACCACACACCGCGGCTCGTCACCACTGACATGCCTGCGCTCAAGAAGGCAGCGGTTGCCGGGATCGGCGTGGTCCAACTGCCGCGCATGATGGTCCGTCCGGAGCTGGAAGCCGGCCGACTCGTGCCGGTTCTGCCGAGCTGGACACCGCGCCGCGAGATCGTGCATGTGGTGTTCCCGTCCAGGCGGGGCTTGCTGCCCGCGGTACGCGCGCTAATCGATCATCTGGCGGAGTCCTTCAACGCCCTGCATGAGGATTGAGCCGGACCAGGGTGTCCACCAAGCGGCGACAGATCTGGTCCAGGCGCTGCAGTGTTGCCGGGTCTTTCAGGTTGCCGTCGTCGCTGAAAGCCTCGCCGGCCCGGGGTATGGCGAGCTGATCCGGCAGCGCCGTGACGCCGAGGTTGGTGAGCAATTGCCGTGCCAGGCCAAGGCTGCGCATGCCGCCGAATCCTCCCGGCGACGCGGACAGGACGCAGGCGACGCGGTTCCGGAACAGGGCCAGGCCGTTCTCCTCGCCGTCGGGGCGTGACAGCCAGTCGAGCGTGTTCTTCAGCAGTGGGGTAATAAAGCCGTTGTACTCCGGGGAGACCACGATCAGCCCCGCGTGTGTAGCCAACAGCTCCTTGAGGCGGCGCGCATGTTCCGGGATGCCCTGCTCCTGCTCCAGGTCACCGTCGTACAGCGGGATAGGGTAGTCGCGCAGATCAACGAATGTTGCCTGGCCCCCTGCATCCTCCACGCGGGTTGCCGCAAGCCTTGCCAGGTGTTTGTTGTACGAGTGCGCCCGGGCGCTGCCGGCGAATACGAGAACGCGGTTGTCTGTCGGGTTCATTTTTCACCCCTGTTTGACGCGGTGACCGTTCCATGGGGAACGCCGGGGGCCCTAGCCTGACGCAGCGGCCGCGGGCTGCAACCCCATCCCGCGGCCGCTCCAAGACACAACACACTACCCCTTGGCGAAGTAGCTCGTCATCAGATTCCGGTAATTCGGGATGTGGTCGGAGAACAGCTGCCCGAGCCCCTCGATGTCGTTGCGCCAGTCACGGTGCAGTTCGCACGCCATGGCGAACCAGCTCATCAGTTGCACGCCGGCCTGCTGCATGCGGTACCAGGCCGCGTCCCGTGTCACCTGGTTGAACGTGCCGGAGGCATCGGTGATCACGTAGACGTCATAGCCTTCTTCCAGCGCACTGAGCGCGGGGAACGCCACACAGACCTCCGTAACCACGCCGGCGATGATGAGCTGCCTTTTGCCCGTCGCCTTGACGGCGTTCACGAAATCCTCGTTGTCCCAGGCGTTGATATTACCGGGCCGTGCGATGTAAGGCGCGTTCGGGAAGGTCTCCTTGAGCTCCGGGACAAGCGGTCCGTTTGGCCCGTCTTCGAAACTGGTGGTGAGGATCGTCGGCAGGCCGAAATAATCCCCGCAGGCAGCGGTGGCCAGGACGTTGTTCTTGAACTCTCCCGGGGAGAAGTCCTGTACCAGCGAGATCAGCCCGGACTGGTGATCCACCAGCAATAGGGCCGCGTCGTTGCGGTCGAGCCGCTTGTAGTTGAATGCATTGCTCATGAGAAAGCCCCTGTGTTCTCTGGATACGAGTTGCGGGCCAAGCACTGGCCCGGGACAGCCGCACGATGGGGCGGAAGCCACCACCCTGCGGGGACAGCCGGCCTGCGCGTTACTGCTTTGCCT
The DNA here is from genome assembly GCA_007130525.1 of Ectothiorhodospiraceae bacterium. Classification (GTDB taxonomy): domain Bacteria; phylum Pseudomonadota; class Gammaproteobacteria; order Nitrococcales; family Aquisalimonadaceae; genus Methylonatrum. The sequence goes on along the minus strand of SLSJ01000220.1, from coordinate 713 downwards.
GATATCGGGTTCACCGTGAGAGCAAGCATCCCGCCGACCGCTTTGCGCAGTGTAGGAAGCGCGGACTTCACTGCGTAGAGACGCCGGAAGAACACACCGTTCGGTGTGTGGAACGCTGATACTGGGCCTTGTAGGCCAACAGATCCTGGCTTCGCTCACCCAGGCTGCCACGGCCTGTCGTGTCTGCGGCGTGAGCTCGAACTGAGCGGGTCGGCCGGTCTTCTCCTGGATGACGGCGGCCCGTTTGACGGCTCTCCCGCCGTGGACGACATCTCGGACCTGGAGACTCATGAGATCACAGCCTCGGAGTTTGCTGTCGATTGCCAGGTTGAAGAGAGCGAGCTGGCGCGTGTTGCTCTCAAGCTGGAGGCGGATGCGGATTCCCCAGACCTCCGGGAGTTTGAGAGGCGGCTTCGGGCCGATCAGGTGGCCCTTGTTCCAGGGGCTATGTCCGGTGGTGTGTTGCGGGTTCGGGGTCACGGTGGTCACGGCTCGACGTCTCCGTGCTTGCTGGGAGATTAAGCATTGACCACGATGGCTTCCGCCGCCTTGACCGAGCAGGTGCAGGATCTGGATACGGCCTTAGCCGCCACAAACCTCATCTCGTGAACGTCCGCGTTGGCGGATGTGGGTGGTAGGAGGTGAAGGTCCACAAACAAGGTGTCCGGGCGAAAACGGGGCTGCTTCACTGACAGTCTGCCTTGCCGAAGGCG
>SLSJ01000087.1 GCA_007130525.1 Ectothiorhodospiraceae bacterium | reverse complement strand
TTCGGGTGAGGGATGCACAGGGAGGATGGCACCTTCCCTACAGGTTGTGTCCCTTCCCGGCGAGGAGCCGTTGTCTTTCCGGAAAACGGAAAACCGAAAACGGAAAACCGCACCTGGCGCAAGTAGCGAAGCTACCTGCGCCAGGTACTTCCCTCCGCCCCGTCCTCGATGACGATTCCCCTTTCCCGCAGTTGGTCGCGGATGGCGTCGGCGCGTGCGAAATCGCGGGCCTTGCGGGCCTCCATGCGCTCGGCCAGGAGTTCCTCGATGCGGGCCGCCGTCAGCCCCGGCACCACTTCCTCGTCCTCACCACCCTGCAGGTAGGAGTCCGGGTCGGTCTCCAGGAGCCCCAGCACGGCGCCCAGTTCACGCAGCAGGCCGGCAAGCCTTGCGGCCTGCTCGGGGTCGGTCTCGCGGCTGCGATTGATCTCGCGGGCCAGATCGAAGAGCGCGGCCATGGCCACCGGGGTATTGAAATCGTCATCCATGGCTGCCGTGAACCGGGCGCGGAATTCAGCCCCGGCATCTCCGGGGCGCGCCGGCTCCAGCCCCCGCAGCGCCAGGTAAAGCCGCTCCGCCGCACCGCGGGCGTTGTCCAGCGCGTCCAGCGTGTAATTCAGCGGACTGCGGTAGTGGCTGGATAGCAGGAAATGACGGATCTCCTCGGGGCGGTACCTTTCCAGGATGTCGCGAACGGTGAAGACATTGCCCAGGGACTTGGACATCTTCTCGTCGTCGATGCGGACGTGGCCGTTATGCATCCAGTAGTTGACATAGGTGTGGCCGGTGGCTCCCTCGCTCTGGGCGATCTCGTTCTCGTGATGCGGGAACTGCAGGTCCAGGCCGCCGCCGTGGATGTCGAAATGCTCACCCAGGCAGCGCGTGGACATGGCCGAGCACTCGATGTGCCAACCCGGCCGCCCCTCGCCCCAGGGTGACGGCCAGCTTGGCTCTCCGGGCTTTGCGCGCTTCCAGAGCACGAAGTCGCCGGGATGGCGCTTGGCCGCCTCCACATCCACGCGGGCGCCGGCGCGGAGGTCTTCGAGGCGTTTGCCCGACAGCTTGCCGTAATCGGGGAAGTCGGCAACGCTGAAGTAAACGTCGCCGTTGTCGCCCTGGTAGGCAAGACCTCGATCGATCAGTCGGGCAATGAGGGACTGCATGGCGTCGATTGCCTCGGTGGCGCGCGGCTCGTGATCCGGAGGCAGAACCCCCAGGGCCTCGGCGTCCTCATGCATGGCGCGGATGAACTCTTCGGTGAGCTCCTGCGGGGGTATGCCGCGCTCGGCCGCCCGCTGGATGATCTTGTCGTCCACGTCGGTGATGTTGCGGACATAGGTGAGATCGAAACCCAGATATCGAAGGTAGCGGGCCACCACGTCGAAGACCACCAGTGCTCGCGCGTGCCCCACGTGGCAGTAGTCGTAGACCGTCATCCCGCAGACGTACATCCGCACCCGTCCCGGCTCGATGGGCCGGAACGGCTCCTTGCGACGGGTCAGACTGTTGTGGATCTCCAGCATGCCTTTACCTGCGTGTATCGACTTCATGAAGCCGGGGGCGCCGATCCGCGGCCAGGGGCACCCGCCGACGGTTCCTGCGCCAGCGCGATTCGTCGTGCCTGCCCGAAGCGCCGGCTTACCCGCTCTGCCCCCATCAGCCGGTGCAACGCCGGCAATTCCGGGCCGTGGCGCTCACCGGTGAGCGCCAGCCGCAGCGGCAGGAACAGGCCGCGCCCGCGGGCGCCGGAGGCCTGTCTGACGGCATCGATCAGGGCCGGCCACTCGCGGTCGGCGGCCTGCGCCGCGGCTTCGAAGAACCCCGGCCCGGCGGTACGCAGCGCTTCCAGCGCCTCCGCGTCGTGCTCGAGCGTCTCGGCGTAACAGGCGTTGGCCCAACGCCGGGCGTCATCCGGAAACAACACATTGTCGCCAACGACGGCGGCAAAGGCATCCCGGTCCTCGTCGGGCACGGTTTCAGCAACCGCCTCCAGGATCCAGGCCGCCCGCGCCTTCGGCGTCAACGCGTTGACCGCAAGCTGCTGCCAGTGCCGCAACTGCGCGGCATCGAAGCGCGCCGGCGATCGACCGACCCGTTCCAGCCGGAAGGCGGCGGCGAGGCCGTCCAGATCCAGGAGTTCCGCCGGGTCCATGCTGTGCCCCAGCCGCGCCAGGTAGTTCAGCAGCGCCGCAGGCAGCATGCCGGCATCGCGCAGTTCCGCCACCGTGCGGCTGCCGTTGCGCTTGGAGAGCAGGGCGCCGTCTTCCCCGAGGATAAGGCCCAGGTGACCCCATGCCGGGCGCGGCAGCTTCAGTGCGTCAAGGATCATGCACTGGCGCGCGGTATTGCTCAGGTGATCCTCGCCGCGCAGCACGTGGGTCACGCCCATGAGCGCGTCATCCACCGCATTGCAGAACAGGAAGGCGGCGGAACCATCCGCGCGACGAATGATGAAATCCCCCATGTCATCGGTGCCCGCCCGCTGGCCCCCGCGCACAAGATCGTCGAACCGCACCACC
>SLSJ01000182.1 GCA_007130525.1 Ectothiorhodospiraceae bacterium | reverse complement strand
GCGGGCCAGGCGCGTCTCCCTACAGGCGGGCGAGCACTTGCCCGAACACCTCGAGCGTCAGGTCGATCACGGCCTCGTCATGGGCAATGGATGTAAAGCCCCCCTCGAATGCGGATGGCGCCAAGTAGACGCCCTGCTCCAGCAGGGCATGGAAGACCCTTCGGAAGCGGTCCATGTCGCCATCGGCAACCTGCTGGTAACGGGTCACCGGCCCATCGTCGGTGAAGAACACCCCGAACATGCTGCCCACATGATTGACCTGCAGCGGCACGCCGGCGTGATCGGCGCGCTCGCGGAGGCCGTCTGCGAGTCGCGCGGTGTTGCGCTCCAGCTCATCGAAGACACCGGGGCGGGAGATGATCTCCAGCGTCTTCAGCCCCGCGGCCATGGCAACCGGATTGCCCGAGAGGGTTCCGGCCTGGTAAACCGGTCCCAACGGGGAAAGCTGTTCCATGATGTCGCGACGACCACCGAAGGCGCCCACCGGCATGCCGCCACCGAGCACCTTGCCCAGGCACGTGAGATCGGGCGTGATCCCGTACAGGGCCTGGGCCCCGCCGAGATGGGCGCGGAACCCGCTCATCACCTCATCGAAGATCAGCACCGCGCCGTATTCGCTGCAGGCTTCGCGCAGCGCCCGCAGGAACGACCGCTCACCCGGCACACAGTTCATGTTGCCGGCTACCGGTTCCACGATCACGGCGGCCACCTGGTCACCGACACGACCGAACGTTTCCCGCACCTCGTCGACATCGTTGTATGTCAGGGTCAGAGTCTGTTCGACGACTGCCTTTGGCACGCCGGGGGAGGTCGGCGTGCCCATGGTCAGTGCCCCGGACCCGGCCTTGACCAGCAGGGAATCGACATGGCCGTGGTAGTTGCCTTCGAACTTGATGATCTTTTCACGGCCGGTGAAACCGCGAGCCAGCCGCAGTGCGCTCATGGTCGCTTCGGTACCGGAATTGACCATGCGCAGCAGGTCCATGGACGGAAACAGCTCCTTGACCTGCTTCGCCATTCGGGTCTCGGCTTCGGTGGGCGCACCGAAACTGAGCCCGTCCGCAGTCACGCGACAGACGGCCTCGACCACCTCGGGGTGAGCGTGACCGACGATGGCGGGCCCCCAGGAGCAGACATAGTCGATGTAGCGATTCCCGTCTTCGTCATACAGGTACGGCCCGCGGGCACGACGGATAAAAACGGGGCTGCCGCCAACGCCTCGAAATGCCCGGACCGGGGAATTCACGCCACCGGGAATATGCTGCTGCGCCTCCTCGAACAGGGCCTTGGAATGCTTCATGGGTCTGGACTCCTCCGGGTTGGATGCTGCGGCGGCGGTAATTGTATCAGCCACCGGCGAACAGGGCGGCGATGCGTGTCGCCGAAGCCGCCGGATCGGGCGCGTGGAACACGCCTGCGATGACTGCGACCGCGTCCACCCCGGTGGCCACAACGGTTGCCGCGTTGCCGGCGTCTATCCCGCCGATGGCGACCAGCGGCAACGTGAACCTTTTGCGCGCCGCGCGCAGCAGATCCAGTGACGCACGAGGGGCGGCAGGCTTCGTCGGAGAGGGAAAAACGGACCCAAAGGCCAGATAGTCAGCGCCCGCCGCACACATGCGTTCCGCGCGCTCCAGCGAGGCGTAACAGGAAACGCCGATAACCGCATCCGGCCCGAGCAGCCGCCGGGCCCAGTCAATCGAGCCGTCATCACGCCCCAGATGCACACCATCCGCCCCAACTTCGACGGCAAGCATCGGATCGTCGTTGACGATGAACAGCAGGTCATTGTCCCGGCACAGGCTGGCCAGCGCCGTGGCCCGGCGGCGGCGGCCAATGGCGTCAGCGGACTTGTCCCGATACTGCAGGACCCGAGCGCCCGCCCGCGCAACGGCCCGGAGTTCCGCGGTCGGAATTCCACCATCGGTTATGACATACAGCCCGCTTACAGACAGGGACATACAGCGTGGGCCCTCGACGCGGGAAACGGAGACCACTCTGGCAGGACGCCGGGGCCACGGCAAGAAGCGGGGTTTTCCGGCAACCGGCGTCAGGTTAGAGTGTCGACCCTTCTGGAATCGTCAGGGAGCACGGACTGAACAATGGAATACAAATCCTGGATGTGCGTGATTTGCGGCTGGATCTACGACGAGGAATCCGGCCTCCCGGAGGAAGGTATTGCGCCGGGTACCCGCTGGGAGGAGATACCCGCAAACTTCACCTGCCCGGAGTGCGGCGCCAGCAAGGACGATTTCGAGATGATCGAGGTCTGAGCCAGTCAGGCAGGTAAGCGGGAGCGGATCCCGAGCGTATAGGAAACACTGAACAATTCACACGGCCGCATTGGTATCGCACACCGCGAGGCAAGGCACGCTGCGCAGCGCCGCGGTCACTCTGCGGTCAAGCAGCGCCACACCGCAGTGGCGGAAAAAGCGGCGCCAACCGCTTGTGGGCCCAGGGTCTCCCTAACCCGCATTTCTTACCGCCGTTCGTCGCGAGAGCGTCGAGATGCCGCTGTGACGGGG
>SLSJ01000051.1 GCA_007130525.1 Ectothiorhodospiraceae bacterium | reverse complement strand
GGACCGGAAGACGGCGAAGGCGTAGCTGACACTACGTCGAGCCGGCTGTAGGGAGTACGCCCCGACACGGCGAGCAGATCGGCGTGCGTAGTAGAAGGGCGGTGAGATATGCGGGCTAGTCGCGGAAGTTCGTGAACTGCAGGGGCAGATCCAGTTCCGCCTTTTTCAACAGCGCGATGGCGGCCTGCAGATCATCGCGTTTCTTGCCGGAAATCCGCACCTGCTCGCCCTGTATGGCCGGTTGCACCTTCAGCTTCGCGTCCTTGACCGTCCTCACGATCTTCCGCGCCAGGTCGCGGTCGATGCCGTGGCGCAGGGTGACCTTCCGGCGCGCTTCGCGGCCCGCCTGCTCCACCCTGCCGGGATCGGCGCAGGCGATATCGATGCCGCGCCTGGTCAACCTGCCATAAAGGATGTCCATCATCTGCTGAATCTGGAACTCCGACTCGCTGACCAGGGTGATCACGTTATCTTCCTGCTGAAATTCGGCTGTCGATCCCTTGAAGTCAAAGCGATTGGCGACTTCGCGCTGGGCCTGGTCAACGGCATTGGAGACCTCGTGCATATCCAGCTCGGAAACAACGTCAAAGGATGGCATGGCAACCCCGTGGACAAGCTGTTGATAGATAAAACCCGGAGCAGCCACCTCAGTTACCGGCGGCGCGTACCGGTACGAAGGTGCGCTCGATGTCGGCCTGCATGGCGGCGTACTGTTCCGCGAGCACCGCATCATAGGCATCCAGAAGCTGTTGCTCCAATTCATCGCGCAGTTCCGCCAGGCCCGATTCCATGGCGGCCATCAACTCGTCCCGATTAAGGACCTCATCCAGACGCAGCAGCGCCCAGTCCGCGGCCAGCCAGCCCGCGGTGCCCGCCGCCAGCGCGCAGGCAATTGCCGCAGGGCCGCCCGGCGCGCAAACAGCCATTCCGCCACCCGCTGCGGTACCGAACCTGGCTGCGCCGCGGCCGGTGCCACGTGCCGCCAGGGCGCGCCCCGAGCTGGCGGCGACAAGCCGCCGGCTGACCGCCCGCCACAACAGCGGTCCTGCGGCGGCACCGGCAGCCACCGCCCCGCTGGCCGAGAGGCGGGTACTGAATTCGGCGCCACCATGGGCACTCAGCCCGGCCAGCAATTCATCCAGCGAGACGGTCTCGGCGTCATCGGGAGGCGGCACGGGCATGCGATGGGCCGACAGTTCCTCCAGCATGTCCGCAAGCCAGCCGGCACGGGTCATCCTGGCCTGTCGCAACAGGCGACTCTCGGTCTGCTGGCGCAGCGCACCGAGGCGCCGGTCGAAATCCGCTTGGTCGAAAATGACGGCCTGCGCCCGGCGCGCCACGTAGTCGCCATCCGCCAGATTCGCTTTTTCCAGCAGCAACATGGAAATGCGCATGTACTCACTGCCCAGCGAGTAGTACCAGTCGGCGAACTCCGGCAATTGCGCGGCAAGATCGTGAAACAGGTTGTCCAGCCCCCTGCGCAGGTGGCTGCGCACGAGCCGCCGCGCCTCCTCCTCGCCGTCGGCGAAGCGCAATGCGGAAAGCAGCGCCAGCGTCTCCACGCGCTCTGCCGGCACCCGGTAGGACTCCCCCTCGAACGCCAGTTGTACGGGCGGTACGGGCCGCCAGGCCGACTGCCAGTCGGCGCGCTGCTCCGTGGCCAGCCACAGTGCCAGCAGGCACGCGGTCACGAACAGCAGCCGAAGCGCGCTGCCTGACCGTTCATGCTTGACCGGAACTGTTGCCGTCATCCCCTTTCTCCCACCGGGCCTTTGGAATTTTCCACCGCCGATGTCAGTGTCGGCAATGGCGGCCGTCGGCGCCAGTGCACCAGGTCCAGCGTACCCGCGACCAGCACCAGGTATGACCACAGGAACAACCCTTCCGCGGCAAGCAACAACAACCAGCCCCCCAACTGGAATAACGGTTCGCCCAGGCCCGGCAGCAACTGCTGCCCGAGCCACCAGCCCAGCGCATCCTTGGCCGCCGCCACCTGCATGAGTCCCAGCAACGCCTGGCTGGACGCTTCCTGACGGATCATCTCGTTCCAGATCGCCTGCTTCAGGGTCACCTCCGCCAGCGCCGGATAGCTCACATAGAGAGCCGCCAGCGCCAGCGCGGGGAACATCAGCAGGAAATTCAGCCGCAATGTCAGTCTCCAGCTCAGCTCGGGCAGATAGAGGGGAGACACATGCGGGACCATCCAGCGGCGCAGCAGGCCGTGCAGCAACACCAGCAGCGGCAGACCGACCAGCAGCACCCGCCAGGCGGCGGTGTCATCCAGGCGCACCACCGCCACCAGCAGAACCACCGCAAGCAGCGCCGCCTGCACAAGCTGCGCGCCCGCGAGCAGCGGACCACCACGCCAGCGTCGCCGCCATACGCTCCCGGCATGCATGTAGGCGGAAAGAAACGCATGACGACGACTGAGGGCGCGGGTCCAAAGCCCAGCGAACATAACGGCCGTCAGCAGCAGCCATACCGCCAGGAGCGGCCCGGTGGGCAGGCCTGTGCCGGCGATGTTCAGCGCCAGCAATATCGCGAAGGGCAACAGCAGCCAGAGCATGTCGTTGAGAAGTCGGCGCATATTCAGTCCCGCCAGGTCCTGCGGATACGGTACATCAACAGGTCGCCACGAAAACCGCCGCATTCACATACCGCACGCAAGGCGAGACAAATGAAGGGCCCAGGCGCACGGGCTTAGCCCGCTCGACGAAGTGTCAGCTACGCCTTCGCCGTCTTCCGGTCCGTGCCCCCCGTCACAGCGGCATCCCGACGCCCTCGCGACGAACGGCGGTGAGATATGCGGGCTAGGCGTCTCAGGGGGACAGCGCGCCGACGATGGCCGCCAGCCCGGCCAGCGCGGAAAACACCAGCAGCACCGGCCGCAGCCACCGACGATCCAGCATCCGTGCGGTATAACCCGAGATCCAGAAACCTGCGGTAATGGCCGGGAGCAATGAGAGCCCCGCCAGCAGTTCGGTCAGACCGAAACGACCGACCGTATAAAGTGCCGCCAGTGCCAGGATGCCACCCGGAAAGAATACGGCCGACAGGGTGCCACGCAGACGCTGGCCGTGCACGGTCTGGAATGCCAGCGCCAGGGGTGGGCCTCCGATGGAGGTGGTGGTCGCCATGAAGCCGGAAAGTCCGCCGGCCGCGACTATGTTCCGCGGCCTCAGCGCGGGCACGTAACCGACGCTGCTTATGGCAACGCCCAGCAGCACCAGGGAACCGAACAGCAACGACAGGCCGTCGGCGGAAATCCGGCCGAGCAGGGCGGCGCCCAGCGCCGTGCCGGTCAGAGTACCCGGCAAAGCCCAGCCAACGTCACTGAATTGCACGCCACGCCAGTCCCTGACCAGGATCATCATCGGCAGGACCATGCCCACGATGATCACCGGGGCAGGCACCAGTTGCGGGTTGATCAGAAACAGTAGAGGGGCGCCCAGCAGCCCAACCCCGAAACCGATGGAGCCCTGGATGATGGCGCAGACCAGCAGTACGCCGGTAGCCAGCGACCATTCCGCCGGCGTCAGAGGGAATTCCATGGAGCACGGTCCCCGAGAATGAGCGGATCCGTCGATCCGGAAGATGGTGGCCGTGGAAAGCCCCGCTACCCGGGCTATAGTCCGCGGCAAGCGTGCAGGTTACTAACCATGTCGGAAGTATTGTCACGTTTCAGCGCATTTTGCACGGTTCGCCCGCGGGGCGCGGTTACGCAGTCGTCGCGGCTCCACACAGAGTGGCCGGGTTCAATGCATCAAAGGGGGCTTGGCAATTGACACCCCCGCCCCAACGCACACTGAAGCTGTAAGCGAATGTAACCGGCGAGCGAAACCGGGCGACCGACGTGTTCCTTGATGGCGGCTGCCCGATCCACCGCCGGGAGATCAGGTACCATCGACACCCTGATGCCGTCGGCGCGATCGACCGGCGCGAGATCGTTGCGGTGCGCCGTGCCCCGCACGGCCGGACATTGACCGGGAGAGCGCCGCGCGGCGCTTTCGCGTGCTGGATGACCGTGGCGCGCGGACGCGCCGATGCCACCCGAACACGAGCGCACGCGCTCAGGCAATGGACCACAGCCACGACCACGGAGGATCTCACTCATGCACCGAAAACATCGCCGGACCCCGCACATCACCCTGATCTGGCTGTTGACGGCCCTGCTCTGGACCCCGTCAGCCAGCGTATCCGCCGACAAACCCGCAGAGCCGCGAAAACTGTGGACGACCGAGGTAGTTTTCCAGCAGCCGGAATCAGTGGCCTATGACGCCGAACGCGGTTACATGTATGTGAGTAACATCAATGGCGAGCCCACGGAGAGAAACGAAGTGGGCTTCATCGCCCGCCTTGATCTCGAGGGTAACGTCGAGAGCCTTGGATGGGTCACCGGCCTGAATGCGCCCAAGGGTCTGGATATCTGGGGAGACAGACTGTACGTCGCCGACATCGACACGCTGGTGGAAATCGACCTTGACAGCGGGGATATCATCGGTCGTTACCGGGACGCGGACGCCGAGTTTCTCAACGACGTGGCCGTAGCGCCGGACGGCACCGTCTACGTCTCCGACATGATGGCCGATGCCATCTACCGCCTCCGGGACGGCAGCTTCGAGCGCTGGCTGCAGACATCCGAACTGGCAGGCCCCAACGGACTGCTGGTAGAGGAAGACAGCCTGATCGTAGGCTCCTGGGGCCTCATTACGGAGGGATTCGAAACCGAGGAACCGGGTCACCTCAAGATGGTCTCGCGCGACGACGGCGCTGTGCGCAGCCTCGGAGACGGTCGCCCCGTCGGCAACCTGGACGGCGTACAGCCGGACGGTCACGGCAATTATTACGTCACCGACTGGATCAGCGGAAAGCTCTACCGCATCCGTCCGTCCGGCGACTTCGACGTGGTCCTTGAGCTGGAGCAGGGACTGGCCGACCACGTCTTCGTGGAGGACGAAAACCTGCTGTTGCTGCCACTGATGATGAGCGGCAGGGTTGTCGCGTACCGCGTCGGGGACTGACGGAATCCGGAGCTTGTCATGAACGGCCGGAGCCCGCGGACGGGCGTAGCTGCGGGACGGTCAGCAACGCATGCCAGTCGGCGTGCAGCCGGCAAGCATACCAGGCCGATACGTCCACCGGCGGGGGCAGGCCGTCGTTCAGCCAGTGACGGAGGCGGTCAGCCAGCGCGCTGACGTTGTGCGGGGGATAACGGTAGGCTGCCGGATACTGCTCCGGGTAGCACAATCCGTCGGGCACCAGCGGCCGGACACCGGCGCCGGCCGCTTCCAGCATGGCCAGGCCCTGGAACTCGTGCAGCGCGGTACTTACCGCAATGCCGGCCCTACCCAGCCAGCAGCGGTATTGTTCACGGTCCACCCGGCCGTCGACCACAATCCGGTCGGCCAATACCTCCCGCAACCGCTGCAGGGACACGGGTGTGCGGCGCGGACGCGGACCGAGCAGGGCAAGGCGGAACTCCACGCCCTCTTCGGCGAGTTGCAGGAGCGCGCTGACAAACATGTCCGGCGCCTTGTCGTATTCCCAGCGGTGATTCCACAGGATAAGGCGCTCGTCTTTTCTCGCCGCCGGCGCCATCGGTTCCACGGGCACGGGACAGACAAGCGATTTCCTGCCCAGCCGCTCACCCAGATTCTTGGGTGCAGCATCCGGCATACGGCGCAGCAGCGCATCCACGCCGCGTAGAAAGGAATCACGATTGAACGCGGAATTGAAAACCAGTCGATCGGCGGCGAGCGCACCATAGATCTGAACCATCTGCGGCTCGATGGAGCCCACCTGCCTGTCGCTGACCGGATAGGCAAACTGGTTCTCGTGAAAATAGTAATCCGCCGGCGCATGCGCGAGACCGGAACGCAGTCCCTTGAGAGTCGCCAGATCCACCATCGAGGTGGCAAGGATCCGGTCAGGCGCCTGCTCGGGAAGCTCGTCGAGCCAGGACAGCGGGTTGCCCCGGATGCGCCAGCGAAAATGCCGACCCGGCAATTCCAGCCGCCGCCAGCTTACCTGCACCTGGCTGTTGACCAGCCAGTCCGCCCAGGCGGCATGACTGTCGGAGCGGTAGGCGGAAAAAAGCCAGATGGTCGGTTTGTGCATGGTCTGAAAACCGAAAGTGGACGGCGGACAGGAGCCCCGGGACGGTTGGCCCTGTGAATGGCTCTCACAGGTTGCGCAGAATCAGCAATGCGATGGTGTTGAGGGCGGCATGCGCCAGGATCACCGGCCACAAGGTTCCCCAGTAAATCACCAGACGGGCGAAAACGATGCCCACCAGCGTCGTCTGGATGACACCGAACCAGCCCTGGTAGAAATGGCCCAGGCCAAACAGCATGGAGGAGATCAGTACCGGTGCCCAGACGCCCCTCAGCAGTATCTGGCAGCGCCTGAGCAGAAACCCTCGTGCCAGGGCCTCTTCATAGAAGCCAACGAAAAGCATGGTACCGGCCACTGCCACCAGCGGCAGGTCGCCCACCAGCAGCTGCGCCACCTCGGAAAGCCGATCCTGATGAGCTTCCATGACGTGCGGTAACAGGTACGTGATCGCCAGTGCCAGCAAGGCATTGACAGCGAATACGGCGAGCAGGGCCAGCCCGGCCCGGCCGATATCGACAAGCTGCGGTCGCCGGAAACCGATCTGCCGCCAGCCCTGTCCGCGCCGGGCGAGCAGCCAGTACAATCCCGCCAGTATCACCGCTCCCTGCAGCAAAGGCGTGACCACGGCGGGCGCGCCCGGAATTGAGGGCAGACCTGGCACCAGCAGCGCGGCGAAGAGGCTCGCCGCCAGCACCAGCAACAATGCCAGCAACACGTCCAGGATCGCCTGTGGACGCGTGATTTCCGGAACCGTGGATATCTCGCCGTCTGGGTTTCGTGATTGCATGCCTGGATTCATGCCTTGATCAGAAGGGGCGGCAGGCTGAACCGCGAATGCTCGATGCCGCCGCTCGGCCGCACACATCGTCCGGCGCCATCCGATCCGGGTCAAGCCGCCCGGGCGCCGTCATCGGCGCCGGGAGTCCGACGGTTCCTGTCGCGTGGCGGACCCGGACCAACGGCGCGCCAGCAGGGGTTGGACTTCGGATGGCTGCACGGGTCGCGCCACGAAGTACCCCTGGGCCTGGTCACAGCCCAGCTTCGTCAGCAGATCGAGCATCTGCTCGCTTTCGACGCCCTCGCCCACCACCTTCATGCGCAGATCCCTGGCGATCTGTACGATGCGCTTCAGTATCTGCTCTTCCTGCGGCCTGTTGGGCGCAGACTGGATGAATGACCTGTCCAGCTTGAGGATGTCCGCAGGCAGATCCCGGATGTAGGCCAGTGAAGCATAGCCGGTACCGAAATCGTCGATCGCGATCCGCACGCCTTTCTCCCGCAGCCCGGCCAGCAGCCCCAGATGCGAGGCGTCGACGTCCATCAGTGCGGTCTCCGTGATCTCCAGTTCGAGGGAAGACGGCGGCAACCCGCTCCAGGTCAGCAGTTCGTCCACATGCCGGAGCAGTGAGCCGCTGGTGAGATTACGGGCCGAGATGTTGATCGCAACGGTCGGTGCCTGGCCCTGAGCGTGCCACTCGACATTCTGCTGCATCGCGGTGGTGAGCACCCAGCGGGTGAATGTGTCGATTATCGATGTATCTTCCAGCAACGGCACAAAGCGTCCGGGAGGCACCGGCCCATGCTCGGGATGATCCCAGCGGGCAAGGGCCTCAACACCGGTAAACCGGTGTGTATGCAGGTCCAGCTTCGGCTGGTAGACCAGGGACATCTCCCCGTTCTCGATTGCGCGCAGCACCTGACCCAGCAGCCGCACCCCGCCCTTGCGTGCCTCCTCCTTGTCCGCGTCATGGATGGCAATACGCGTGCCGCCACTGTGCGCCCGGCCGGCCGCGGCCCCTGCCTGAACCAATAGCTCCTCCGGTACTGCGGCACCTATCGGGCTTCTGACCACGCCGAATACGGTATCCACGTAAACCTGCATTGCGCCGACATGCAGCGTCGGCTGCACCAGGTCCTGAAGCGCCTGCACGGAGGTCGCGGGGGCGGAATCGCGATCGACGGATTCCACCATTATCAGTTCATCGGCGCCGGTGCGGCCAAGCACTGCCGAGGACGGCGAACCTTCGCGAACACGGTGCCCGAGTTCGCGCATGATCGCATCGGAGCCATCATGGCCGAATGTGCCCATCAGATCATCGTAATTGGCAACCTTGAGGGCGGTCACCGCCAGTTCACGGCCCGACGGCGATGGCAATGCCAGCTCCTGCTCAATCAGCCCGTGGAGCTGCCTGCGCAATCCGAACAGGTTGGGAAGCGCGGTGGCGCGATCCGTGTGCAGGTGCCAATCCAGGATACCCGCCTGTTGACGAGTGAAGGTAAACAGCCATCCCAGGGTGAACCCGACGACACCAATCCAGGCGGCACGCACAATCCACGACACGTCGTATCCGAGGCTGAGGACTTCCGCCGTACCGAGAATCCAGGCCGACAGCGGACCCACGACGAAGCCGCCCAGGAACCCGCAGATCAGCCCCCCGACAGCATGGAAACGCATCGCGGCGATGATGGTTGGTGCGTAGGCGAAGTGGGCGTAGGCGGAGGGCGTACCGCCGTCACGAAGGACCATGAGGAGAGCGATCAGCATACCGAGGCTGATCAGGGAGAGACTGATCCGGATATTCGCGGTGACGCCGATGAAGCGACCCAGCAACATCCGGCCACGTTCCATCGTGGGTTCCATGCTCCCGTCCCGTTTCACGTCGTCTGCGACCGGCCCGCATCGCCGGGCACCGGCGGTTCAAGGCACCGGATACGCAACGCACGCCGATATCCGGTTGATCTGTATTGCGAGACTTGCAGAATCACGCCCTTGAGACAATGAACGGCTGCACGATTCGACAACAGCCATTGGCGCGATCTGTCCGAAGGCGAGAATTTCCCGTTGCGCCCCTGTCGTCTACCGCTCCGGCCCCAGAGCCGCAAGTATGTCCTGCTCGATGTCTTCCACCGGTTCCACACCCACCGAGACGCGAATCAGGGTATCTCCGATGCCGGCTCGCCGCCTTTCCTCGGCAGACATGCCCCCGTGCGACGTATGCAGCGGCAACGAGGCCACCGTATGTGCACCTCCAAGAGACACAGCCCTGGCGATCATGCGGAAACGGTCGAAGACACGGACGGCGTCCGTGAGCGCGCCCTCGACACCGAAAGTCACCACGAAACCGCCGGTTTCCATGTAGCGTCGCGCCCTGTCGTGGTCGGGATGGTCGGGCAGGCCCGGGTAGTGCACCTCGCTGATGCGAGTGCCCCGCCGCCGCAATCCGTCCAGGAACTCCGCCAGCCTGCGGGCGTTATCCGACGACCGGCGTGCCCGCAGGTTCAGCGTTTCCAGTGAGCGCAGAAACAGCCAGGCGGTGTCCGGCCCAAGCATGGCGCCGGTACGACAGCGAAAACCCTCAAGCACCTCCATGAGTTCATGGCGGCCGGAAACGACGCCGCCGAGGGCATCCGAATGACCGCCGATGATCTTGGTGGCGCTGTGCATGACCAGGTCGGCCCCGTGGGCGAGCGGCCGCTGCAGGGGCGGCGGCAGGAACGTGGCATCCACGCTCAGCAACGCGCCGCAGGCATCCGCGTGTTCACGGATTCGCGCCAGATCGACTACCCTGCACAGGGGATTGGTCGGCGTCTCGACGTGGACAAGCCGGACCGGCCCCGACAACGCGCGCGTGGTGTCATCCTCGTCAAAGGCATCGAAGCGGCGGACCTCCACGCCAAAGCGCGGCAGTTCGTGAGCCAGGACGGCATCCACGCCGCCGTATACCTGGCGGCTGACGGCCACCACATCCCCCCGCCCGAGAAAACCGCCGAAGATGGCGAACAGCGCCGCCATGCCGGAAGCGAACGAGACCGCCCCGTCGGCACCCTCCAGGCGCGCCATGGCGGCTTCGAACCGACGTGCGGCGGGGTGCCCGTAACGCGGATAGAAGTCACCGCTCGCCTCACCCGCGCCCACCGCGCGCAAGCGTTCCGCAGAGGCGTACGAGAACGCGGTGGCACGCGTCAGGTCCGATGCCAGTGGCCGCTCGTCCGGCAACGTATCGCTACTGCTTCCATACGCCCTGCTGGTCTTCTCCGACATCAATCCGCCCGCCCCTTTAAAGTGTGCCGCACCCGGTGCGTCGCTGGTCCG
>SLSJ01000269.1 GCA_007130525.1 Ectothiorhodospiraceae bacterium | reverse complement strand
GGTCGCCGCTCCCACAAGGTCGCCGCTCCCACAAGGTCGCCGCTTGTACCACCGCGACAGCCCTTCCGGCCAGGCGCGTCAGGTGCCCAGTCCCTTCACCCATTTCTCCAGCATCCGCCGTCCTTCATCCCAGCGATGATGTCCGGATTCCACGTTGATGTGTCCGACGTCGGTCAGCAGCACGAAACGGCCGGCCCAGTCCGAGGCCATTGCCGCGGCGCGCCCGGCGCTGGCTGCCGGGTCGTTGCTGCTGCCCACGACCAGGCTCGGGAACGGCAGGCGACCCCGGGGAACGGGTGCGAAGTTCCGCAATGCACGCGGGCAGCCCGGGCGCTCAACGTCGGCGGGCGCCACCAGCAGCGCGCCGGCAACCCTCTCTGCGTCATGCTCGCGGGCCCAGCGCGCCACCGTGATGCAGCCAAGGCTGTGGGCCACCAGAACCACCTGGCCGCTCGTGGCCTGGATGGTTCGCTCCAGTGTGCCTACCCAGTCCCCGGGCCGCGGCTGTTCCCAGTCCGACTGCTCGACCACGCGGGTGCGCGGCAACTCGGACGCCCATCGTCGTTGCCAGTGGTCCGGGCCGGAGCCATGCCAGCCCGGGACGATTACGGCGGTGAACTGGTCCAGGCCCGGCCTGTTAATGCCTGTTGCGCTGTTGATGTGCGGCGGAAGCAGTACTGTTGCCAGTTGACTCATGCCCGACTCCGTCGGCGACCCGGCGCCGATTCCTGTTTCACCATGAGCACCGTACCGGCCATATCGGCCCGCTAAAAGGAATAAAGAATTAGATGCTTAGAGTTGTAGGTTATTGATGCCGATCTCCGCGGGTTCCGCCGGAATGCATTTCGCCGCACGAAATGGCACCCTGAGTGGCCCGCAATGCTATTTGCTCGATTCGCATCCGGAGAACGCATTATGAACGGGACGAGTGGGCTGGAAACCGCAACGCTGGGTGGTGGCTGTTTCTGGTGCATCGAGGCCGTATTCCAGGAACTCGAAGGTGTCCACGAGGTGATCTCCGGCTACGCCGGCGGCGCACGGCCCAACCCCACCTATCAACTGGTCTGCAGCGGCGCCACCGGCCATGCCGAGGTGGTCCAGGTGCATTTCGATCCCGCGGTGATCGGTTACCGCGACCTGCTGGATGTTTTTTTTGCCGTGCACGATCCCACGCAGTTCAACCGCCAGGGCCATGACGTGGGCAGCCAGTACCGCTCGGTGATTTTCTGGCATGACCAGACCCAGCGGGCGGAAGCCCAGGCGGCCATTCGCAGCATCGACGCTGCGGGCGAGCTGGGTGCTCCGGTCGTTACGGAGCTTGCGCCGCTCGAGGCGTTCTATCCGGCCGAGGCCTATCACCAGGAGTATTTCCGGAACAATCCCGGGCAGCCCTATTGCCAGGCGGTGGTGGCGCCGAAGGTGGGGAAGACGAGGAAGCTGTTCGCGGCGAAGTTGAAGGGAAAAGGGGTCGGGAAATGAATACGCCTCACTGGCGATTTGCCTGTAAGGCGTTTCAACAGTTGCTGTCAGTGGCAATCATGAGTCGCTGACCTCTGTTGCCCTTGAAGATTTTTCAGATGGTCGCAGTCGGGCCCCGGACCGGATTGCGATCCCGACGCAACAGGGGCGCAAACAGGTCTCTGATGCCTTCCGCAATTCTTCGGGCAGCCGTGCGGAACAGTTGCCCCATGACGCGGTTGCGCAGCGTATCCGCCTTGATCCGGATGCGATCCATGTCCGCATGTGTCAGCCGGGTGGTCAGGATTTCATCCATGGTTGCTCTCTCCTTGCCGTTGGCCGAATACTTGGCCGTTTCAGGCGCTCCGGGGAACGGCGCCGTGCCTGTTGCGGCGCATCAGCCGGCCAATGCCGCGGCCCATCGCGCCGATCATGTCAGCGCAGACCTCGCGGCGAAGCTGCTCGGCCTCGATGCGGAGCAGATCGAGCCGTACCTTGTTGACGGTGATGTTGCGATCAGTCATGTCGAACCTCCTTAAGGGTGCTGAAGGTACTTCCGGTACCCACAGGGCATTTTCCCGCGTGCCGTCGTTCCATAACCGCCGGGATTATCCCCTGTTCCCCCGTGGAACAGATATTTCCCCCGGAAATCAGTGTCTTCCCGACAAGCCGCGCCACGAGTGTAACGTGTGTAATTGCCCCTGCATAGATGTTGCAATGCAATAAAAACAGGCGCGTTCCGGATCTGCCCGGGCAACTCCCCGCGGTTGTCCGTCAAGGCGCCGTTCTGGCCCCGAAGGGGTTGATCGGCATGCTGTTCCGGCCAAAAAAAAGACGGAACCGGGGAGGTTCCGTCGAAACTTCGTATAGGCTACGAAGGAGGAGGAGAAGCGCCAGGTAACAGGTCTGGCTGTCACCTGCTATGTTGCGTGGCAGCATACGCGGCCGGCGTTCACCGATAAATCCCCCGGTTGGGAATATCACTTGTGATGGCCAGTCAATAATCGGCGATTCGACAAGGAGTCCATAGCGATGGACAAGGCGACAGAGATGCTGATATTCATCCGCTGCGTCGAGGAGGGCAGCTTTTCCGCCGCCGCCCGCGCCATGCAGATGACGCCTTCCGCCGTCAGCAAGCAGATTCGCCGGCTGGAGGACCGTCTGGGGGCGAGACTGTTCAATCGCACCACCCGCCGCATCAGCCTCACCGAGATCGGGAGGGTATTCTATGAGCGCTGCTCACGGATCATGGCGGATATCGAGGCCGCCGAGGAGTCGGTGAGTTCCCTCCAGGATCGCGTGCGGGGGACCCTGCGGGTCAGCGCCACGGCCGCATTCGCCCGCGGCGAGGTGCTGCCGAGGTTGCTCGGGTTCATGGATCGTTACCCGGAACTCAACGTGGAAATGGAGTTGACCGACCGCCCGGTGGATCTGGTCGAGGAGGGCGTTGATTGCGCCATCATGCTGCAGGAGCAGGTGGACGACCCTTCACTGGTCTCGCGGCGGCTCGCAGTCAACCGACGGATCATCGTCGCCAGTCCGGTCTACCTGGAGCGGCACGGCGCACCGTCCACGCCCGAGAGTCTGCTCGAACACAACTGCCTGACCCTGTACAACGTCTCCCGCTTCAATGACTGGGAGTTCGAGTTGCAGGACGGCAGCCGGCGGGTGATACACGTTGACGGCAATTTCCGCAGCAATACGGCCGGAGCGCTCTACGAGGCCTGTCTTGCCGGAATCGGCCTGGCGCGTCTTTCCACCTGGCTGGTGGCGCCGCGCATCCGTGACGGTGATCTGGTCCAGGTGCTGCCCGAGTATGCCCACGAGGCGTCCGCCTACTATGTGCTGTTTCCCCACGGTCGCCATCTGTCACGCAAGGTCCGCACCTTCGTGGATTTTCTGGTGGAGCACTTTACGCCTGTACCACCCTGGGAGCAGGCGGATCGGGAGTTGGCGACCGGCCCCGGACGCGGCGCCAAGGGGTGAGTTGAAAGCGCCCGGCGCCCAGCGCCCGGCGCCGAGGTTCCGCGCCCGAAGGGCGCTGGTTTTTCCCTTGGCGCTCGGCGCTCGGCGCTTGTAGCTGCCCTATGGCAACAACAACGCCACCAGCGAGCCGATATGATTGCCGTTGGCGCTGACCACGCCGTTTTCGAGACGGATATGGCTGCGGATCTCGCCATCTGCCGTGCGCACGAACCACGGTCCGGCAAGTTCATGCGTGGCCTCATCCAGCCGTGCCTCCAGTTCCGCGTTGTAGGCGTCCGGCCCGAGCGGGGAGTCGCTCTGCGCCTGCTCCGAATCCAGCTCGGCCCTGATCCGCTGCTGCTGCCAGTAACGGACCAGGTGTACGGGCACACGGAACTCCAGCTCGGCCTCGAGCGCATTGACGGCGGCCAGGGGGTTGAACATGTTCAGTTCCGTGTCGGGTGGGTAGTTGATGCGGGCGGAGGCATCGAGACGTCCCTCGTCCGGCACCTCGAGGGACGCTTCCCCGAGCCGGATTCGAGGTCCGTGCCCCAGAAACTGCCGCAGCAGTTCGGGCCCATGAAGCAGTAGCGTGGCGGTGACGGTTTCGTCATCGCCGGCGACCCTGATTTCCTCCATCAGTTGCGTCGTCCGAGACCAGGCGTCAATGCCGATCCGCTCCAGAGACAGGCTGACCCGCCCCGGTCCCAGTAACAGCGCCCCGCTGCTGACACGTTCGGCGGCGAGACTGAGGGTGCCGTCGAAGGTCTCGCCTTCGGGTGTGACGTCCGCCTCCAGGCGGATGCCCGCGAGTTCCATGGTGTCGCCGTCGGCCTCCCAGAGGCGCAGCCTGTCGATGTTCACGCCGAGTGCTCCGGCCCAGAGGCCGGGGGCTTCCTCCGCCGTGTTCTGATCCAGGCGTATCCCGTCAAGCTGAATGCGGCCGTCGCCGTCCCGCTCCTCCACCAGAAGGTGGCTCAGTCTTCCCTGATGGACAATGCGGTTGTCGGCCGGGTCGAATACCAGTGTCCCCTCGCCGTCGCCGAGGGTGATTCGCAGGCTGCCCTCCTCGGCATTGACGTACGGCAGGGTGAGTTCGTGCAGCCGGTAGTTGCTGGCAATGCGACCGTCCAGCGCCACCAGGCCACTGGCAGCGAAGGCATCGCGATCGCTTCCGCTGACGCGGGCCCGTGTGTCCAGCGCCCCCAGTCCGGGCCGCAGGCCGTTGCCGGAAATCAATGGCCCATGGCGTATGTGGTCGTTGACATCCAGAGCCGGAATCCCGCCATCGTGCCTGGCCTCCAGGGTGTAACGCAGGCGGCTGCTCCACCAGCCGCGGTCATACTCGAGGTCGCGGACCTGCAGCACGGTTTCACGGTCGATCTGTTCGAGCATGGCGCGTATCTGTCGCTCCGCCTCGATGCCGGCCCAGCGGGCCGTCGCCGCATGAGCGATCACCAGGGCCAGAACCAGCAGGGAAAGAATGGTCAACAGGCGTTTCATGATGTGGTTCCGGGATCGCAGTGGCGATGGTGGAGTATGGTGCCGTATAAGCGGCGGACGCGCATCCTGCGAAAATCAACGCAGAGACGAGAATAATACAGAAATTTCCTGGGAGTCTGATGGAAGCGGGTGGTCCGGGCGGGAAGGGAGAATGCGGTCGCATGTTCGATCGTTCGAGGAGCATGGAGGCTCCCTGACGGAAATGACCGGATACCTGGACCACTCTCCCCCTTCCGCAGACAATTCAGCGTGGGTCATGCGGATTCCCGGATTAGGCTTTGACGTTGATTTTGGAGTGCATCATGTCGGAGAGTTCCCCGCCGCTGTCCCGGCCCGGGCTGGAACCCGCCGACGACCTGCCGGATACTCCCTTGCCGGATTCGATGCTGACGCCCCTGGCGCGGTTGCTTGAGTCCTCCAGGCGCGTACTGGCGTTGACCGGGGCGGGCTGCAGTACGGAGTCCGGCATCCCGGATTACCGTGACAGCGGTGGCGGCTGGAAGCGCTCCAGGCCGGTGCAGTTCGGCGACTTTCTGCGCAGCGAGCATGTTCGCAAGCGCTACTGGGCCAGGAGCCTGGTGGGTTGGAGCCGGGTGCGGGCCGCCTGTCCCAATGCCGCCCACAAGGCTCTCGGCCTGATGGAGCGGCATGGGCCCCTGCATCGACTGGTCACCCAGAACGTCGACGGCCTTCACCAGCGGGCAGGGAGCCTTGCCGTGACGGACCTTCATGGCCGGCTCGACATGGTTGTCTGCACGGCCTGCGGCGTGCGGCTGGATCGCGACATGTTCCAGACGCGCATGCGGGCGTTGAATCCGGACTGGTTGGAACCGGACGGAGTCCTGGCGCCCGACGGTGACGCCGATCTGGACGGCGTGGACTACGGGCGGTTCCGCGTACCGGACTGCCACTGCTGTGGTGGTCTGCTCAAGCCGGACGTGGTCTTTTTTGGTGAGAATGTGCCCAGGGAGCGCGTCGGACGCGTGTTCGAGTACCTTGACGCGTCCGACTTGCTGCTGGTCTGCGGCTCCTCGCTGATGGTGTGGTCGGGCTACCGTTTCGTCCGTCACGCCGCGGCCCGCGGCATTCCTGTTGCCATCGTGAACCTGGGGCGCACGCGTGGTGACGGCGACGCCGCCCTGAAGCTGGAGGCTCGCTGCGGCGACGTATTGCCGCGACTGGCGCAAAGACTGATGCCTTGATCAATGAATACGATGACTGAGCCAAGGACCGCCACTTACCCGCATGCCCCGGTCGGTGTGATCGATTCCGGCATGGGCGGCCTGTCCGTGCTGCGCGAGATTCGCGCATTATTGCCCGCGGAAGCGCTCTGTTACGTGGCGGACTCGGGTTTCGTCCCCTATGGCAGCCGACCGGCGACGGAGATACGGAACAGGGCGGAAACCCTGGTGCGTTTCCTGCTCGGGCAGCAGGTGAAGGCGGTGGTCGTCGCCTGCAACACGGCCACCGCCGCCGCCGCCCGGAGTCTGCGCGACCGCTGGCCCGGTTTACCCATTGTCGCCATGGAGCCGGCGGTAAAACCCGCCGTGGCGGCCACCCGTTCGGGTGTTGTCGGGGTCCTGGCTACCGAGGGAACCCTGGGAAGCGCCCGCTTCGCGGGCCTGCTGGAGCAGTACGCCGGCCGGGTGGAAGTCATCACCCAGCCATGTCCCGGTCTGGTGGAGGCCGTGGAACAGGGTGATCTGGACGGTCCCCTCGTGGGGCGGCTGCTGGAACGCTACCTGACACCGCTGATCGATGCCGGTGCCGACACCATCATACTGGGCTGTACCCATTACCCGTTCCTGCGCGAGCGAATACGGGAGATGGCCGGAGCCCGTTTGCAGCTGATCGACACCGGCGCCGCCGTTGCCCGACAGTTGCGCAGACGGCTCGACGAAGCGGGGTTGCAGGCGTCGGTGGATGTCTCTCCCATGCACCGTTTCTGGACCACCGGCGACCCGGGAGCCATGCACCGTTTTCTTGCCCGCCACTGGCCGGAGCCGGAGGCGGAAGTCGGGATCGTCGACGACGACTGGCGCCGAAGGCCGGGTTGAACGTTTGCGCTCCGCGGCAACAACCCCTGTTGCCGCGCGTCGGGCGGCTTGCAGCGAGCCGTCAGTCTTCGAGCACTCTCCCCAGGCCTTCGTTGACCGTGCCCTGGGAGTGGCCGGCAAGCGGCAGAAGCTGGCCGCGCACTTCACCGTCCTCGTGGCGGCTGGTGTGGATGTCAAGATAGATCCGGCCCTCGCGCAGCTTGCGCACTTCGCCCGCGGTCAGTTCGAAGCGGCCATGGAATATGCCGCTGCGGCCGTCGGGGGCAAGCTCCGCGGCGAGCCCGTACAGGTACGGAGCGGTCTCTCCCGACGCGCCCGGGTGGATGTGGATGCCGGGGTCCTCCGGTGTTTCGATGAGGTCGCGCAGATTGCCGGACAGTCCGTGAAAACTGCCGTGGACGGTGAGCACACGCCCGGTCAGCACCGCGGTACCCCTGGCGCTCGCCTGCGTGCTTACCGGTTCCGGCGCGACATTTACGCCGATCATCACGGCACGAAACAGTTCGGGCTGATCAGCGCTCGTTGTCGGGATCCCGAAGAGCAGCGTGGCCAGTAGTGCGAGCAGGCCTGCAGCGCGGTGTGTGATCATGAGTCGGACATCCGGGACGTGGCATTGATCCAGCGTAGGAGTTCACGAAGCCGGCGGCAAACCCGGTAGTCGGCACGCCGGCCCATGAGACGCCGCATCCGATCGGCTCCGGCGTATCCTCCAGCCCCTGGATACGCGCCCCATGGCGAAGCGGATTCCGCGCTCTTGACGGCGACAGCGGTCGAGTAACGGCCGAGCAAGGGCTGACATGCCTATTCGTCGGCGGGAACAAGCCGTATCAGTGGCGCATCGCTGTCATCGATCAGCACATATATGTTGCCGTCGTGGGGATTTACCCGCACATCCCTGATTCGCCATCCCCGGTCCTCGAGCAGCCGCTCCTCCTCCCGCACGTGTTCCCCGTTCAGCGTGAATCGGGCCAGATATTCCCGATCCCCCAGCCCGCCGATGAAGAGGTCGCCCCGCCAGTCGGGGAACGCCTCTCCGAAGTAGAAAGCCATGCCCGAGGGCGGAAACGCATCATCTTCCCAGTAATGGATTGGGTCCACGGTGTCAGGGTTGTCGGGGGGAAGGTCGCCGATCGGCTCACCGCTTCCGTATTCCCGGGCGTAGGTGGCAATGGGCCAGCCGAAGTTTCCTCCCGCTTCCAGGATGTTGATTTCGTCGCCGGCCTGTTCGCCGTGCTCGTGCTGCCAGATGCGGGTGGTTTCCGGGTGGACCGCCATGCCCTGGGAGTTGCGGTGGCCGTAGCTGAAGATAGCGTGCTTCGCGTCATCGTCAGCCACGAACGGGTTGTCGGACGGAATCGAGCCGTCTTCGGCAAGCCGCAGCGTCTTGCCGTGGTGACTGCCCAGATCCTGCGCCGAGTCCCGGTTACGCCGGTCGCCAACGGTGACATACAGCCGCCAGTGTTCGTCGAAAACCATCCGCGAGCCGAAATGGCCATTGCCGGACGTGAACGGCGTAGCCACGTGGAGCACTTCGAAATCCTCCAGTTCCAGACTCTCGCTGTTCAGGCGTCCGCGGCCGACATGGGTGGCGTATTCGCCGGGCTCGCCTTCGGAGGAGTATGTCAGGTACACCCAGGGGGTGTTGGCGAAATCCGGGTGCAGCGCGACGTCAAGCAGACCGCCCTGGCCTACGGCCGCGACGTTCGGGACACCGGTGACCTCGTTGCCCGTGCCGTCGTCCAGGTCGAGTAGCAGGAGCCTGCCCGGCCGCTCCGTGACCAGCGCCCGGCTCTCGTCCCCGGGCAGAAACGCGAGCGCCCAGGGATGTTCCAGCCCCTGGGCGACCTCCTCGACCTCAAAGTCACCGGGCGGCTGCTCCGGACGACCGTTCCCGTTGCCACTGTGGAGACAGCCGCCGAGCACGGCCAGCGCGATCACCATGCCGAGTGTCCGTGGTGCCCGGTACATCGCCCGCCTTGTCGCGCCTGTACGCCTGTGATTGACGTACACTCGCGCTTGCGCTGCTTGCTCTCCGATTGTTTGCATGGCGCAACGCCCCTGTGGCGCAATAGGGGTATGCATCTGAGTGGAAAGAATCGTCCCGCCTCCGGTAACGGTCAAGGGGGCGCGCAATGGGAACTCGTTCCGGCCGGTGACTCCGTGAGCATCGCCGGTCCTGATCGCGTCAAGGTGGCGCGTCAGGAGAGCCTCACCGATACTTGAGTGTCTCCATAAGCTCCATGACACCGCACTGCAAGGGGATCAAGGATGTACACCCGCTTTTTTCTTGCCACCATCGTCACGGTCCTGTTATTAGCCATTGTCGCCGGATGCGGTCCCCGCGATCTTCCCGAGCCGCCGCCTGAATTCCTCTACGCTGCGGTCGGAACGAGTGATGCGGTGGGTGTCGGGGCGGTTCCCCTGCGCCGGGGCTACGCCTTTCGGGTGCGAGATGCCCACGATAGCCGGTTCGGGAGGACCAGGTTGGCGATTCTCGCGATCCCGGCCGCGGAAATTCGGGAAATCCAGGCTCTGGTTGACGTTTTCGTGGACTCGGACAAGCGGCCGGATGTGGTGACGGTCTGGGTGGGTGCGAACGATCTGCCTGGCGGGGCGGATGTGGCCGAATTCGAGGAGGAACTCCGTCAGCTCATGGGCACTTTGCGGGGCTGGGCGAACGGGCCCGTGGTCGTGGGCAACATCCCGGACCTGACGAAGATGCCCGCTTTCCAGTCCAGCCGGCCGACCACCATAACCCCCGAGCGCATTGAAGCTTTCAATACGGCAATTGAGCGCCAGGTGCGTGCTCACAATGCCTTTCTCGTGGATCTGCACGCGGAGCCGATGGAGGACGAGCTCGTCAGCGATGTTAACGGGATTCATCCCAACAACGACGGCCATCGACGTATGGCCGACCTGTACTTCGAAGCAATCCTCGCCGCCATGCGTGAGAGATAGAGGAGCCTCACCGCCTTTGCTGTAGCCGTGTCGGCGGAGGAGGTCGCGGACGCCGCCGCCCGTGCGGTTGTCCGGGGGCGATTGAGATTCGCGCCTGAAGCTGGCGCCGACAAGCAGGAGATGGCAAGGAGGCAATAACCCGCCACGATGGGCGGGTTGTACGATCTTTCCGACCTTATGGCAGGCTTGCCGTGCCCGGGAGTCGTTCGGTGGATGACCGCTGAATGTTCTTGGTGGGCCGTGTAGGACTCGAACCTACGACCAGCGGATTAAAAGTC
>SLSJ01000241.1 GCA_007130525.1 Ectothiorhodospiraceae bacterium | reverse complement strand
GGCTCGTTATCGAAGCGGGCTTGATGGAATTCACAGACTCCGTATGGCCATGGCGCCGGAGTCGCCGATATCAGGTAGAGCACGTTCACATGAAGTATTTTGCAGGGCGCCTCAAGGGGCTGCTTGCCGCGCTTGTGATCATGGTTATCGCCACAACGATGTTGTTCGCGGACCTGTCGCCTCCCCGGATGGGTGGGCAACCGTCTGCACAGGTCGCCGAGCGGCACGGTGGTAGCGAACTCCAGGAGATACAGCAGCGTCTTGGGCAGATTCAGCAACAGGCTTTCGACAACAACCCGGAACTTCTGGAACAGGCGAAAGAGCTGGAGCGGATGTTCCTCGACAAGATGAAGGAAGGCGGGTACGAGTTCGAGAAGGATCTGGAACCGCTACAGCAACTGCAGGAAGAGGTGGCTGCGGGCAATGTTCCCGAGAGCCGGCTTGAGGATCTCACGGCGGAAGCCGAGGAGATCCGGATGAACCTCCAGGAACGCGAGCGGATGGCGGTGAAGGATGATGAGATCGTCGAAGCGCAGAACCGCCTGGAGGACGACATACTCTTTGCCATGCGAGCGGTAGATCCCGAGACCGACGATATCATCGCCCGGTTCGAACATCTGCTGCTGCAGGTGCAGTAGACATACCGCCCATAACGGGTAATCCGACGGGTGTCGTCAGCGCGACACCCGTTTTTTTGTGGCGTGCGTCTCCAGACCGTCGGCGCGGGGGTGGCCTCACGTAATCGGGCCTTGTTACGCCGGCCATGTTGCTCCCAGCCCCGTCACGGTTGGTGGGCGTCCTTCATTTCGTCCGTTTCGTCAGCCCGGACTCGAGAAGACACCGATCTATTCTCGCAAAGCCTCGACAATAGCGCGGTTGAAGGCGGAGAGATCGCCGGGAAGGCGGCTCGTGATGAATTGCCCGTCAATCACCACCTCACGGTCCACGAAATTCGCCCCGGCTTCCTTCATCTCATCCGCAATACCGCCAAAGCCGGTCAACTCGACGCCTTCAACCAGTCCCGCCGACGCCAGAACCTGGGGACCATGGCAGATCCCCGCGATAGGCCGCCCGGTTTCCGAGAACTCCCGCACAAAGCGCAGAACGTTGCCGTCCTCCCGGAGTACCGCCGGGGATCGCCCGCCGGGGACAATAACCGCATCAAACTCGTCGGCGTCGACATCGGCCAGCGTTGTTTCGATCTCGATGACCACCTCGCTGTTGTAGGCGGAGATCGCCCCTTTCGCCGTGCTCAGAAAAACCGCCTTGATGTTGTGTTCACGCAGGTGGAAAACTGGAGACAGGGTTTCCGCATCGTGGAACCCCTCCGCGACCAGCACGGCAACCTTTTTCCCCTCGCGGTTGCCGGTTTCCGCCTGGATCCCGGCCGCAAGAATCAATCCGGCCGTCAGGAGCAGAGTTGAGAGTTTTTTCACGAGGCTCTTCATGGCGGCTCCCTGTTTACTCAGGCAATAAGGCTGCGCGTACAGGTCATCGGGACCGGGGTTTGCGGGCTGCGTACCAGCGACAACCGACCCGCGAAGCCCGGCCAATGCCGGTTCGGCATCGGCAGGAACACCTCATGACCCGGACCCCGGAGGTGCGTTATTCGTTCCGCATCCGCATGCGATCGTCGGTATCGGGGGCAGTATAGCTGCGGCGCGGTGCGACATTGCCTAGCCCGCGTATCTCACCGCCGTTCGTCGCGAGGGCGTCGAGATGCCCCTGTGACGGGGGGCACGGACCGGAAGACGGCGAAGGCGTAGCTGAGACACTACGTCGAGCCGGCTGCAGGGAGTACGCCCCGACACAGCGAGCAGATCGGCGTGCGTAGTAGAAGGGCGGTGAGATACGCGGACTAGGGGCTGGCGATCCGCTGAACTCGGGATCCGGCGCTGGATATCCGTTCCCCGGGCAGGCGACCCCACCGGTAACGGGAAATTTGCGTGAAGGGTTTCCGTCAGCCTTCATGCACGCGATAGCGCTATGTTTGTGGGTGTCCCCAATCCCCATTCCCTTGTCAACAGGTGGATGCCCCTGACATTGCTTCGGTCGAGGTCTGGTGTGTAAAGATACCCGCGGGCTTGTCGCATGCGCCTTCCCGGCGCCGCATGGCTTGTAATCGGGCTGAACAGGCGAAGGATCAGGTTGGTGGCGACTGAGACCCAGGTGCGACTCCACCCGTTTGATGCGGCGCGGGACTGCGCACTCATTGAGCAGTGGTTGCGTGCGCCGCATGGCGTTCGGTGGTGGGGTAATCCGGAACATGCGCTGCGGGAGGTGCTTCGTCCTGCCAGGGGTGGAGGCGACGCACTGATTGTCGTCGGCGCAACACCGGTTGGCTACGTAAGGTGGCTGACTCCAGCCCGTGATGAACTGGACGTGGCCGGTTTGCACCATATCTTCGAAAACGCGGTCGATATCGACATGGCAATTGGTGAGCCCGGCTATTTGGGCCGTGGAGTCGCCTCGCAGGCATTGCGTCTGCTGGTCAGGCGATTGCGTTCGGCAGATGCGGCATGCATGTTGATGATGTGCACGTCCGTCTATAACACCAGCGCCATTCGCGCCTGTGAGCGCGCCGGATTCGAGCGTGACCGGGTCTTCAGTGATCCGGAATTCGGCGACATGTGGCTCCTGACCATCAGGTCGGGGTCAAAGCCCATCACGTCGACGTCAGATCCAGGATCCGCCACGGACGAGGAATGAAGGCAATCGCCTGCGGATGCAGCCAACCCGATGGAGGTGCGCCTTGCAAACGGAAACGCCCGATCGATACTCCGGCCTTCGCCGCTATGGACGCCCGGCGGCGGTGGCGGGCGTAATCCTGGTGGTTGTCGCCTGGATCGCTTCCGGAGTGCTGACGCGGGAGCCAGCGCGCCAGCCAGAAGATCGCGATCCGCAGCCCATGGCGGTGGCCGTAGTCGAGCGTGAGGCCGAACCCGTGGAACGCCTGCTGGCCCTTCAAGGTCAGGTTGAACCGGATGTGCGGGTCATCGTGCGCGCCGAGACCGCCGGGCAGGTGGCCGAGTGGCAGGTCAGCCGCGGGGCAACCGTAACCGCCCAGGATGAGCTGGCCAGTTTGCGCATGGACGACCGCGAGGCCAGACGTCGTCAGGCCATTGCCCGGGAGCGTGGCCTGGAAAGTGACTACGATGCGAAGCGACAGCTCTTCGAGGAGGGGCACATACCCCGCACCGAGCTGGAAGCGCTGGAGGCCGAACTGGAGGCGGCCCGGGCGGAACGCGAGGCGGTGGAGCTGGATATACGCAACACCCGGATCCGCGCGCCGGTCTCCGGGGTGGTGAACCAGCGCCTTGCCGAGCGCGGCGAATTCGTTGCCCGCGGCGACCCCGTGGCCGAAATCGTTGACAACGATCCCCTGGTGGCGGTGGTGCAGGTGCCGCAGCACCAGATTGCACGGGTCCGGCCCGGACAGGAGGCTCGCATCCGGTTCCTCGACGGTCGCCGCGCCGGGGGCGAGGTTCGCTTCGTGTCCACGGTGGCCGAGCCGGGCACGCGGACCTTCCGCGTGGAGGTCGAGATACCCAACCCGGACGGCGCCCTGCCGTCGGGGATCAGCGCGGGAGTGGAGATCCCTACCGAGGAGGTCAAGGCCCACAAGCTCTCCCCGGCGGTTGTGGGGCTGGACGACGCCGGCCGGGTGGGGGTCAAGACCGTGGATGACAACGACCGGGTGGTCTTTCATCCGGTATCGGTCATTCGCGCAGACCCGGATGGTGTCTGGGTAACGGGCTTGCCGGAACGCGTCCGGGTCATCACGGTGGGGCACGGTTTCGTCACCGCCGGCGAACATGTTCGGCCGCGGCTCCAGGAAGAGGTTGACGGGGTGCCGGGCACCACGCCGGGGCCAACCGATACGGAGGAGCGGTGAAAGCACTCATCGCCTGGGCAGTGGACCGCTTCCGGACGGTCCTGCTCTTCCTGGTTCTGGTGCTGACCCTGGGCGCCAGCGCTTACGTAATGGTGCCCAAGGAAGCGGCGCCCGAGATCGACATCCCCACCTTCTTTATCTCGGTGCCGTATCCGGGGGTCAGCCCGGATGATGCCGAACGGCTCATGCTCCGGCCCCTGGAGCGCGAAATACAAAGCGTGCCGGGGATAGACGAGATGCGGTCATGGGCCGGCGAGGGCTTCGCCCTGGTGCGGGTCGATTTCCGGCCGGGCTGGGACAACCGCGAGGCGCTGTCCGACCTGCGCGAAGAGGTGGACCAGGTGCGTCCGGAACTGCCTGCCGGAGCCGAGGAACCCAGGGTCACCGAGGTCGACCTTTCCCTTTTCCCCGTGCTCACCGTCAGCCTCTCCGGGCCGGTGGAGGAGCGCACCCTGTTGCGCATGGCCCGGGGCCTTCGCGACCGGATCGAGGCACAGCCCGGGGTACTGGAGGCCGATATCGCCGGCGACCGCAAGGACCAGATGGAGATTCTGGTCGACCCGCTGGTCCTGGAAACCTATGAGCTCTCCTTCGACGAGTTGACCCGGGCGATCGAGCGCAACAACCGGCTGATCGCTGCCGGTGCCGTGGATACCGGCGCGGGACGCATCCCCCTGCGGGTACCGGGAACCATCGACGGCGTCGAGGACGTTCTGGATACCGCTGTACGGGTGGAGAACGACACCGTCGTGCGCGTGCGCGACGTGGCCGACGTCCGTCAGGCCTACGTGGACCCGGAGGAATTCACCCGCATCAACGGCCAGCCCGCCGTCTCACTGGAAGTGCGCAAGCAGTCCGGGGCCAACATCCTGGAAGTGGTGGCGGCGGCACGGCAGGTCGTGGAGGAAGCCCGCGCCGATTGGCCGGACTCGGTGGAGATCGTCTACCTCCAGGACCAGGCCCGCGACGTGGCCGATCTCCTCGGTGACCTGGAGAGCAATGTCATCACCGCCGTGCTGATCGTCACCGTGGTGATCCTGGCATTGATGGGCGCCCGGGCGGCGCTGCTGGTGGGGCTGGCCATCCCCGGGGCCTTTCTCGGCGGGATCCTGGTCATCTACCTGATGGGTTTCACCCTCAACATCGTCGTCCTCTTCTCCCTGATCCTGGTGGTGGGGATGCTGGTGGACGGCGCCGTGGTCGTGGTGGAACTTGCCGACCGTTACGTGGCCGAAGGGACCCCGCGGCGCGAGGCTTTCCGCGCCGCGGCCCAGCGCATGGCCTGGCCCATCACCACCGCCATCGCGACCACGCTGGCCGTCTTCGCGCCCATGCTCCTGTGGCCGGGACTGGTGGGGGAGTTCATCGTCTACCTGCCGGCTACCGTGATCGTCACGCTGATCGCCTCACTGGCCATGGCGCTGGTCTTCATTCCCGCCCTGGGGTCGGTCATGGGCCAGTACCGACCCGCCAACCCCACGCAGACGCGCCAGGTGAGAGCGGCTGAATCAGGGCGCTATGACGAACTCCATGGCGTCACCGCCGCCTACATCCGGGTGCTTCGCTTTCTGGTGGCCCGGCCCGGCTGGACGCTGGCCGGGACCGCGGGCTTCATGGTGCTGGCCTATGCGCTCTACGCGGCTTTCGGCCGCGGCGTGGAATTCTTCCCGGACGTGGAGCCGGAGCATGTGCAGATCCAGGTCCAGGCACGGGGTGATCTCTCGGTCTGGGAGGCCGACACACTGGTGCGGCAGGTCGAGGCGATGGTGCGCGACGTTCCCGATGTGGAGCATGTCTATGCCCGCACCATCGGCACTCAACTGGCCCGTCTGCAGGGAAACTACGCCGAAGATGTCATCGGCCTGGTGCGACTGGAACTGACGTCCTGGCGTGTCCGCGCACCGGCCACGGAGATCATCGAGAACCTGCGTGAACACACGGCCCACCTGCCCGGGATCCTCCTGCGGTTTCGGGCCCAGCAGCGCGGACCAGGCGAGGGGCGCCCCATCGTCATCGAAACCTCCAGCGACGAGGTGGAACGGATTCCGCCCGTGGTCCGGAAGATCCGCGACGCAATGGACGAGATCGGCGGTTTCGTCGACGTGGAAGACGACCTGCCGTTGCCGGGCGTTGAGCTGGAGGTGCGCTTCGACCGCGAGCAGGCGGCGCGCTTCGGAGTCGACGTGCCCCTGTTGGGCGAGGGAGTGCAGCTACTCACCCGTGGCGTGCTGCTGGGCACCTATCGGCCGGATTTCACCGACGAGGAGGTGGACATCCGCCTGCGCCTGCCGCTGCAGCAACGTCACCTGCAGCAACTGGCCAATCTCAGTCTGCCCTCCGCCGACGGGTTGATACCCCTCGCCAATTTCGCCGAGCTGGTTCCCGTGCCGGCCACCGGCCTCATCAAGCGCCGCGACGGGCGGCGGGCATACACCATCGAGGCCGACGCCGCTCCCGGGCGGCTGGTGGACGATCAGGTGCGCGCACTGCGGGCACAGCTGGCTGAGGTCGAACCGGACGCGGCAGTGGAGATCCGTTTCAGAGGCGAGGCCGAGGAGCAGCAGGAGGCCGGGCGATTCCTGATGGGGGCCTTTGCGCTCTCCCTGTTCCTGATGCTGGCCATGATGGTCACCCAGTTCAACAGCTTCACCCAGGCATTGCTGGTGCTCTCGGCGATACTCTTCTCCACCGCCGGCGTCCTGCTGGCTTTGCTCGTCCGCGGCGAACCCTTCGGCATCGTCATGAGCGGCATCGGGGTGCTGGCGCTGGCGGGGATCGTCGTCAACAACAACATCGTCCTCATCGACAACTACAACGAGCAGCGCGGCCGGGATCTCGACGCCCGCGAGGCGGCCCTGCGGGCAGCCGCCCAGCGCATGCGCCCGGTGGTGCTCACTGCAATGACCACCATCCTCGGATTGATGCCCATGGTTCTGGCCTGGACGGTGGATTTCCCCGGACGGGACTTCTACATCGGAGCGCCCGCCACCGACTTCTGGGTGCAGTTGGCCACGGTCATCGCCGGCGGACTGTTTTTCGCAACACCCCTTACCCTGCTCTTTACCCCGGCGATGCTGGTAATGACAGACCGCTTCCGGCGAAGTGAATAGCTCGCCCGCAACTAGCCCGCATATCTCACCGCCCACTGTTGCCAAGCGGCAAGCTACCTCGATGGAGCACATGGGCCGTCCCGCGCGCTACTCCGGCATGCTGGCGCCCGATCCACCAAACTCCTCCGGAAAATCCTTCAGCTTCGGCACCCCGTCACGAATGCGCAACACGGCTTCCTGGTAATTGACATGAACGCCCGGCCGGAAGGGAAAGTCCGGGATAACGGCCGCATACACATCCGTAAGGCCCATCGCCGGATGCTCGGTGAAAAGGTGGCCTCCGCACGTCTTGCACCATTTGCGGTAGCTCTGGTCTGTCTTGTTGTGCGTTCCGATCTCGTCCGCACCCTGGGTAATCCGAACAGCCTCGGGCTTCCACAGAGTGAAGGCATTAACCGGGCCTGCAGACCAGTGCCGACACGACTGGCAGTGACAGTAACCCATCGCCTCCGGCTCACCGCTGACGGTGAATCGAACCGCGCCACAGAAACAATTGCCCTCGTACGATGCTTTGTCGCTCATGATGTACCTCCTCGGGTATCCACGCGTGGTCCCCCCGGTTCCAATGCGCACAGTATCGCCATATAACCGTTGACCGTGAACGGTTGCTGACTGACGCAGGACTTCGCTCAACAGCCGCCCGGCCCCACCCGCTCCAGCCACAGGTCACGATACCGGCTACCGGTCAGCCGCAGACCCGTCGCCTTGCCGAGATCGTCGCGGACAATGGTGAGCGCAAACAGAAATCTGTGGTCCGTCTGAAACCGATCCGTGACCGTAGGCAGGAACGCCACCGGCGCCGCGGAACTGGGCGAGCGGACCGTCAACGCACCATTTTCCGCGGACAGGGTATACGTAACATCGAGTTCCCGACTGTGGTAGTTCCCAGCGAGTTCCATCAGTTCCGCCGGGGCCGGATCCGCCGGCTCAACCCGCCGGTAACGGACCACGTGCGGCACAAAGACGTCGGGACGCACTTCCTCTATGGCGGCGACATCCTCGTCTTCGAGAATCGTCCGGTAGAATCCCCGGCGCCTGCCGCCTATGTCGAAGGTGCCGTCGGCACGGAAGGTCACCGGCTCGTTCCCCCGCACACGATCATCCAGACGCATGCCGTCGCCCTGCCGGCGAAGTGTCACCATATGCCCCTGGTCCGAGAGGTAGTGACCGGCCACGTTCTCCAGCAGCTCCCGTGAAGGCCGGGATGACAGCGGATCCGGGTTCCGCACCGCGCCATCCAGGTCTTCACCGCAACAGTAGGCGACGATCGCCTCGACAATCTCGTCCTGGTCGACAGAGGTATTGGCGAGCACCACCACGGCCAGTTCGAGCTTCGGGAACCAGGCGAAGGCCGCGGTAAACCCCGCATCGCGGCCGCGGTGGAACACCGCATCCCGCCCGGCAAGCCGATGCCGGTAAAGGCCGAAACCATAGTTGACCGGGCTCCCGTCCCGCAAGCGGCCGGGCTCGATCACTCGCCGGATAAGTGCCTCGTCGCCGACCACCGGATCGGCGAGATTCCGGGCCCAGCGGAGCATGTCTTCCGCCGTCGTCCAGAGCCCGCTCGCGCCCACGGTCTCGTGGTTGATCGGCGCGTATTGCCAGCCCCCTCCATCTCCCCCGTTGCGGTAAGACTCCGCACGCCCGGGCACCACCTCGCCGAGGTCATCGCGGAAAAGCGTGCGCCCCATGCCGAGGGGTTCAAAGATGCGCTCTGTTGCGAACTGCCGCAGCGTCCGGCCGGAGACCGCCCGTATGATCTCGGCCAGGAGCGTGTATCCCGTGTTGCAGTAGACATGCTCCGTACCCGGAGCGAAGTCCAGGGCCTGCTGCGCCGCAACCAGATTCAGCACGTGCTGCTGCCGTATGGCATCCCGCAGATCGCGGCCGCCAAGGACCAGCAGCGGCCACTGGTCCCGCAGGCCGCTGGTGTGATGGATCAGGTGTCGGATGCTGATCCGTTCGCCGAGATCCGGCACGAAGTCCAGATGGCTCCGGATATCGTCGTCCACGGAAAGCGCGCCCTCCCGTTCCAGCAGCGCGACGGCAAAGGCGGTGAACTGTTTGGCGAGGCTTGCCCCATGGAGCACGGTACGCGCCGTCACGGGCACCGGGTTCTCCAGCCGGGCCTGACCGTACCCACGCATGTGGATCACCTCGCCGCGGCGCAGGACACCAACCGCCATCCCGGGACCCTGGCTCAGATCATGCCGGGCGAACAGCCCGTCTATGGCCGCATGCACCACGGCAGGCGCGGCTTCAGTGGAGTTGCGGCTCCTCACAGGACCCGGACCCGGCACACCGGCGGACAGCACCCCCGTCACCGCCGTAAGGGCGCCCAGCCCGGTATAACGCAACAGGGCGCGTCGACTGACTCCCCTCTTCACCGCGGCACCCGTCGCATATCCGTCCGGTTCCTTCTCCGGGATCCTGAGCATGACCAGAAGTATAGGGAAACATTGCGGAGGCAGGGCCCGGCTCGCACGCCGGGGAACGCCTCGTCGTTCAATTGCGTCACGAGTTCTCTATCATTGTGGTTACCCGCCAATCCCGAACGGGTAAGCATGTGAAAGAAGCAGCAAGCCGAATCGCCATCATCGTCGGGCATCCGGACACCGGCGCCGGTCACTTCTGCCACGCGCTCGCCGGGGCGTACGGCGAGGGTGCGGAGGCCGGTGGGCATGCGGTGAGGACCATTGCTGTCGGCGAACTGGACTTCCCGTTACTGCGCAGCAAGCATGACTTCGACAAGGGAGAACCGCAGCCGTGCATTCTGGAAGCCCAGGAAACCATTCGCTGGGCGTCGCATCTGGTAATCATCTACCCGCTGTGGCTTGGCACCATGCCCGCCCTGCTGAAGGGCTTTCTCGAACAGGTGTTCAGGCCCGGCTTCGCCATGCAGCCGCCGAAGTCGGGCCAGGTGTGGAAAAAACTGCTGAAGGGCCGAAGCGCGCGTATCGTGATCACAATGGGAATGCCTGCGCCCGTCTATCGCTGGTACTTCGGCGCGCACTCGCTGAAGATCCTCAAACGCAACATACTGGGGTTCGCCGGCATCGGCCCCATTCGCAGCAGCCTGATCGGCCTGGTCGAGGCCAGCGGGGAGAAACGGGAGCGCTGGCTGGAACGCATGCATGCCCTGGGCCGGGGCGCTTGCTAGCTAGCCCGCATATCTCACCGCCGTTCGTCGCGAGGGCGTCGAGATGCCGCTGTG
>SLSJ01000070.1 GCA_007130525.1 Ectothiorhodospiraceae bacterium | reverse complement strand
TCGAGGAAAGCCTGGAGGCGCTGGACGCACTGGTCGGCGCCGGCAAGATCCGGTACTTCGGGCTGTCCAATGAAACGCCCTGGGGAGTGATGAAGTTCCTGGAACTCGGCGAGTCCCGAGGCTGGCCGCGCGTGCAGTCGGTACAGAACCCATACAACCTGCTGAACCGCAGCTACGAGGTGGGACTGGCGGAGGTCAGTCATCGCGAACGCTGCGGGCTGCTCGCATACTCCCCGCTGGCCTTCGGCACGCTGTCCGGCAAATACCTCGGGGAGCGGTGGCCGGAGAAGGGACGACTGACCCTGTTCGACCGGTTTCAGCGCTACCTCAATGACGGCGGGCGAAAGGCAACGGCTGAATACGTGAGGCTTGCGCGCGAACATAGGGTCGACCCGGCGCAGATGGCGCTGGCCTTCGTCACCAGCCGACCCTTCGTGACCAGCAACATCATCGGCGCCACCACCATGGAACAACTCGTTACCGATATCGACAGCAGCGAGTTGGAGTTGGGGGAGGCGCTGCTCGCGGGCATCGATTACATCCACGGGCGCATCAGCAACCCCTGCCCGTGAGAGCAGACGCTGGCGCGTGAATGATTCGACATTACCTTGGTGCTTGCCCCGACGCCAAGAGGCTTCTATACCTGTTGTATCGTGACTTGCCCCCCGACGTTGAGCGAGACCTGTCGAACAGCCGCCAGCGATCCGTGCAGGATGTCACTTCAGATCGGAGACACAGCGCATGGCGACGCAGTTTCAGCCCATTATCGGTGACTGGTACGAGTCCACCAGCGGTGATCGCTTCGAGGTGGTAGCCCTGGATGCAGAGGACGGCACCGTCGAAATTCAGTATTTCGACGGCGCGATCGAGGAACTGGACATGGAGACGTGGATCGAGCTTGAGCTGATGCCCATCGAACCGCCCGAGGATTATTCCGGATCCCTGGACCTGGCGCGCGAAGACTATTTCGCCGATACCGACGAACCGTTGCGGTTCGACCTGAAGAACCCGCTGGACAGATTCGATACCGATTTCTGATGCGGTCCCGCGTTTGAACGAAACCCCGGATGCAGGCGATTCTCGGGCCCGGCCCCCGCGGCACGCATGGAACGTGACGCCGGCCGAGGCCCGCGCAATCCAGGCGCACCTGCGGGCCCGGGTTTGCCTGTGCAATGAACATGGCCCGATACGACGCATAGCCGGGGTGGATTGCGGCTTCGAGGATGGCGGGCGCGTGACCCGGGCGGCGGTCTCGGTATTCCTCTACCCGGAACTGGAACCGGAAACCACCGTCATTGCCCGACGGCCCACCAGCTTTC
This sequence comes from Ectothiorhodospiraceae bacterium, assembly GCA_007130525.1. Taxonomy (GTDB): domain Bacteria; phylum Pseudomonadota; class Gammaproteobacteria; order Nitrococcales; family Aquisalimonadaceae; genus Methylonatrum. The sequence goes on along the minus strand of SLSJ01000070.1, from coordinate 9,064 downwards.
CCTACGTGCCCGGATTGCTGTCGTTCCGGGAAGCGCCGGCCATACTTGAAGCACTTTCCCGACTGTCGACGCTACCGGATCTGCTGCTCGTGGACGGCCAGGGAATTGCTCATCCGCGCAGAATGGGCATCGCTACCCATCTCGGCATCTGGCTGGACATGCCGACAGTCGGCGTCGGCAAGAGCCGGCTCATCGGCAGCGCCCGCGCACCCGGACTGGCACGCGGATCGGCGGAACCGTTGCTGGACGGCAAGGAGCGTATCGGGACGGTACTCCGTACACGTACGGGAGTAAAACCGCTGTACGTGTCACCCGGCCACCGGGTCAGTCATGAAGGCGCCGTCGACTGGGTAATGCGCACCACCACCCGCTATCGCCTTCCGGAACCTGTCCGAAAGGCGGATAGGGTAGCGTCACGGCAGCGAGGAGGAGGCAAGTAGGTGTCGGTGGGGGCTGCTGGGTATTTTGTCTTTCGTTTTCCGTTTTCCGTTTTCTGTTTTCTGATTTCCGGACAAACATCGCCGAGGGGGCTCGGCTCCTACAGGGGCGCGGCCCGGGGGTGTTCAGCGGTTGTAGGAGGCCAGCCCTCTGGCCGATTGGGGGGATCGGCACGCTGCGCGGCTGTATCGCCGAGGGGGCTCGGCTCCTACAGGCCGTCTTTCCCGAACACGGAAAACGGAAAACACCGACCTCAGACCGCCAGGAACAGCGCCAGCGCCACGCCCGCGGCAAGCACCAGCCAGCCGGCGATGGCGAGAATCATGGATCGGCGACCCTGCTTGCGGACTTCCCTGACCGCAGCTTCCGCGCTGGCAACCACCGCTTCCCTGGCCAGGGCGTCCGTGCCCCGCCTTACGGCATCGTGCACGGCTTCCCTGGCGGCTTCCTCCGCTACCTGCCGCACCCACTGGTCAAGAGCGTTCTTGAGAACGGGCACACCCTGGTCACTCACCACCGCGACCACCTGCCCCTGGAACGCTTCGTCAGCGGATAGCTGCGCAACAGTGGACTGCAAAGCGGCGGTCACCCGTGACTCCATCCCCCGGGCATTGTCGCCGGTTCCGCGGCCCCAGTCCGCGGCGGTCTCTTCCAGGATTTCGGAGGCGACACGCCGGGCCGTGGTTTCAGCCACCTGTTCGGCAACCTCACGGGCAACGGTGTCGCCCAGCCCGCGCGCCATTTTCTCCGCGCCGGCAACGGCGGCGCGTTGGGCGTCCCGCTGAGAACGATCCCACTGCTGACGAGGTTTCTTCATGCTGTCAGAACTGGCATCGGACGCCGACTCTCCGCTGCCGTCCTGCAGGTCGATGGCCAGTTCGTGGAACTGCTGCTGCCACTCGCCACGCACGCTGTCGAGCATGTCCCGCGCAACCTGGCTCGCTATCTCGCGGATGCGCTGCTCCGTCCTGTCGCCCCCGCGAGAGACCAGGGCGGGGGCCGAATGGCCGGCGGGCTCCACGACCGGCGATTCCGGAAACAGGTCCGGGGTCGACTCCCCGCCGGATGCCGGTGCCGAAGTCGGGCCGGCATCGGCAGGACCGGCACGGACAGGTTCTGGCACCTCATCCCCGGCACTGGCCGAAACCACCTCGGAATCCTCTACCGGCGGGGAGCCGGCTGTCCAGGTCGACGCCTGCTCCAGCGCCTTGTCCAGACCCTCGTCACTGGTGGGCTTGAGAAGAAAGCCGCAGATTCCGAGTTCCTGGGCCCGCTGGCGGTCCTCGGCCGTATCCTGGGATGTATACATGACCAGGGGCACGCCATTCACGCCCGGCAAGCGGTTGATGGCCTCGGCGGCCTCGAAACCGTCCATGTCCGGCATCATGTAGTCGATGAACACCACGTCCGGCCGCGTCTCCCGGAGATAGTCCATCGCCTCTCCCCCGGAGCCGGCGGTGTCCACTTCGACACCACGCTTGCCCAGCAGCTTGGTGAGCGCCACCCGGGCAAGCCTCGAATCGTCGACGACCAGTGCTTTGTGGATTGCCATCTTGTCTCCAGCATTGGATCCGGTCCGTGCCTTGTTACGCGCCGACGCGGGCAGCCGATGACGGATCATGAATTGTTTTTCGACATGCTAGCCTAAAGGAGACGTTGACTTGCTCGCACGTCCGCGTTGGCGTCGCATTTCCTGCCGGGGTGCGCGGCACTGTAGTCATTCTACGGCCAAGCGCTGCAACAGCACAGCCGCGGACATGCGACGCTGGGCCGAAGGGTTCGGCCGATTGCGGCCCATTGCGAAGATGCGCCATCCGGGCCGGCGGCCGCCCTGGGCGGCACAGACCGGGAGCGCCGGAGTCGACCCGGGCGCGACAAGAAATAAGCCGGCGTCTCCTTTCGAATCGGTAAACGAGCAATCCGCACCGGCAAATCCGTCTCTGCATGCGGACCCGCCGGCTCACGAATCACACCAAGAAGGGGCTCGCGCATGCATCTGGAGAAGGTGGTTTTCGGTTTTTTCATCCTGCTGGCGTTAACCGTCAACTTCGGCTTCTTTCTGGGCGAGATCGACAATCCCGACCACCATAATATTTACGAGCTGTACGCCGCCATCGTGGTCAGCCTGATTGCCACGGTGCTGAAGTTCGGTGAACGCACGCAGATCGGCGCGGTGCTGCTTGCCGCCAGCCTGGTAGCCGACCTGCAGTTGATAGCCGCGGCAGTGGTCTGGGCAGTGGCCGTGCACGTCACGGAGGTGGGTCTGACCCCCATGGTCATGGCCAGCATCGTTTCACTGTCGGGCGGGGCGTTGCTGGCAAACCTGGTCTCGGCCGCCCTGCTGACCGCGGAGACGGTGAGCCTGCAGCGCTGATCGGCCTGCACGCCCCGGGGAGGCTGCCATGACCGCCACCGTCATTCCACTGGTCCTTCGCCGGATGCGACCGCCGCTACTGGTGCTGATCAGTGCCTACGCCATCGCGGTTCTTGGATTCGCGCTGATCCCCGGCGTGGACGAGCAGGGCAATCCGTGGCACATGGGCTTTTTTCATGCCTTCTATTTCGTCAGCTTCACCGGCAGCACCATCGGCCTGGGCGAGATCCCTTATGACTTCACTGACGGCCAGCGCCTGTGGGCGGTGGTCTGCGTCTATCTCACGGTCACCGCCTGGCTTTATGCCATCGGCACGCTGATCGGGCTGATTCGCGATCCGGCGCTACAGACGGCACTGGAGCGGATCCGTGTACGCCGCAGCGTTTACAAGTTGCGTGAACCCTTCCACCTGATCTGCGGTTACGGCGACACCGGCAGACTGCTGGTGCGCTCACTGACGGCACGCCGTCGCCGCGTGGTGGTACTGGATGAAAACGAGGACCGCATCAACGAACTCAACCTGCTCGACCTGCCGGTGCACGTGCCGGCACTGCGCATGGACAGCGGCGTCCCGGAGAACCTGCTGACCGCGGGGCTCAAGAGTCGCTGGTGCATGTCACTGCTGGCCATTACCGATAACGACCACGTCAACCTGCGCACCGCCATCATCGGCAAACTGCTGAACCCGGGTCTCACGGTCATGTGTCGGGCGGAAACGGCGGAGGCTGCGGCCAACATGGCCTCCTGCGGCACCGACCAGGTGATCAACCCGTTCGAGAGCTTCGCCGACCGGCTGCAGATGGCGATTGTCGATCCGGACATGCACCGCATTTATGACTGGCTCTCCGGGGTTCCCAATACGCGGCTTCCGGAGCGCCCAGAACCTCCGTCAGGAACCTGGCTTCTTTGCGGCTACGGCCGTTTCGGTCGGGCGGTACGACGGACCCTGAACGCGGCCGGGGTGCGAGTCGTGATCGTGCAGGAAGATGTCGATGCCGCCGAACCCTCGGATACCTTCGTTCGCGGCAGGGGCACCGAGGCGTCGACGCTCACCGAGGCCGGTATCGAATCCGCCGACGCGCTGCTGGCGGGAACACCGGATGACGCCGAAAACCTGTCCATCATCATGACGGCGCGGACCATGCGCCCGGACATTTTCATTGCCGCGCGCGTCAACAGCATGGCCAACAAGGTACTGTACCAGGCCGCAGAGCCCGACCTCGCCGTGGAGCCCAATTACATCACCACGAGCCACATCCTTTCGGTCCTGAACACACCGCTGCTGGGCGAATTCCTGGAGGACGCCCGCAAGAACGAGCCCTCCTGGCACGCCGAACTTGCGAAACGCATACGGGCCGTCACCGGCGGCCTGGTACCGGAGAGCTGGACCATCCGCATCAGCCACAACCGCACCCCTGCGCTTGCGCGCACCCTGGAACTGGGTGAGGCCGTACCGCTCGGGTGTGTATTGCGCGATCCAAGAAACCGCGACCGGCAGCTTTCCTGCCTGCCGCTGTTGCTGGCTCGGGGCGATGACAGGATGCTGCTGCCGGATCCGGAGATGGTGCTCGAATCCGGTGATCGCATCCTCTTCTGCGGAGCACTGCCGGCCCAGAAAGGCATGCGCGAGTTGCTGAACAACCTGAATTCGCTGCGCTATGTCCACACGGGCGAGGTACGTCCAGACGGCCTGCTGTGGCGGCGGCTGGCCAGACGCAGGGAACGACTGGCACCGGCGAAGGCTGACCGGGAGCAGGCGCCATGATCGGGACCGGAGCGGGAAGAGGGCGAAGAAAAACCGGAGCCCCGCGTGAGGAAGCTCCGGCCCGTCCAAATTTGCCATTGCCGAACTGGCGCACTCCTGATCGGAGTCACCGGCGGGGCGTATGTTCCTACCCGGTGGTGACCCTGTTCTCGCCGTGGGTCTGGGTCTCCAGCCATTCCCGCGCGTACTGGCTGCCGTTCATGGCCGCGCGGTAGAACCACTTCACGGCTTCGCCGTAGTCAACGTCGACACCACGCCCCTCGGTATACATTACGCCGAGGTTATGCTGGGCATCGGCGTGACCCTGGTCGGCGGCTTCGCGCAGCCAGCGAACGGCGAGCACTTCATCCCGCCGGACACCCTGGCCGGTGGCATGCAGGAACCCCAGGGCGTGCTGCGCCTCGGCCAGGCCGCGCATGGCGGCCTGCAGGTAGAAGCGGGCGGCCGCCTCCATGTCCATGGCCACGCCCTCGCCCATTTCGTAGCGGCGCCCAATCTGATAAGCAGCAATGGCAATATCCAGACCGTAACTCATGACTTGTCTCCTGCTCGTCCGATTGGCAGGTCCTTCCTGCCCGTTGCGGCCTAATCAATGCAGACACCGTGCCAGCAACATATGTCATTGAATTAACGAATTTTGACCTGCCTCGGCTGGCCCTGAGCTGACCTCCCGCGTCAGTTCCGCCGGGGGCGATCTGCCGATAAAGGTCAACCGCCGTCACCGACTTGCCAGATTCCGATAGCTGGCTCAGGATGCGAGCAGCAACCTGATCCGACACGGGAACGGAACCATCGGCGCATATCTGCGACTGTTTAACGACCGACGCCTGGGAATCATCTTCCTGCTGGGCTTCGCGAGCGGATTTCCGTGGGTGCTCATTGGCTCCACCCTGTCCGCCTGGCTGTTCGAGTCGGGACTGACGCGCACGGCGATCGGCGCCTTCGGCAGCATCGCCATCATCTATGCGATGAATTTCCTGTGGGCGCCCTTGCTGGACCGCGTCCGACTGCCGCTGCTTTGCGGTCGCCTGGGACAGCGCCGCGGATGGATTCTTGCCACGCAGCTATTGATTGCCGCCACCACGCTGGCCATCTCGTTCACGGATCCGTCACTGTCCTACCTGTGGACGGCGTCCATCGGCCTTGGAATCGCCACGGCATCGGCAACCCAGGATGTGGCCATTGATGCCTATCGCATCGAGATCATCGACGTCGGTGAGAACGACAAGCTCACGGCGGCGTCGGCCATGACCACGGCCGGCTGGTGGACAGGGTTCGGGCTGCCCGGGGGCGTCGCGCTGGTGCTGGCCGACCTTCCCGGCTGGGACTGGGGCAACGTCTACCAGTTCCTGGCGCTGGTGATGGTCGCACTGATGCTGTTCACGCTGATGATTCCGGAGCCGGCCTCCAACCGCGAGGAGCGCCAGCGGGAAGACGAGAATCGCATGCGCGCCGCCCTGGCCGGGAGAACAGACACCAACGGTGCAACGCGGGCCCTTGCCTGGCTTGCGGTGACGGTTCTGCAGCCTTTCGCCGAATTCATTCGCCGCAACGGCCTCGGTCTCGCCCTCGCCATTCTCGGTTTCATACTGCTGTTCAAGATCGGCGAGGCCTTCATGGGCCGCATGGCGATCGTCTTCTACCGTGAAATCGGTTTCAGCAACACCGATATCGGCATGGTTTCCAAGTTCATGGGCTGGGCCACCATGCTGGTATTCACGCTGCTGGGCGGCCTGGTCAACGTGCGCTTCGGCATCTTCAAGGGACTGTTGATCGGAGGTATCGCCATGGCCTCCACCAACCTGCTGTTCTCGGTCATGGCACTGGCCGGTCCGCACATGTGGCTGTTCGCGGTGGCAGTGATCGCCGACAACTTCACCACGGCGCTGTCGACCGTCACATTCGTCGCCTTCATCTCCTACCTCACCAGCCGAGTCTATACGGCAAGCCAGTACGCGCTCATGGCCTCACTGGGGAACTTGAGCCGCACCACGCTGGCGGCGGGAAGCGGCCTCATGGTGGACGGGCTGGGCGGCGACTGGGCGCTGTTCTTCTTCCTCACCACGCTGATGGTCATTCCCAGCCTGATGCTGCTGCTATGGATCCGCAAGGCCCTCACCGAGCGCCTGGGCGACGTATTCAGTCGGGTTGCCCGGCCGAAACCGGCGGATGGCCCCGGCTGACCACCGCGGCCTTGGCGCGGGTCGAGGCCGCCGCTATTTGTCGCGGCCCCCACTAACCCGGGCGCCCTCATCGACCCGGGCGGGCGCCGCGGATTTCCGGTTCGACCTGCTGACGAAGTGCTTCTCGAGTTCCACGGCAACGAAAACCAGCAGGCCCACACCCACCATCCAGCCCCAGGTGGACAGCGGCAACGACTCTGTTCCGAACAGCAACTGCATCGGCGGTGCATAGGTGAACAGCAGCTGCAGCACCACGATGCCGGCTATGGCCGAGGGAACCCAGGGATTGCCGGCCACCAAACCACGCGACCAGGCCGGCGCCATGACGTAGCGGGCGCTGAGCAGGTAGAAGATCTGGCAGATCACCAGCGTGTTCACCGCCACCGTGCGTGCCAGATCAATCATCTCCTCCTCTGTCCAGACCAGCAGGAACATGCCGAAACTGGCAAATAACAGGAGCAGCGACACGAAGCCGACACGCCAGACCAGGAACCCGGACAGTATGGGTGCGGACGGTGGTCGCGGCGGCCGTGTCATAACCCCCGGTTCGGTGGGTTCGAAGGAAAGCGCCAGCGCCAGGGTCACGGTGGTAACCATGTTCACCCAGAGGATCTGGACCGGCGTGATCGGCATGACCAGGCCGAGCAGTACCGCAGCGATGATCACGCTGGCCTGACCGCCGTTGGTAGGCAGCATGAACAGCAGCGCCTTGCGCAAATTGTCATAGACCGTGCGACCCTCCTCCACGGCGCGGGCGATGGATGCGAAGTTGTCATCGGCCAGCACCATTTCGCTGGCCTCCTTCGACACCTCCGTCCCCTTCTGGCCCATGGCCACGCCAACGTCGGCCCGCTTGAGCGCCGGCGCATCGTTGACCCCGTCGCCGGTCATGGCCACCACATCGCCCTCGGCCTGCAGGGCCCGGACCAGGCGCAGCTTGTGCTCCGGGCTGGCGCGGGCGAACACGTCGGTGTCCGCGACAACGCTCCGCAATTCGTCATCATCCATGTCCTCCAGATCCGGCCCGGCGAGCGCATAGCTGCCGTCCCCGATTCCCAGTTCCCGTCCGATGGCGCGTGCGGTCCGGGCGTGATCACCGGTGATCATCTTCACCCGTATGCCGGCGTCGCGGCACTGCGCCACGGCTTCGATGGCCTCGTCCCGGGGCGGATCCATGATGCCGACCAGTCCGAGCAACAGCAGCCCCTTTTCCACGTCCTTGAACTCAAGCGTCTCCTGGTCCGAAGGAGCCGGGCGCTTGGCGATGGCCAGCAGGCGCTGACCCTGGTCCGCCGTGTCGTCCATAACCTTGTTCCAGTGCTCGGTATCGAGCCGCTGCTCGCCATCCGCCGAGAGCTGGTGTTCGCACATTTCCAGGATCCGTTCCGGTGCACCCTTGACGTAGATCACGGCGTCCCCGTGATGGTCGTGGTGTAGGGTGGCCATGAAACGGTGTTCCGATTCAAACGGAATGGCATCCGTGCGCGGCATGTCGGCAGTCAACTGCGCGTGGTCCATGTCGGCCTTCATCGCCAGCGTCAGCAGCGCGCCCTCGGTGGGATCGCCACGGAGAACCCATTCGTCCTCCGAGTGCTCCAGCGAGGCGTCATTGCAGAGCAACCCCGCCCGACAGAGTTCGGTCAGCACCGATTCCGAATCCGCCTCGATATCGACCGTTTCGTCATCCTTCTTGATCGCACCCTCCGGCCCGTAACCCGCGCCGGACACGTCGTATGCTCCGTCCGCCGTCGCGATGCTTCGTACCATCATCTCGTTACGCGTCAACGTGCCCGTCTTGTCGGAGCAGATGACCGTCACCGCACCCAGCGTCTCCACCGCGGGCAGGCGGCGGATGATGGCATTGCGACCCGCCATGCGCTGCACACCGATGGCCAGCGTGATGGTCATGATGGCCGGCAGCCCCTCCGGGATGGCGGCGACGGCAATGCCGACGGCGGCGAGGAACATTTCCGCCGGCGCATAATCCCGCAACAGCAGGCCGAACAGGAAGGTGGCTCCAGCCAGGGCGAGGATGCTGGCCGCCAGCCAGCGCCCGAAGACACCGATCTGGCGCAGCAACGGCGTGGAGATGGTTTCCACCTCGGCGAGCATGGCGCTGATGCGGCCGATCTCGGTGCTGTCGCCGGTGGCGACGACAACCCCGGTGCCCTGCCCGTAGTTCACCAGAGTGCTGGAGAAGGCCAGGTTCAGACGATCGCCCAGCGCTGCGTCCTCGTCGACCACATCCGTGATCTTCTCCACCGGCACCGATTCGCCGGTGAGCACCGCCTCGTCCACCCTGAG
>SLSJ01000147.1 GCA_007130525.1 Ectothiorhodospiraceae bacterium | reverse complement strand
GTGTAGAGATTGTACTCCTCGATCAGCGCTTCGACCTTTTCCTGGTTGTTGCGCAGCGCGACCTGGAGCGGACGCAGCATCTCATGATCACCCGCGCGTACCCCGATCGACACCGGATAGTCGAATTGCGCCCCCGGGGCGGATTGCAGCGGCAGCAGCACCATTTCCTTTTCGACCTTGGCTGCAAAGTAGCCCGCTATCGGCCCCCAGATGATGGCGACGTCGATGGTGCCGTTCATCAGGTCGTCCTCGATGATCTTGCCGGCATAGAAGGAAAGATCGCCATCAGCAAGAATGTATCCCTTGATATTGCTGCGCAGGCCGTTGCGAATAAGCCAGTCCGTTGCCGGGGAACGGTCGAACGCACCGATGCGGATCCGGCTCTGGGTTTGAGCGTCCAGGGCAAGAAGGTCGGAGGCCTGTTCCAGTTCCAGGCCGCTATCCTTCGGGAATACCACTACATGGGTGGAGTGGTAGTACGGCGTCGTGGTGGAAAACCCTGATGCCTGCTGTGGTACGCCCATCAGCACGTCGCAGCGGTAGCGGCCCTCTTCCTCCAGCCAGCGGCGGATGGTTGCGCGCGTGTAGCCGAAACGCTGGGGATACCAGGTGTACTCGAGCGGTAGCCCCAGGTCTTCGGCGATCAGTTCCGCAAGCCTGTTCTCGAAACCGCTCTCGTCCGCCATGGAGAAGGGCGGACTGTTGGGGTCGGCGCACACGCGTAGTACCCCTCGTTCCTCGGGTGGTCCGCCATGGTCGCGCGTGAACATGTCCGCCGAAGCGACTACCGGCAGGCATAATGCCGCCAGCAGAACGGGACCATGGCGCACCCCCAGCTGGCGGATGCGGTTGATAAGAAAGTCAAACATCGTCAGCGTTCCTCCCTATCGAGCCGGGGCCCGGCCTGTGCTCCGTTGCCCCGGCCGATAGCATATCGCCTGCGTAGATCCAATCGGTTACTGGTCGAATCGAGCAGGGCGGCCACCGATCAGTTCACCGTCGGCGCGTGCGCGAAGGTAGCCGTACAGGCGCTCCTTGTGCCGCCACACATTGGGATTTTCGGCAAACCCCGGCATCTGTCCACCCGCCTGCCCGTTTTCCAGGACAGCATAGAATTGCTCTTCCGTCATGTTGTCCATGGACCGGATGAGGTTTGGCGCGAACGACGAACCCACCGCATCCTGGCCGTGGCACTGTGCGCAGTTGCCGCCAAACGTGCGCCAGCCCACGAAGGTGTCCTGGTCCACGGTGCAACTGACGCGTCGACCTTCCTCGTTACGCTCGCACTCAACGGTATAGGGCTTGTTGGCGCTCGCTGCCTCCTCTGCAACCCCATTGGCCAGTACCGGGCTGCCGAGCCCGAAAACGCCAAGGGCGATCAGCCCGCAGCCTGGCATCATGGAAAGGATCAGTCGGCTGACCCTTGACTTCATGACCTTCTCCTTCATGCCAACCTCCAATGGTTGTTCTTTGTTCACCCACCGTCTTTGAGTGCCGGGGGTTCGAAAAGTTTATATACGAAGCAAAAATCTCCCGTGTCATGCAGAAACGGGATGCATCAGGACAAAAAAAGGGGCCGACCGGAAGGTCGGCCCCACCGAGTTTACCCGACTACCGGCTTCAGTCGAAGTCCGGCAGAGCAAACACGGTCAGCGTGCCGCCCAGGCGGGTGTGGTCGTAGAGGCCACGGAAGGCACCCACGGCACCCAGACCTTCGGTATCACCTTCCAGGCCGGCGGCCATGCCGATACCGGCCCAGCCACCGATGCCGGACAGGATACCGATGTGCTGCTTGCCGTCGTGCTCGTAGGTGAACACGTTGCCGATGATGCCGGACGGAGTGCGGAAGTTCCACAGCTCCTCGCCGGTGTGCACATCACGGGCACGGATGTAGCCTTCCAGGGTGCCATGGAAGGTCACGTCACCGGCTGTGGTCAGGGAACCACTCCAGACGGCGAACTTCTCTTCCTGCTCCCAGACCACTTCGCCCTTGGTGGCGTCCCAGGCGATGTACTTGCCCATGCCGCCGAAGCTGTCGGGGGTGGGGAACATGCTCAGGGTAGCGCCAACGTAGGGCTGACCGGCTACGTAGGACACCTCGTAGGGCTCATAGTCCATGCAGATGTGGTTGGTGGGTACATAGAACAGGCCGGTACGCGGCGAGAAGGACGCCGGCTGCATGTCCTTGTAACCCAGTGCCGCAGGGCAGATGCCCTGGGTGTTCACGTCCGGACCCTGAACGCCCGGAGCGTACTCGTCCACCACCTGCGGGCGACCCGTTTCCATGTCCACATGGGTGGCCCAGTTGACGGTCTCGTCATACTTCTCGGCAACGAGCAGTTCGCCGGTTTCCCGATCAAGGGTGTAGCCGAAGCCGTTACGGTCGAAGTTCACGAGGATCTGACGCATCTCACCGTCGATCTCCTGGTCGACCAGGATGTTCTCGTTGATGCCGTCATAGTCCCACTGGTCCCACGGGGTCTTCTGGTAGAGCCAGCGAGCCACGCCGGTGTCCAGGTCGCGGGCCATGATCGTCATGGACCACTTGTTGTCGCCGGGACGCTGGGCCGGGTTCCAGGTGCCGGGGTTGCCGGTTCCGTAGTAAACCAGGTTCAGGTCCGGGTCGTAGGTGAACCAGCCCCAGGTGGTGCCCCCACCGCGGGTCCACTCGTCACCTTCCCAGGAGTCAAGCCCGGTGTTCTCGCCGATCGGCTCGAGCATGCTGGTGGTGTTCTCGGGATCCACCAGCATTTCGTCGTCAGGACCGGTGCTGTAGGCCTTCCAGGCCTGCGAGCCGTCCTCGATGTAGTAGGCAACGGCGAAGCCGCGAACACCGAACTCACCGCCGGAAATACCGGTGATGACCTTGTCGCCGGCAACCATGGGCGCGTTGGTGTTGGTTTCACCCACGGCCGGATCACCGTTCTGCACCGACCAGTGCTTTTCGCCGGTTTCAGCGTCCAGCGCAACCAGCGTGGTGTCGGCCTGCTGCAAGAAGATCTTGCCCTCGCCATAGGCCAGACCACGATAAACCGTGTCACAGCACATGACGCCGATAACAGCGGAATCCTGATCAGGCTCGTAGGACCAGACGATCTGGCGGGTATTCAGATCGATGGCGTACACGTTGTTGGGGAACGGAGTGTGTACATACATCATGTCCCCGATCACGATGGGCTCACCTTCATGACCGCGAAGAACACCGGTGGAGAAGGTCCAGGCTGGTACCAGCCGGTGGACGTTGTTGCGGTTGATCTCGTTAAGCTCACTGTAACGGGTACCGGCATAGTTGATGCCGGTGATCGCGTTGTTGCCCGTATCCGCCATGAGTTCCATCAGATTGGCGTTGGCAAACGCGTTGCCGGAGGCCATTACAGCCCCCACAGAAACCGCGGCCGTAAGGGCCACGGTGGAATGGTGAAGTCTCCTTGGAGTCATCTCTTTCCCCCTCCTGATCATTTTGATTGGCGTCTGGCGACGTGTTGGGGGTGTCGCCACCGCACTAGCTTGTTTCCGGTATGAACGGAATGGGCCGTCGTCGACCCATCGGTGGATACCGGGTTCCACCGTGCCTGTATGCATTCAAGATATAGGCCAACGTCGAGGCGGCTACAATGCGGCTCTGCCAAGCGACTGAAAAAGACCTTGGTGACGGGCATTCGGCGTCCTCGCGAGTCGGCGCACCGTGGTGGTGCGAGGTGTTCACTCCGACGGAGGGGTGCTTCGTTTGAGTCACACTTCGTTAACCGCGTCACGCTTGAGGAGGGCCTGTTTCACACGCACGGTCGGGCTGGTATCGCATTTCTCGCGATGCAGCCCGCGCCCTCGCTGTGCCGCGGTCATTCCGCGGTAAAGCAGCGCGACACCGCATTCGGGGTGTGCGATGCCGACAACGGGTGCTCTATCGGGTGGTCCCTGCGGGTGCCCGGTCGCCGGTTCGGTGCGGCGGCTATCGGGGCGGTACCGCTGGTTGCCACGCGGCAAGTGCGATAACGGCGCCGCCCCGTGAATGCGCCGGCATTGCCGTCGCCAGTGTGTGTCGGATTCCCTGGACGCCGGGATCAGATAGGCATACGCACCTGGTGACGGGCGGCGGTAGCCAGCTAGCCCGCATCTCTCACCGCCGTTCGTCGCGAGGGCGTCGAGATGCCGCTGTGACGGGGGGCACGGATCGGAAGACGGCGAAGGCGTAGCTGACACTACGTCGAGCCGGCTGCAGGGAGCACGCCCCGACACAGCGAGCAGATCGGCGTGCGTAGTAGAAGGGCGGTGAGAGATGCGGGCTAGGCCACCGGCGTACATCTCCTGATGCCGCACCTGCCGGTAACGCAGTGGGCGGCCGGGCAGAAAAAAGCGTTCCGCCCTCGCGGGCGGAACGCCTTGTTCATTTCGGTCGAGCCGATGCCGCTTCGATCAGAAGTCGGGCCAGATACCCTTCATGCGGTTCGGCCGTACGAAACAGCGCTTGTCGGCCTCGTTCTTGGCCTCGCCATAGGCGATCCGCAGTTCCTGGATGCTGATATCCGGTGAACGCAGGTATTCTCCCGACTCACCGGAGACACCAGCCGCCTTCTCGGCGGTGTCAGCGCTGATGAACGTCTCATGAGGCAGATGCTCGGCAATGACGTCAATGGCGCATCCACAGGCGTAAAGCGTCTCGTAGGCACGGGACTGCTGCCGGTACATGCACTCCTCGATCCACTGATACCGGTCCATGGTTGGGTAGTCATAACGCTCCGGTCGTTCATTTCGATCTTCATCCGCCATCGCCGAAAGCGGCACCGCAAGCATCAGCGGCAGCAGCAACAGTAAGGACAGGTATCGCTTCATGATCGCTCCTCAAGGTGATAGGTTCTTGAACCCATGGACAAGCGTCGGGTCGTCATTGTTCCATCACAACACTAAAACATAGCAGCGCGAATGGCATCCCGGCCAGCAATCGGCGGCTCTCCCCGGAGCGCCGGGAGGCAACCCCGGCAGTGGCTGGCGTTCGCGCCCACGCGCACGGTATGGTTTCGGCCGCTGGCAGTGGTCGCTCATTCGCCCGTATGATGCTGCGGCCAGCGCCGGGATAGTGCGCTCCGGGGAGTTCCGTTTGCTGAACAATCCGTTTACCGGGGAACTTTCGGCCCATTCATGTGGCCAAGTGAATACGCCTGTGCCGCAAGTCTCGTAACGGGCCACGGGTGCCGCGCCTCCTTGCTCCACGCTGACAGGGCGCGCCGTGTTGGCAGTCGGTCATCAGTCTGCCGGCACACGGTTTGCTCTTCCCCGGAAGTCCCGGGAACGCAAGCTGTACAGACACACCCGGCCTGCCGGGAGGAAGGTGTAATGATTACCGAGGAGTCACGATGCAGCCGACGGAAGGTCGCAGGGAATCACGCCGCTATACCTTGACGGCCATCGGCCTGCACTGGGTCATGGCGATCATGATTCTCGTCGCCATCGCCATGGGCTGGTACATGGTTGACCTGCCGTTTGACGACACACGCGCATGGTTTTTTCGACACCACAAGAATATCGGTCTCACAGTGGCGCTGCTTCTGATGCTTCGGCTCTGGTGGCGGGTGCGTCATCCGGCGCCTCCCCTGCCGGGGGACGTGCCGTCCTGGGAACGCACGGCTGCGACTATCAGTCACCGGACGCTTTATGTTCTCATGGCCCTGCTTCCGGTTTCCGGCTTCTTTACGACGTCCTTTACCGGCTACCCTACCTACTACCTCGGGATTCCCGTGGATCTGGGCAGTTGGGCGGATGAGAACGAGTTCTTCAACGACATATTTGCGGCCATACACACCTTTCTCGCCTATTCCCTGCTTGTGCTGGTGCTGATTCACGTTGCCGCGGCGTTACGGCACCTGGTAGTCATGCGGGACACCATTTTTCAACGCATGCTGCCCCCTGTGGGCCGGAGGAAATAAATGACTGTTCATTTTCGGCATTTGCTGTTGGTTGCGGTACTTCTGGGCTTCGCTGGCCTGCTTCACGCGGCAGAGGAGGTGAAGCGCGTGGCCGTACTCGATGCGGTGATCATCCATGGCAGCGAGCGCATGCCGATCAGTCCCGAGGAGCAGCAGCGGCTGAACGACTACACCAGCGCATTGAGGGCTGCGCTGGATGCCAGTGATCGATACGTACTGGTGGATCATGGCGAGCTCGATGCGCTGATAGAGCAGCATGTGGCCGGACAGCGCCTCGAGAACTGCCGACGCTGCCAGGCCCGGATCGGCCGCGAGCTGGGCGCAGACCAGGTTTTCATGCCGAGGGTTTTCAAGGTCAGTGAGCTGATCCTGTCGATGGAACTGGAGATCATGGACACCGAAAGCGGTGAGGGACTCGCGCGGGACACTGTCCGCATTGCCGGAAATACCGACGAATCCTGGCGCCGTGGTGCTCTCTCCCTGAGCCGTTCGCGCGGTTTGGTGGAATAGCCACTGCACGAATCGGCCGATTGACGGAATCAGTGCCCCAAAGTGCAAAAGGCCACCATCCGTCACGGATGGTGGCCTTTATGTCGCCGGCCGCCATTACAGGCGACCCTTGGGTCGGTCCGCCAGATCAGTCGTGGGCGGCAAACGGATGCGAAGCCTTGCCCTTCTGCGCAACCATGTCGGCGGCGGAAGGCTCGCCCTTCACTGCACGCTTGATGGACAGCTTTGTGGCTTCGTAGTTGTAGTCCTGGATCTTGGTGTCGTCCTTGGCCTCCCAGTGGATGAACACGCCAACGCAGACGAACAGGTCGTCGGCTTCTTCCTTGGGAAGGGTGCCGTCCTCGACGCAATCGGCAACGGCCATGGCCACGCCGCGCTGGGCTGGACCGAACATCTGGGTGGCCTGGGTGCCGTTCTTGATGGTCACCTTGTTGAACATGACCGTGGCCGGCTTGCACATCAGGTTCGGCGCCACCACGGCCAGCAGACCGTTCACACCCTGCTTCTGGTTGGTCAGAGTGCTGGCAAAAGCCGCTTCCGCAGCACTTCCGCGCGGGCCGATAATCAGGTCGATGTGGGCCACTTCGGCGCCGTCACCGACGAGGGCTTCACCCACCAGCATCTTGTTAATGCGTGCCATGGTACTCACTCCTTGCGATTGTGTTTGCGGTTCATCTTGTGTTTTAAAAAGATTGAAAACTCCCACAGTCCTGTCCTCCCTATGTGGACTGCCGAACCCGGCGCTTACCCCACCGCTGAAGCAGTGGCAGGACGCAGGCGCCCGTGCTCACGTGCAACCGGTCGGCTCATCTCAGGCGAGCAGTTCCGTTGCCCGTTCCATGGCGGCGCGGAACTCGAGATACACCGCTCCCTTTGCCGCCAGCATGTCCTGGAACAGTCGATACTGGGTCTGATACTTGATGTCGCCGACCCCAAGAGCCCCGACACCGATTGCACCTCTGGCCGAACCTTCCAGGACTTTGCCCTTGTCGGTGACGCCGATTCCCTCCAGCCCGAGGGGTGGAACGGCGTTCACGTCCGCAGCCACCCGGAGTTCGGGGGCTGTCATCAATTCTTTCTCGCTGAGGATCTGTACCCCGGCCTTGGCGGTGCTCATTACCGCCTGGGCCGATTCCAGAACCCTGCCGCGGGCCTCCGGGGTGGAGCCGTCGGCCCCGGCCACCTTAACGCCGAAACGCTCCGAAACATAATCCGCATGCTCCCGCGCAACCTTCTCGGACCTGTGGCTGACGATGGTGACTCCGGCCCCGGCGTCGGCCGCGAGCACGGCTGATACCACGCCTACCGGGCCGGTGCCGCCGAAGATCGCCACCTCGGTACCGTTCAGCCCGGCGCTGACGCCGGCCTCGTGCAAGCGGGCGTCGACCACGGCAACCAGTGCGGCTGCCGTGGTATAGCCTCCGGACGGGTCGGCGAACACGGCCACCTCGAACGGTGGCACCATCGCCGACCTGGATGCCTCCAGCATGTCCAGCGCCATCCAGGGATCGCGCCCGCCAATGAAGATGCCGGTGTGACGAACGCCGGTGGGGCCACGGGAAAATATGGCATCCTGAACCAGGTTGACCATGTCGTCGAGCGTCACTGTGGGATATGGAATTACGTGCCCGAACCCGGCGTCGATCGCCATATTGACGTCGAACGGACTGACACGTGCATCAGGAACCAGCATATGAAGGATATTGGGCTTTGCGGGCACGGTGTTCGAGACTCCCCCTTGAAATTTTAATGGCGAATTGTGCCATAGATATAAGCAATGGACATGCCATGAGCTACTGCCGCCGGTCGGGACAATGGTGCCTTTCCCCCTGAGGCGGGAGTTCAGCGGGTTTGTCGGGGTCAACACGGTGTCGTGGGATACTGTTCGGGAACAAATCCCGGTCCCCGACTGAACCCGAGCTGTCACACTGCGTCCAACGAAGTGAACAACCGCCGAATGCCATGTGCGCTTGCTTTGGCTGCCATCTGAACCGCAGGATCGCGGATCGGACAGGGAAACGGCTGCCGGGCGCGGCCGGCGAAATACGCAACATGGAGGAGACACACCATGAGTTCGATTCGGGGAACTCCGGGGATGGCGGCAGCGCTACTCGTGCTGGCCCTCACGGGCAACAGTGCGATTGCGGATACTACCAGCGCCGCCATCGGCTTCGTGGGTGACACTGACAGTTCCTCCTGGCGAGGCGCGAGCATGGGCCTGGACGAAATCAACGTGGCCGGACGCTTCATCGGCTATGAGTTTTCCCTCGAGTCGGTGGATGCCGGGGATATCCCCGATGGTCTGGTGGCGCTGGTGGTGGCCGCCGACGCGAAGTCAGTGAAAGGCCTTGTTGAACGGCACCCTGACTTGCCGGTCTTCAACACCCTTGCCGAGGACGATGATCTGCGGACCCTTTGCCCGGGTAATCTCTACAGCATCATTCCCAGCGAGCGCATGCGTAGTGATGCCGTCGCCCAGTGGCGCGAAAAGGAGCCGGATGCGGATGTCGACGCGGTTGCCCACCATCACCGGTTTCGTCGTTATTCGTCCGGCGACCTCAATGGCCGCTACACCACCACGTACGACGAGCCCATGACCGAGGCGGCCTGGACGGCATTCGTCGCCGTGCGCCTGGTCGGTGATGCCGTTACCCGCACGCAGGCGACGGACCTGCAGACGCTGCACGAGCACCTGCACGGGCTCACCAGTTTTGACGCCTCCAAGGGGCAGCCGCTGAGTTTCCGCGACAACGGACAGTTGCGCCAGCCGCTCTGGATCGTCAAGGATGACCGGGTGCTTGGCGAGGCCCCCGTCGAGGGCGTGGTTGATCGCGATGACATGGATACCCTCGGCATTATCGATGGCTGTGCCGAGGAATGAATTCGCGGCATGCTACCGGCAATATCGCCAGACCGGAATCCCCCAACAACAATGCTTCAGAGGAATGAATCTCATGAGGTTTAGAATCTTGTGGCTTGCATTCGCCTTGCTGCTTCCCGTCGCACAGGCGTCCGCGACAGAGCTTACGGGCCGGATATTCGTTTCCAACGAGTGGGAACACACGCTAAGCGTGATCGATCCGGACTCCCATGAGGTGATCAAGACCTTCGACGTGGGGCAGCGCCCCCGCGACATGGGCTTCTCGCTGGACGGCACCAAGCTCTACGTGGCATTGGGTATCGATGACCAGATTGCCATCGTCGATCCCTACGAGATGGAGGTGATCCGCAAGATTCCCGGCGGTATCGATCCGGAAGCCTTCACGGTGCATCCGCAAAGCGGTCACATCTACGTATCCAACGAGGCGACCGCCCAGCTCATGCAGATCGATCCGGAAAAGGGCGAGATCGTCCGCGCCATCGATGTGGGGCTCGAGCCGGAAGGCGTGGTTTCCACGCCCGTGGGCGACTACATCGCGGTGGTCAGCGAGTCCAGTCACATGGTTCACCTTATCTCCTGGCCCGACCATGAGGTGGTGGCGAACATCCTTGTCGGTACCCGCCCGCGCGAACTCACTCCCAGCTACGACGGCAAGCTGCTCTACGTCACGTCCGAGGTGGCCGGCGAGATAGCGATCATCGATATCGAGCAGCGGGAGGTGGTGGAGCGCAAGCGTTTCGGCAGCCGTCAGGCACGGCCCAAGGACGTGCGCAAGAACCGTGACGGCACCAAGCTGTTCGTTGCCATGGGTCGCCAGAACGTGGTCTCGGTGCTGGACGCCGAAACCCTGGAGCTGATCGACGAGATCGACGTGGGTTATCGTGTCTGGGGTCTGGGTACCGATCGCGAACGCACCGTCATGTATGCCACCAACGGTGAGAGCGACGACGTCTCCGTGATCGACATGGAGACCCTGGAAGTCACGAACACCATCGCTGTCGGCGAAGCTCCCTGGGGCGTCATCGTCCACGACTGGTCGACGGATACGAGATTGCCGGGGCGGTAAGCGCGCCGCAAGGCGGCGC
>SLSJ01000165.1 GCA_007130525.1 Ectothiorhodospiraceae bacterium | reverse complement strand
GTGCGATTGCAGCTGCGACATGAAGTCCATGACCACGATCACGATGATCAGCAGCGAGGTACCCCCGAAGTAGAACGGCACGTTCCAGTACAGAATCAGGAACTCGGGCAGCAGGCACACCGCCGTTATGTACATCGCGCCGACCGCAGTCAGCCGCGTCATCACGCCATCAATGTAGCGGGCCGTGTTCTGGCCCGGACGGATGCCCGGGATGAACGCACCCGACTTCTTCAGGTTCTCGGCGGTGTCCTTGGAGTTGAACACCAGCGCCGTGTAGAAGAAGCAGAAAAAGACGATCGCCAGCGCATAGAACATCACGTACAGCGGCTCCCCGGGGCGCAACGTGTTGGCCAGCGTGTTCACGATGCCTACGCCCTCGGGGTCGCTGAACCAGGTTCCCAGCGTGGCCGGGAAGAGGATGATGCTGGACGCGAAGATCGGCGGAATCACGCCCGCCATGTTCAGCTTCAGCGGCAGATGCGTGCTCTGCGCCGCCATCATCTTGCGGCCCTGCTGCCGCTTGGCGTAATTGACGGTGATCCGGCGCTGGCCGCGCTCGATGAACACCACGAATGCGGTAATGGCCAGCATGCCGATCAGCAGGAAACCGACCAGGGCCATGCTCAGTTCGCCGGTCCGCGCCAGCTCGAGAGTGCCCCCGATGGCGCTGGGAAGTCCGGAGACAATGCCCGCGAAGATGATGATCGATATACCGTTTCCGATACCGCGCTCGGTGATCTGCTCACCCAGCCACATCAGGAACATGGTGCCCGTCGCCAGGGTCACCGTGGACGTGAAGGTAAACGCCCAGTCGAATCCCGCACCGGCACCGGCCAGCGTAATACCCTGGTTCTGCAGCGCCACGCTGACGCCTATGCCCTGCACGATGGCCAGACCCAGCGCACCATACCGGGTGTACTGGGTAATCTTGCGGCGGCCGGCCTCGCCTTCCTTCTTCAGCTGTTCCAGGTACGGAACCACCGCGGTCATCAGCTGCATGATAATGGCGGAGGATATGTACGGCATGATGCCGATGGCAAAGATGCTCAATCGTTCCAGCGCGCCACCGGAGAACATGTTGAACATATCCAGGATCGTACCCTGCTGACGTTCGAACAGATCCTGCATGGCGCCGTGGTCAATGCCCGGGATGGTCAGATGCGAACCAATCCGGAACACGATCAGCGCGATCAGTACAAACATCAGCCGCTGACGAACTTCCGTCAGTTTGGCGATTCCTCCGAGAGACGACATAAGTGCAAGCGCCTGTTAAATCAGTCTTCGACTGTGCCGCCCGCCTTCTCGATAGCGGCGCGGGCACCCCTGGTAACGCCCACACCACGCACCGTGACGGCCGTATTTACCTCACCGGAGGCAATGATCTTCGCGTTCTTCGCCTGCTGGGAGATGACCCTGGCCTGCTTGAGGGTCAGCAGATCGACCACACCGCCCTCGACCTTGACCAGTTCCGAGAGGCGGACCTCGTCGGTGTACCGGGCCTTGCGGGAGCGGAAGCCGATCTTGGGCACACGCCGCTGCAGCGGCATCTGACCACCCTCGAATCCCACCTTGTGGTATCCGCCGGAGCGGGCGTGCTGTCCCTTGTGACCACGTCCGGCCGTCTTGCCGTTTCCCGAGCCGATACCGCGACCAACGCGCTTGGCCTCTTTCTTGCTGCCTGCGGCCGGTTTCAGCGTATTCAAACGCATGTTCAAACTTCCTCTACCGTGAGCATGTAGGACACCTTGTTGATCATGCCCCGATTCTCGGGCGTGTCCTGAACAAGCACGCTCTGGTGCATGCGACGCAGCCCAAGGCCCGCCACGCAGGCCTGATGGCTTGCCAGACGGCCGAATCTGCTGCGGCTCAACGTAACCTTAAGCTGCTTCTTCTTGGCCATGGTTTCAGCCCTGGATCTCTTCGACGGTCTTGCCGCGCTTGGCGGCGACTTCTTCGGGCGAATTCATCGCCTTCAGGCCACGGATGGTGGCACGCACCACGTTGATCGGATTGCGCGAGCCGATGCTCTTGGCGAGCACATCGTGCACGCCGAGCACTTCGAACACCGCGCGCATGGCGCCACCGGCGATGATGCCGGTACCTTCCGAGGCCGGCTGCATGAACACCTTGCTGGAGCCGTGCTCCGCGGTCAGCGGATACTGCAGCGTGTTGTCGCGCAGGCTGACGCTGATCATGCTGTTGCGCGCCTTCTCCATGGCCTTCTGGATGGCGGCCGGCACCTCGCGCGCCTTGCCGTAGCCAAAGCCGACCCGGCCCGCGCCATCGCCCACAACGGTCAACGCGGTAAAGCCGAACTGGCGACCACCCTTGACCACCTTGGCCACGCGATTGACGGTAATCAGTTTTTCCTGCAGGCCGTCGTTGCTGTCGTTCATCGCAATAATCTCGTCTCTGGTCCTGCGAGTCCGCAGGTCTAGAACTGGAGTCCGGCTTCACGCGCGGCGTCAGCCAGCGCCCGAACCCGACCGTGATACTTGAATCCGGAGCGGTCGAACGCGACCGCCTCCACGCCGGCGGCCTTGGCGCGTTCCGCAATCAGCTTGCCCACCTCGACCGCCGCATCGCAGTTGCCGGTGCCTTGCAGCCGGCCGCGCAGATCCTTGTCCAGGGTACTGGCCGCGGCAACCGTACGCTCGCCTTGCGGGTCGACCACCTGGGCATAGATGTGCCGGGGCGTGCGATGCACCGTGAGCCGGAACGAGCCCAGCTCGCGGATCTTTGCCCGCGCACGACGGGCCCGACGCAAACGCGCAGTCTTCTTGTCCATGATCATCTACCCGCCTACTTCTTCTTGGCTTCCTTCATGACCACACGCTCGTCCGCGTAACGCACGCCCTTGCCCTTGTAGGGCTCCGGCGGACGATGGGCACGGATCTGCGCGGCCACTTCGCCAACCTGCTGTTTGTCGATTCCCCGAACCACCACTTCGGTCTGACTCGGCGTCTCGACCGTAATGCCGTCCGGGACCACGTAATCCACCGGATGCGAGAAGCCCAGCGTCAGGTTGAGCGACTTGCCCTGGGCCTGCGCCCGGTAGCCGACGCCCCGCAACTCCAGCTTGCGCTCGAAGCCGCTGCTGACACCCGTCACCATATTCGCAAGTATCGCGCGGGTGGTGCCGGTAATGGCCACGGTGCTCTGCTTCTCGCCCTTGGGGCTGCAGAGCAGTTCCTCACCTTCCTGCACGACCTTCACCTGGTCATGCAGCTGGAACGACAGCTCGCCCTTGGGGCCCTTGACCTTGACACTGCCGCCGTCGATCGTCACCTGGACGCCGGACGGGATGCTGATCGGTTTCTTCGCTACTCGGGACATGCTGAAAACCCTGCCTCAGAATACTTCGCACAGAACCTCGCCGCCGATACCGGCAGCGCGGGCGGTACGATCGCTCATCACGCCCTTGGAGGTGGAAATGACGGCCACCCCGAGCCCGCCACACACCGTCGGCAGGGAAGCGGTGTCCCTGTAGATCCGCAAACCCGGGCGGCTGACGCGCTTGATGGTCTCGATCACCGGCCGACCCTCAAAATACTTCAGCTTCACCACCAGCTGCGGCTTGCTGTCACCTTCGACGCGGAAATCCTCCACGTAGCCCTCGTCCTTGAGGACGGTCAGCACCGCCTGCTTCTGCCGGGACGACGGGATGGTGACCTCGGCCTTGCCCGCGGTCTGCGCGTTGCGGATCCGGGTCAACAGATCAGCGATTGGATCGGTCATGCTCATGTCTTTTACCTGTATGCCGATACGCCGAAGGGCGCTGTCACGCCTTACCAGCTGGACTTGGTCAGGCCGGGAATCATCCCGTCCATGGCGGCTTCACGAAGCTTGTTCCTGGCGAGGCCGAACTTGCGGTAGTAGCCGCGCGGCCGACCGGTGACGCTGCAGCGGTTGCGGACACGCACCGGGCTCGCATCACGCGGCATCTTCTGCAGCTTCTCCTGTGCCTCCATCTTCTCCTCGGGCGATGCCTCCGGATCCTGGATAATCACTTTCAGCGTCGCGCGCTTTGCCGCGTACTTCCTCACCAACTGAGCACGCTTCCTTTCCCGCGCAACCATGGACACCTTTGCCATAACCGACCTCTTCTATTTCCTGAACGGGAAGTTGAACGCCTCGAGCAGCGCCTGGCCTTCCTCGTCCGTCCTGGCGCTGGTGGTGATCGTCACATCCAGCCCGCGAATCTGGTCCACCTTGTCGAAATCCCGTTCCGGGAAAATGATCTGCTCCCGGACGCCGAGACTGTAGTTGCCCGAACCGTCGAATGACTTCACCGGATAGCCGCGAAAATCACGGGTACGGGGCGCAGCCACATTGATCAGGCGGTCAAGGAACTCCCACATGCGCTCGCGGCGCAGGGTCACCTTGCAGCCGATGGGCCAGCCATCGCGAATCTTGAACCCGGCGATGGACTTGCGCGAGTAGGTCACCACGGGCTTCTGGCCGGCAATGGCCGCCATGTCGCTGGTGGCGTGCTCAAGAATCTTCTTGTCCTTGACCGCCTCGCCCAGCCCCATGTTGAGGGTGACCTTGGTGATCCGCGGCACCTGCATCACGTTGTCGTAGCCGAAACGCTCACGCAGCTTTTCGACCACATCGTTCCGGTATTGTTCTGCCAGCCTCGCCATGATCCTACCCGTCAACCAGTTCGTTGTTGGACTTGTAGTAACGCGCCTTGCGGCCGTCCTCAAGCACCTTGATGCCAACGCGGTCACCCTTGCCCTTGGCCGGGTTGTACAGCGCCACATTGGAGATGTGCAGCGACGCTTCCTTATCCTGGATGCCGCCGGACTCCCCGCGCTGCGGGTTCCCTTTCAGGTGCTTCTTGACCATGTTCACGTTCTCGACGACGACACGGTTGTCTTCGCGCAGAACGCGGATGACCGTGCCGCGTCGACCCTTGTCCTTTCCGGCGATAACGATGACGTCGTCGCCCTTCCTGATCTTCTGCATGACTGTATTCCGCCTTAGAGCACTTCCGGGGCCAACGAGATGATGCGCATGAACTTCTCGGTACGCAGTTCCCGTGTGACCGGACCGAATACGCGGGTTCCAATTGGCTGCAACTGGTTGTTCAGCAGCACCGCGGCGTTGCCGTCGAAACGGATTACCGAACCGTCGGGCCGGCGGACGCCACGCCGGGTGCGCACCACCACCGCGTTGTATACCTCGCCCTTCTTGACCCGGCCTCGCGGGATCGCGTCCTTGACGCTGACCTTGATGATGTCGCCAATGGCGGCGTAACGGCGCTTGGAACCTCCCAGCACCTTGATACACATCACCTCGCGCGCACCGCTGTTGTCGGCAGCGTTCAAAATACTCTGCATCTGAATCATGACGTTCTACCTGCCTCGTTCACGTCCGCCTGCCGACGCCCGCGCCTCAGCGCCGGGCGCGCTCGATGACTTCCACCAGCCGCCAGGTCTTGGTGCGAGACAGCGGCCGGCACTGCTCAATGGACACGACGTCACCTTCCTGGCACTGGTTCTCGGCGTCATGGGCGTGCAGCTTGGTGGAGCGACGAATGAACTTGCCATAAAGCGGGTGCTTGACCATGCGCTCGATCAGCACCGTCACCGTCTTGTCCATCCGGGAGCTGACCACGCGGCCCACCTGGGTGCGCACAACCTTTGTATCCTCACTCATGACGACTCACCCGCCTTCAGCTTTTCATTGAGCACGGTCTTGATCCGCGCGATATCCCGCCGCGCCTTGCGCATCAGATCGGGCCGGCTGAGCTGTCCGGTGGCCGACTGCATGCGCAGGTTGAACTGCTCCTTTCGTTTCTCCAGGAGCTCCTCCTTCAGACCGTCCACATCCTTCTCGCGCAATTCTTTCGCGTTCATCACATCACCGTCCGGGTCACGAACCGCGTCTTCAGGGGCAGCTTGCCGGCGGCAAGGCGAAAAGCCTCGCGCGCCACTTCCTCGGAGACACCCTCGATCTCGTAGATAACACGGCCGGGCTGGACCCTGGCCGCCCAGTGATCGACATTGCCCTTGCCCTTGCCCTGGCGCACTTCCAGCGGCTTCGAGGTAACCGGCACATCCGGAAAGATCCGGATCCAGACCTTGCCGCCACGCTTGACGTAGCGGTTGATGGCTCGCCGGCCCGCCTCGATCTGGCGCGCGGTAATCGGACCACGGGTGGTGGCCTTGATGCCGAACTCGCCGAAGCTCACCTGGTCGCCACGGGTCGCGAGACCGTAGTTCCGGCCCTTTTGCTGCTTGCGAAATTTCGTCCGCTTCGGTTGCAACATGACTGCTGATCCTTATTTCGCGGCGGCTGCGGCCTTGGCGGCATCCGCGGCCTGGAAGACCTCGGGCTCGAGGATCTCGCCCTTGAACACCCAGACCTTCACGCCAATGATCCCGTACGTGGTTCTCGCCTCGGCGAGCCCGTAATCGATGTTGGCGCGCAGGGTATGCAGCGGCACCCGGCCTTCGCGATACCACTCGCTGCGCGCGATCTCCGCACCGTTGAGACGGCCGGCGACATGAATCTTGATGCCCTGGGCGCCGAGGCGCATGGAGTTGCCCACCGCACGCTTCATGGCGCGCCGGAACATGATTCGCCGCTCCAGCTGCTGGGCGACGTTCTCGGCAACGAGCTGCGCGTCGAGTTCGGGCTTGCGCACTTCCTCGATGTTGACCTGCACGGGCACGCCCATCAGCGTACTGATCTCGCGCCGCAGGACTTCGATGTCCTCGCCCTTCTTGCCGATCACCATGCCCGGGCGCGCCGTGTGAATCGTCACCACGGCATTGCGGGCCGGCCGCTCGATGCGAATCTTGCTCACGGAGGCATGCGAAAGCTTCTTCTTGATGAACTTGCGCACCCGCATGTCCGTATTCAGGTAGTCACCGAATTCGTTGGTGTTCGCATACCACATGGAGCGCCACTCTTCGGTGATTCCCAGGCGGAAACCGGTTGGGTGAATCTTGTGTCCCATACTGCCCCCGTTACTGCTCGGCCACTTTCACTGTGATGTGGCTCGTGCGCTTGAGAATACGGTTCGCGCGGCCCTTGGCCCGCGGCTGAATTCGCTTGAACGCCGGACCTTCGTCGATGAACACCGTGGAGACGGTCAATTCGTCGATGTCGGCGCCCTCGTTGTGTTCGGCATTGGCAATGGCTGACAGCAGCACCTTGCGAACGATCGCCGCGCCTTTCTTGGGGCTGAACTCCAGTATCTGCAGGGCCTGAGCAACGCTCTTGCCGCGAATCTGGTCGGCCACCAGGCGCGTTTTCTGCGGGGAGATCCGCGCAAACTTCAATTTAGCTGCGACTTCCATGAGTCACTTACCTCTTGGACTTCTTGTCCGCCGCGTGACCCCGGTATGTCCGGGTCGCGGCAAACTCGCCCAGCTTGTGGCCCACCATGTTCTCGGAGACGAGCACCGGAACATGCTGGCGGCCGTTATGCACCGCAATGGTCAGACCCACCATGTCTGGCAGGATCATGGAACGGCGTGACCAGGTCTTGATCGGGCGCTTGGAGTTCGCCTCCACCGCCTGCTCCACCTTCTTGACGAGGTGAAGATCAACAAATGGTCCTTTCTTGACTGAACGTGGCACGGGTCACGACCTCTAGCTGCGTTTGTTCTTCCGGCGCGAACGCACGATGAACTTGTCGGTACGCTTGTTGGAACGGGTTTTGTACCCCTTCGTCGGCATACCCCACGGGGAGACGGGATGACGTCCGCCGGACGTGCGCCCCTCACCACCACCATGCGGATGATCCACCGGGTTCATGACAACACCGCGGACCGTCGGCCGCACACCGCGCCAGCGCTTGGCGCCGGCCTTGCCCAGCGAGCGCAGACTGTGCTCCGCGTTGCCGACTTCGCCCACGGTGGCGCGGCATTCAGCGGGCACCTTGCGCATTTCACCGGAACGAAGGCGCAGGGTGGCGTAGGAGCCTTCCCGGGCCACCAGCTGCACGCTCGCACCTGCCGCGCGGGCAAGCTGGGCGCCCTTTCCGGGCCGCATCTCGACACAGTGCACCTGGGTACCCACCGGGATGTTCCGCAGCGGGAGCGTATTGCCAGCCTTGATCGGGGCTTCGTCCCCCGACTGGATGGTTGCGCCGACCTTCAGGCCGCGGGGCGCGATAATATACCGCCTCTCTCCGTCAACATAAAGCACCAGTGCGATATTGGCGCTGCGGTTCGGATCGTATTCCAGGCGCTCCACGGTGGCCGGTACGCCATCCTTGTTGCGCCTGAAGTCGATGACGCGATACCGCTGCTTGTGGCCGCCACCCACATGCCGGGTGGTAATCCGACCCGAGTTGTTGCGCCCGCCAGTCTTGGTCTTCTTCTCCACGAGCGGCCCGTAGGGGTCGCCCTTGTGCAGCTCGCCGTCACGAACCGAGACGACGAAACGCCGGCCTGGAGAAGTTGGTCTTGCCTTGAGCAGTGCCATGATTCTTGTCCGTCGCGTTTGCGTATCCGTTACTCGCCGCCCAGGAAATCGATATCCTGGCCGGGCTCGAGGGCCACGTAGGCCTTCTTCCAGTCAGACCGCCGGCCACGGATCCGGCCAAAGCTCTTGGCCTTGCCCTTCACCACGGTGGTCTGCACCTTGCGTACCTTGACGTCGAAAAGCTTTTCGACCGCCTGCTTGATCTCGGCGCGGGTGGCATCCTTCAGCACCCGGAAAATCACCTGGTTGCCGCTGTCGGCGAGAATGGTGGTCTTCTCGGACACGTGCGGAGCCAGCAGCACCTGGTACATACGCTCCTGATTCATCCCAGCCACTCCTCGACACGCTTCAGCGCATCCACGGTAATCAGCACGTCGCGGAAGCCGATCAGGCTCACCGGATCGAGACCGTTCACGTCGGTCACTTCCACGGTATGAAGGTTCCGCGATGCCAGGTACAGATTCTCCGTCACGTCCTCGGTGACGATCAGGACATCGCTGAGCCCGTAGCCTTCCAGAACCTTGACCAGAGCCCTGGTCCTGGGCTCGTCGACGGCGATGGATTCGGTCACCACCAGGTGACCCTGGCGCGCCAGCTCGGAGAAGATCGAGGCAATGCCGGCCCGGTAGGCTTTCCGATTCACCTTCCGGGAATGGTCCTGGGGCCGCGCGGCAAAGGTCACGCCGCCGTGCCGCCAGATGGGGCTGCGATTGGTGCCGGCACGGGCACGACCGGTGCCCTTCTGTCGCCAGGGCTTGGCGCCGCCGCCCCTGACCTGCGCACGGTTCTTCTGCGCGCGCGTTCCGGCACGGCCGCCGGCCATGTACGCGGTGACGATCTGGTGCACCAGGGCTTCGTTGAAGTCCCGACCAAAGGTCTTGTCGGACACCTCGACCTTGCCGCCGTTGTGAATCTGCAGTTCCATCACTTATCCCCCGCCTTGCGGGCCTTGACGGTCGGCCGCACCAGCACATCGCTGCCGGTGGCGCCGGGAACCGCGCCACGAATCAGCAGTAGATTGCGCTCGGGATCGACGCGCACCACCTGCAGGTTCAACTGGGTGTTGCGGACATTGCCCATCTGCCCCGCCATCTTCTTGCCCTTGAGCACGCGACCGGGTGTCTGCGCCATGCCGATGGAACCCGGCGCACGATGCGCGAGCGAGTTGCCATGGGTGGCATCCTGGGTGCGGAAGTTGTGACGCTTCACCGCGCCGGCAAAACCCTTGCCCTTGCTGGTGCCGCGCACATCCACCATCTGCCCGGTCTCGAACACGTCAACCTTGATTTCGCCGCCGACCTGGAGTTCGTCGCCTTCACCTTCATCGAGACGGAACTCCCAGAACCCGCGCCCGGCATCCACGCCCGCCTTGGCGAATTGACCAGCCTGCGGCCTGGTGACGCGGGACGGGCGACGCGAACCGGTGGTGACCTGCACCGCACGATAGCCTTCGACCTCGCTGGTCTTGAGCTGCGTGATCCGGTTTGGGGTCGCCTCAATCACGGTTACCGGGACGGACGCACCGTCCTCGGTGAAAACCCGCGTCATGCCGCGCTTACGACCGACGATTCCGATAGCCATCGTTACTTCCTCAGAGACAAAGAGTCCCGGCCATGCGGTTCATGACCGGGCTCAAACTACGCGCCGTACATCAGTACAGCTTGATCTGGACATCGACACCGGCGGCAAGGTCGAGCTTCATGAGCGCGTCGACAGTCTTGTCGGTGGGGTCGATGATATCCATCAGCCGCTTGTGGGTACGGATCTCGTACTGATCACGAGCATCCTTGTTCACGTGCGGCGAAGTCAGCAGCGTGAAACGTTCCTTCTTCGTCGGCAGCGGGATCGGACCGCGCACCTGGGCGCCGGTCCGTTTCGCCGTCTCGACGATCTCACCGGCCGATGTGTCGATCAGCCGGTGGTCGAAGGCCTTCAGTCGAATTCGAATCTTCTGGTTTGCCATGTGCCTTTACTCGATGATCTTCGAGACGACGCCGGCACCCACGGTGCGGCCGCCCTCACGGATGGCGAAGCGCAGCCCGTCTTCCATGGCAATCGGCGCAATCAGCGTCACCGTCATGTTCACATT